>CANNCS010000134.1 GCA_947503115.1 uncultured Marivita sp.
CCGTGTTCAGAATCCATCTCGCCGGTCGGCACCACCCCTAAAATTGGCGAAATGCGCCCTGTGTCGTGTAGTGTGCCAAAGTAGATAAATTTTCTTTATCGTTATTGATACAAAATGATAATTTGCGCGAAAGCCAGCCCCTGTGTGATTGTTCGGCAACCTCACGAAGGACCGGCTGATGGCACAAGATTCCGTTTCGCATTCCAGCCTGATTGGCGCATCTCCCACAGAGGTGCGGGCCGCAATCCGCCGTGGATCGTACGACGGCCACACTGCCGGGTTGGCCGCTGGTTTCCTGCAATGCAATCTTGCCATATTGCCCGAACGCTACGCGCTGGATTTCCTGCGTTTTTGCCAACGCAACCCTAAGCCCTGCCCGGTTGTGGGCGTCGGTGATACCGGCGATCCGCAGATGCGCACCTTGGGACAGGACATCGACATTCGCACCGATGTGTCCAAATACCGTGTGTTTCGCGACGGTGCCTTGAGCGAAGAAGTGACCGATATTCGCGAGGTTTGGGTGGATGATCTTGTGACCGTCGCGCTTGGCTGTTCGTTCACCTTCGAGAACGCGCTTATGCGCAACGATATCCCGGTTCGCCATATCGAAAGCGGGCGCAATGTGCCGATGTTCAAGTCGAGCATCGATCTTGTGCCTGCCGGGCCGTTTGGAGGCCAGATGGTCGTGACGATGCGTCCGATCCCTGAACATCAGGTGGAACAGACACGAGCGATCTGCGCCCGCTACCCACAGGCGCATGGCGCGCCCATTGCCAGTGGTGATCCAGCGAAGATCGGAATTCTTGATCTCTCCCGGCCCGATTGGGGTGACACGGTCGAGATCCACGATGGCGAAGTGCCGGTGTACTGGGCCTGCGGCGTGACCCCACAGAACGTGCTTCTGGATGCCGGCCTGCCGCTCTGCATCACGCATTCGCCAGGACACATGCTGATTGCGGATGTGGCCGAGGATGCCGAGACACCGATCCTGAAACAGACATAAAATCGAACCAACAAGGAGAACCTAACGATGAAAAAATCGCTCGCCCTGCTGATGGCAAGCACCGTGTGTTCGACACCGGTCTTTGCTGAAAACCTGTCGGTTGTCGGAAGCTGGTCCAGCCTGCCGCTGCACAACCAGTATGAAGCCCCGTTCTGGAGCGAAACCCTGCCTGCCGCGTCGGGTGGAGACATCACCGTTGAGCTGACCACCCACAACCAGATGAGCCTTGGTCTGGGTGACATCTACCCATTGCTGGGTCAGGGGGTCTATGACGTGGCAATGACCGTGGCAGACTATGCCGTGGCCGATACGCCCGAGCTGGAAGGTCTCGATGTGCCGTTGATCGCACTGACCGCGGACGAGGCCCGCGCGATGGTCGATGCGGCGCGGCCGATGGTGGCTGATATTTATCGCGACCGTTTTAACAGCCATGTTCTGGCGATTGCGCCCTATCCTCCGCAGGTCGTGTTCTGCAATCACGAGATTTCCAACCTTGCCGATCTGGAAGGCCTGAAGGTCCGCGCATCAGGTCGCATGACTGCCAAACTGCTTGAAGCGTTGGGGGCCGAGGGTGTGAACGTGTCCTTCTCCGAAGTACCGGGCGCGTTGCAGAACGGTGTGGTCGATTGTGCCGTGACCGGCGCCGGATCTGGCTACAGCGCGGGCTGGTGGGAAGTGTCGACGCATCTTCTGCCGATCCCGTTGGGTGGCTGGGATTCTGTTGTGACCGCGATCAACATGGACAAGTGGAACAGCCTGTCCGACGATCAGAAAGCGCTGATTGAAGGCGAAATCAAGACCGGCTTCGAAGATCCGGCATGGGCCAGTGCGCAGGATGCTTTGGTCAATGACATCGCCTGCCTGACCGGTAATGGAGACTGCCCTTCGGGTGACGCAAGGTCGATGACTTTGGTTGACGTAAGCGATGCCGATTTCGCGCGCGCGCGTGATATCCTGACAGGCGAAGTGCTGCCCGAATGGGCCGAGCGTGCAGGCGGTGACTGGGCAGCGCGTTGGAACGACAGTGTTGGTAAAGTGGTCGGTGTGACGATCAACTAAGCTGACCCCGAAACCACCAAGGAACGTGCCTGACATGGAACTGAAGATGATCGACGGACTGCGCCGGATCAACCGAGGGGTCGCCCTTGTGGTGGGTCTTGGCTTGTTGATGTGCGCTGCGTTCGTGCTGACCGATATCATCATGCGCCAGATCGGCACGTCACTTGGCGGCACTGAAGAGATCGCGGGCTATGCCATGGCTCTCGCGACCTCGTGGGGGATGTCCTTTACGTTGCTGGAACTCGGGCATGTCCGTATCGACCTGCTGCGCAGTCGCGCGGGGTCGTTTGTGCGATCACTGTTCGATGTGTTTTCGATGGTGGTGATGTCCGGCGTGGTCATCACCATCGCGATCAAGTCATGGCCGGTGCTGGAACGTTCGTTGGTCAACGGATCGCGCGCCAACACGCCGCTTGAGACACCGCTGGCGTTGGTCCAGGCACCGTGGTTTGCTGGGTGGATCTGGTTCGCGGCGATGTCGACGCTGGTGACATTCGCAGCGCTAAGCCTGTTGATCAAACGTCGTCACGAAGAAACCGAAGCCTTTGTCGGCACCTTCGCGGAACAGGACAGCCTGCAATGATCTTCTATGTTTCTGTTGGCTTGTTGGGCCTTTTGTCCCTGTCGATCCCCGTCGGGATTGTGTTGTTCCTTCTGGGCTTCGGAATCGACACGTTCTTTTCGAGCTTTCCGCTCACGCGGGGCTTGGGCAACATGGTATGGTCGGCCTCAAACTCGGCCACGCTGATCGCCATTCCGTTCTTTGTACTGCTGGGCGAAATCCTTGTTCGTAGCGGTGTTGCCACCCGCACTTATGCGGCACTGGACCGCTGGGTGTCGTGGCTGCCGGGTGGATTGGTGCACGCCAATATCGCAACGGCGACGATGTTTTCGGCGACTTCTGGATCGTCGGTCGCGACCGCTGCGACGGTAGCGACAGTGGCCATGCCGCAGGCCGAAAAGCTGGGCTATGACCCCAAGCTCTTTTCCGGGGCCATCGCGGCAGGTGGCACTCTGGGCATTATGATCCCGCCATCGATTAACCTGATCGTTTACGGGTTCCTGACCCAATCTTCGATCCCGCAATTGTTCTTGGCCGGGCTGATCCCCGGTCTTGCGCTGGCGGTTGCATTTATGGCGATCACGGCGGTGATCTGCCTGATACGCCCGAACCTTGGCGGGGTGCGGCGGACCTTTCCGTTTCCAAAAATGCTGCGGGCGCTGATTGACTTGGTTCCGATCATCATCCTGTTCGGGCTGATCGTCGGTTCTATTTATCGCGGGTGGGCCACACCGACCGAGGCCGCTGCCGTGGGCGTGGCCGGGGCGCTGGCCATCGCACTGGTCTTTGGCGGCGTATCATGGGGGATGCTAACCCAGAGCCTGATGGGCACGGTCAAGATCACGTCGATGATCATGCTGATCGTCATCGGCGCGTCATTCCTGAATTTCACGCTGGCTTCGGCTGGGTTGGGCCGCGAATTGACCGAGTTCATGACCGGGTTAGGGCTGACACCGCTCAAGACGATCCTTGTCGTGGTCGTGCTTTACATCGTGCTTGGGTTCTTCATCGAAACATTGTCGTTGATGGTGGTGACGATCCCGATCATCGTTCCGTTGGTTGTGGCACAGGGCTATGACGTGATCTGGTTCGGCATCCTTATGATTGTGCTGATCGAAATGGCACTGATCACTCCGCCGGTTGGATTGAACCTGTATGTGGTTCAAGGCGCGCGAAAATCCGGAAGCCTGAATGAGGTCATGCTGGGGGCGTTGCCCTATTGTTTGACGATGCTGGCGATGGCTTTTCTGCTCATCGCGTTTCCAAGCATCGCACTCTTCCTGCCAAACGCGCTACAATAGCTTTCACACCTTTCTATTATTCATCTGAATGAGGTCCATCATGGAGCCCTGGTTCAAACCTATTGCTGATCATGCGTTGCTGGTGTGCTTTTCTGATACGCACAGCGCAGAGTCCCACGCCATGGTTGTCGCTCTTGATCGCGCGATTGCTGAAACACCACCTTTCGGGATGATCGAAACGGTTCCCGCGCTGGTCAACCTGCTGGTCAGCTTTGACGTGAACGTGACCGACCATGACAGTGTGGAGTACCATCTGCGTGCACTTCTCAAGGATGTGCACCCTGGCGAGATCGAAGGACAGGTGCGACGGTTGCAGGTGTGCTACGAGTCGCCCTTTGCGCCGGACCTTCAAGCGGTTGCAAATGCAGCGGGATTGTCACACGAGGCCGTCATCGCCGCGCACTTGGCTGGGCAATATGATGTTCTGATGTACGGGTTTTCGCTGGGCTATGCCTATCTGTCTGGTATCCCCGAAGAGATACGTATCCCGCGAAAGCCAACGCCAGTGCGCGATGTGCCTGCGGGCAGCGTCATCATTGCCGGGCCACAATGTCTTGTGACCACGCTGACCATGCCCACGGGCTGGTCGATCATCGGGCGGTCCCCGACCCGTATCCTGACGGGTGATCCCGAACGCCCTTTTCTATTCGATGTCGGAGACCGGGTCACGTTTGAGCGGATCGACCTTGCGACCTTTGAAAGTGCACAGAAAGAGGCCGATCATGACTGATGCTACATTCTTGGTCAGTTTCGCCGGCCCCTTGGTGACATTTCAAGACGCCGGTCGCACGGGGCATATGCGATACGGTGTTTCTGCATCGGGCCCGATGGATCGGCTGGCCTTTGACGCCGCCCATGCGGCATTGGGCAACCTGCATGGCCAAACCGCGATTGAGATTTCCTTGGGTGGGTTGGCGCTGACATGCTCCTCGGGCGCAGTCAGCTTTGCAGTCACAGGTGGGGATTTCGTGATCGAACATCGCGGCCGAAAGCACGGGTCGTGGACGGTTCTGACCGCTGAAGCGGGAGACCGGATCACCATTCGCGGCGGCACGTCCGGCAGTTGGGCGTACCTCGCCTTTGCAGGGTCGGTTGGCTGTACCGAATGGCTGGGAAGTGCCGCAACCCATGCGGCGTCAGGGTTTGGCGGTGGCGCTGTTCAGTCGGGGCAAACGCTGCGGGTCGCAAATGCCTCGGTGCGCGAAGAGCGGTCTGGGGCTGTACCGCGCCCAAGCTTTGTGACGGATGGGCCTGTCCGTGTGGTGACCGGCCCGCAAGATCAGCATTTCGCACAAGACGCTCTAGAGAAATTCCTAACCGAGCGGTTTGCCGTGACCGATGCCTATGACCGAATGGGGATGCGTTTGCGGGGACCTGAGTTACCGCTTGCTGGCGCGTTGTCGATCCCATCTGAACCGATTGTCCGCGGGTCTGTGCAGGTATCGGGGGACGGTGTCCCAACAGTGCTTTTGGCCGATCACCAGACAACTGGCGGCTACCCAAAGATCGCCACTGCGATTGCGTCAGACACCGACCGATTGGTGCAGTTTCGGTCAGGACAGACCCTGCGCTTTGCCGCGCTGTCCGGGGCACAGGCGATTGAAACGGTGCGAGGATATTTGGCGCAGAAGACTGCCTATCTTGCGCAGATCGCGGTGCCGCGTGGCACATTGGGACAGCGCTTAATGCGGGAGAACCTGAACCATGGCTGGGTTCTGGATTGAGCTTTTTGGGGCAACGGAGGCGTTGACGCGTCGGGGATTTCAGTCGGATGAAAACCGTTGCTGATCTCAGTAGAAGCTTTGTGGGTCGATATCGATTGCCATACGCAGCTCGCCTTTCAGCCGAAAGGGTTTAACCCATTCCGCCAGCGCCGCTTGCAGCGCGGTGCCTTTGGGCGCTTTGACCAACAAGCGCACGCGATGGCGACCGCGCACACGGGCAATGGGAGCCGGAGCCGGTCCGAACACCTGCGCCCCAACACGACGCAACGGCCCGTCGTTGCGCGCGAGCGCATTGCCAAGGTCAAACACCTCTTGCACGTCGGTCGAAGACAGGATGATCCCGGCCAAACGCCCATAGGGCGGCACACCAGCCGCGCGGCGCTCCCCGGCTTCGGCAGACCAGAAGTCCTGTTCATCCCCCGATAAGATCGCACGGATCACGGGATGTTCGGGCTGGTAGGTCTGCATCAGCGCCTGACCGGGTTTGTCAGCGCGCCCGGCCCGGCCTGCCACCTGCCGCATCAATTGGAACGTTCGTTCTGCAGCACGCAGGTCAGACCCTTGCAGGCCAAGATCGGCGTCGATCACGCCGACCAACGTCAGAAGTGGAAAGTTGTGCCCCTTGGCGACCAACTGCGTTCCAATGATCAGATCCGCCCCACCACTTGCGATGGTTTCGATCTCGGCCTTGATCGCGCGGGCAGAGCCGAACATGTCCGAGGACAGAACGGCAAGACGGGCGTCGGGGAAGAGCGCTTGTGCTTCTTCGGCGAGGCGTTCAACGCCGGGGCCGACGGCAGCGAGTTTGTCTTCGGCTTCGCAGGACGGGCAGGTGTTGGGCAGCGGTTTGGTCTCACCGCATTGGTGGCAGACAAGGCGTTTCAGGAAGCGATGTTCCACCATCCGGGCATCGCAATGGTCGCAGCCAATCTGGTGCCCACAGGCACGGCAGATGGTGACGGGGGCATAGCCGCGGCGGTTGATGAACAGGAGCGCCTGTTCCTTGTTGTCGAGTCGCTGCTGCACCGCGCGTTGCAGCGTGGGGGAAATCCAATTTGAGCTGGGGAGTTGTTCATTCCGCATGTCGATGGCATGCATGTCAGGCATGACCGCCGCACCAAAGCGGGAGGTCAGTTCAAGCTTGGTGTATTTGCCTGCATCGGCATTGGCCCACGATTCCAGACTTGGCGTCGCAGAGGCAAGGATCACCTGAGCTCCGCAGATCGAGGCTCGCAGAACAGCCATGTCGCGCGCGTTGTAGAGCACTCCGTCCTCTTGTTTGTAGGACGTGTCGTGTTCTTCATCGACGACGATCAGACCCAAATCGCGGAACGGTAAGAAGAGGGATGAGCGCGCACCGACGACAAGTTGTGCGCCGCCCTGCGCCACCATTTTCCAGACGCGGCGGCGTTCGGTGATGGTCACGCCGGAATGCCATTCGGCGGGTTTGGCCCCGAACCGGGCATCGACGCGGGTGAGAAACTCGGCCGTCAGTGCGATTTCGGGGAGCAGCACCAGCGCTTGACGGCCTTGTGCCAAACATTCGGCCACCGCTTCGAGATAGACTTCGGTCTTACCTGATCCGGTGACACCTTTGAGCAGGGTCGTCCCATAGGCCCGCGTGGCGACCGCAGCGCGGAGGGAGGCCGACGCCTTGGTCTGGTCTTCGGTCAGTGTCTTGCCTGCGTAGGACGGGTCGAGGGTTGGGAACGGCGTGTCGCGCGGGCTGTCTTCCTCGCGCACGGCCCCTTGCTTCACAAGACCTTTGACGACCGAGGTGGTCACGCCTGCTGCCTCGGCCAATTCCTTGAGGGTGAGCGACAGGCCTCCCATCTCTTGCAGCACGTTGAGCACACGGGTGCGGGCGTCGGTCATGCGGTCCGGCGTGGTATCCCCCAGACGATAAATCTTACGCATCGAGGGCGGATCGCCCAGCCCCGGCGCGCGGGTGGCCAGACGCAGCATCGCGGGCATCGGTGTCAGTGTGTAATCACCTGCGCGGTTCAGGAAAGACATCAGTTCTTCGCGCATCGGTGCCGCATCAAGCACCCGGATCACCGATCTAACTTTGGAGATGTCGTAGTCGCCCTGCCCCGGCCCCCAGACCACACCCAGAACTTTGCGCGGACCAAGCGGCACTTCGACGAATGCGCCCAGATGACAGCCCCCCTCGGGCGCGCGGTAATCCAGCACCCTATCCAACGGCTGGGTGGTCAACACGCCGATCAGCGCGCCTTCGTCGAAATAGCTGGATGTTAGCGCCATCACTTCAGGGTTTCAGTCTGCATTGTCATGGGGTAAAGCCCAAGGTAGGAAAGGCCAACCCATCACAGGAGCGTCAGCTATGAAATTCTTTGTCGACACAGCCGAAATCGACGCCATCGCGGAACTGAACGATCTGGGCATGGTCGATGGTGTGACCACGAACCCATCCCTGATCAAGAAATCGGGCCGCGACATTCTCGAAGTGACCAAGGAAATCTGCGATCTGGTCGACGGTCCGGTATCTGCAGAAGTCGTGGCCCTGAAAGCCGAAGACATGATCGCAGAAGGCCGCAAGCTGGCCGAGATTGCCGAGAACATCGCAGTCAAGGTGCCGCTGACCTGGGACGGCCTCAAGGCGTGTAAGGTGCTTACCGATGAAGGCAAGATGGTCAACGTGACGCTGTGTTTTTCGGCCAATCAAGCGCTTCTGGCGGCTAAGGCGGGGGCGACGTTTATCTCTCCGTTCATCGGGCGTCTGGATGATCTGAACATGGATGGGCTCGACCTGATCGCGGATATCCGCGAAATTTACGACAATTTCGGCTTTGAGACCAACATCCTTGCCGCGTCGATCCGCACCGCCAACCACATGAGCGAATGCGCCAAAATCGGTGCCGATGTAGCGACCGCCCCTCCGGCGGTGATCAAGGCGATGGCGAACCATGTTCTGACTGACAAAGGTCTGGACCAGTTCATCAAGGACGCAGCGGCGGCCAACATCAAGATCCTCTAAGCTGGGCAAAGCCGCGTTGACGCGGCTTATCTACACCCTTCGAAGGGCGCTCCTGCGCTTCTGCCACAGTTTTTCAAGTTGCCCGCATTTGATGGAAAAAATGCGGGCATCTTTTTGGCGTGGCTGCTAGGGTCGCGCAAAATACAAAACCACGAGGATGGCATGAGCAGCCCCCGTATCGACGACGACTTGCGCGAAAAGATCATGACGCGTCCCGATGTGATTCTCGAAGATCAAGACCTGATGCGGGCTTTGATCGCTGCGAATGAACGCGCAATGGGTGGCAATATCGTGGATCTGCGCGGCATCGCGATGGATCGGCTCGAATCCCGTCTTGACCGGTTGGAAGACACGCACCGTTCGGTGATTGCGGCGGCGTACGAAAATCTTGCTGGTACCAATCAGGTGCACCGCGCCATTCTGCGGATGCTCGACCCGGTGGAGTTCGAAGCCTTCCTACGCGACCTTGGCGGCGACGTGGCCGAGATTCTGCGCGTCGACGTGATCAAGCTGGTGCTGGAATCCGTTCAGAACGATGAAGACCCGGCTATCAAACGGCTTGGATCAGTTCTTTCGGTTGCAGCGCCCGGCTTCATCGACGCCTATCTCAGCACCGGTCGCAATGCCCCGCCGCGTCAGGTGACACTGCGCCAGATCGACACTGGCACACGCGAAATCTATGGCGACAAAGCGGATTGGATCCGCTCGGAAGCCTGTCTGAAGCTGGATTTTGGGCCGGGGCGTTTGCCCGGGTTGCTGGTAATGGGGGCGGAAGATCCGCACCAATTCACACCACAGCAGGGCACCGACCTTCTGACGTTTTTCACCGGCGTGTTCGAGCGGCAGATGCGGCGCTGGTTGTCATGACCCTGATGATCTCTCCGGCGGCGCGGGACGCGTTGGAGGGGTGGCTCGCATCGAGCCGGGCGCTGAACGGAACAGCCGAGAACACGCTGACGGCCTATCGCACAGACGTGGTCGATTTCATCGCTTTCCTGACCGAATACACAGGTGAGGCGCAGGGGCTTGCGCCCTTGGCACGGATCACGGTGCCGGACATGCGAGCCTGGATGGCGCGGGTGCGCAGCGGTGGTGCAAGCGCAAGGTCTTTGGCACGCAAGCTGTCGGCGGTTAAGTCCTTCTACAGGTGGCTGTCCGAACGCGAGGGGTTTGAACCCACCGCCGTTTTGTCGACCCGTGCGCCAAAGTTCCAAAAGAAACTGCCCCGGCCGTTGAGCGAGGACGCGGCACGCGAGATGATCGATACCGTAGGCCAACAGGCGCAGAAGGACTGGGTTGGCGCGCGTGACATGGCCGTGGTGACACTGCTGTATGGGTGCGGATTGCGGATTTCCGAAGCATTGAGCCTGACTGGTCGTGACCTGCCATTGGGCGAAGCGATTAGGATTGTCGGCAAGGGCGGCAAGGAACGGGTGGTTCCGGTTCTGCCCATCGCGCGGCAAGCGGTGGCGCGTTATGTGCAACAGTGTCCGTTCGAGACGGCACCAGATGCGCCGGTGTTCCGCGGCACACGGGGCGGCGCCTTGAACCCCCGGCTTGTGCAGAAAGTGACCGAACAGGCGCGGATGCAACTGGGCCTTCCCGCAACGGCCACACCGCACGCGATGCGACACAGCTTTGCGACACATCTCCTGTCGGCGGGCGGCGATCTGCGTGCGATTCAGGAATTGCTGGGGCATGCGTCTCTGTCGACCACGCAGGCGTATACATCGGTCGATACGGTTCATCTGATGAAGGTGTATGAGGCAACGCATCCCAAAGCGGGGTGATTGTCTCGGGTACAATTAAGAGCGGGATTTTCGCGCTCGTCTGTGCAAGCTCTGCCGTATTTCAGCGACCTTGTGAGTGACCCATGCATCCGAACCCAAGTTTTCACAGCAGCGACCATGCCAAGGACATCGCGTTTGTGCGCGAACGGGGGTTTGGCAGTTTGGTGATGAACGGCAATCCGGTGCCGATGGTGGCGCATGTGCCGGTGCTTTTGGCCGAAGACGGGAGTGATACCAAAGGGGCTGGCTTCTGACTCATTAGGGATTTCTGAGGTTCCCAGCTCGCCCGCGCTCTGATTCCATGGC
>CANNCS010000135.1 GCA_947503115.1 uncultured Marivita sp.
GGGAACGCCGTGCGCTGGACGCGCTCGATGAAATCCGCGGAAACAGGTAAGAAGTGTCAGACTCGGAGCACTAGAGTGCGCTCTCGCTTTTACTTACCATCGCTTCAAAACGGAATTATCCAGACACCCGAAGATGCTCCGCATCGAAAGAGCTTTCAATTCTCGAAGTGTAGGCCTCTGGCATGTCCCGAAACAAACCTTTTTGGCAGTATTCGTCTGCAACTGTAGCGTCCACTTCAAACAACGAACGTCCCAACAATGAAATCTTGTCTTGAGCAAAATCGTTTTCGACGATCCACCTTGCTTGCGCGATCTCATGTTTAAGCAAAGCTTCTCCGTCTTGGCGCTTATAGGCGAACCTCCGGTAGAAAGACTCGCGCCCCGAGTATTGATAATGGCCAATGAACCCGGTGTCCCAAGGCACGTTAAAGCGAATGACTTCAAATTCACTTTTTCGTATCGCTCCGTGGATTCCCTGAGTGATAATTGGCGAATTTCTCACGAATGATTTTCCGTGGTAGTAATTTGCAAGGCCAAGAGCCAAAAACGGCTGGATGAACTCTGGATAATTGGAAAGTTCTGTCCTGTTCCAGCAAGGAACACGGAACGCACCAGTGTGCCAAGTGGACGCATCAGGACGCATGATCCGCTCAAAATTCTGAAGGCGAATTTCCGTGACATCGGCAGGTAAATTATCAACCAAATCAAAGAGATCTATATTCAAATGAAGGAACTCGTCCGAGTCGAGGTGTAAATACCAATCATCAGCGCTGACTTTGCGAGCGACTTTCAAATTGACAAGCTGTCTATGTGGAACCGTTGGCGGTACGCCTTTCAATTTCTCCCAATATTTACCGTCGCAAATCACATATCGGATGTTTTGATTGAAAGACTCGAAATCACTTGGGGAATACATTTCCGGCTTGTCCAGAAAATATATTGGTCGAGAGGCACCTTGAGACATCAAATGGCGCGCATGACCAAGTATATACCAAGCCGGGGCAATTGTTGTCGTCACTGATGTCCAGGTTGGCATATGAGATCGACCTAATCTGGCGCGTAGAATGTCTAATGGAACTAACGACTACCTTCTTCCGGTACGTCCCGCAAGTTCACGTCCCCTTTGGTTAAAATGTAATCCCAAAAGATACCAATGCCGAGCTTACAAAGATTCGAATTGCCGGGCATCCTTTGCCGACCATCGCACCAGCAAAGTATAGCCAGTGTCATCCTGTGTTTCTTTCTCGACCAAGGCTTTGTCGAAAAGCCAAGATCGCTTTCGACCCTCGTTGAAAGCCAGATGCACAGTCTCTTCGCGCCGATCCACGTCAAGCGTCCGGTTTACCGCCGCAAGCATCAAATCCAACCCGGCACCAGTTAGCGCAGAAGTTGCGAACACTGCGTCGTCGCGATCCGCACGCGCCTGAGCCGCCTCCCGAGCTTCTGGGTCCATTACATCGACCTTATTCCAGATCTCCAACAACGGCGTGGTCTCGGTCACGCCCAGTGAATTCAGGATTTCGCGGACGTCCTTGGCCTGTTCTTCGGTCGCGGCATGGCTGATGTCGCGCACATGCAGGATCAGGTCCGCCGCCAGCACCTCTTCCAGCGTTGCTCGGAACGCGGCAACAAGTTCGGTCGGCAAGTCACTGATAAAGCCCACGGTATCTGACAAGATAACTTCGGGCCCATCCGGCAATTTGACCGCCCGCATGGTCGGATCGAGCGTGGCAAAAAGCATGTCTTTTGCCATCACTTCGGCACCCGTCAGCCGGTTGAACAAAGTAGATTTCCCGGCGTTTGTGTACCCGACCAGGGCAACGATCGGATAAGGCACCTTGGCCCGCGCCGCGCGGTGCAGACTGCGGGTTTTCACCACCTTGTCCAGCTGTCGGCGCAGGTTGACCAACTGATCGTCAATCGCACGGCGGTCGGCCTCGATCTGGGTTTCCCCCGGACCACCCACAAAGCCCAAACCGCCCCGCTGGCGTTCAAGGTGCGTCCAAGCACGCACCAGTCGCGTGCGCTGATAGCTAAGCGCCGCCATCTCGACCTGAAGTACACCTTCTCGGGTCGCGGCGCGGTCGCTAAAAATCTCAAGGATCAAACCGGTCCGATCAAGCAGCTTGACCCCCCACGCTTTTTCCAAATTGCGTTGCTGCACTGGTGAAACAGGTCCATCGACCAACACCAACTCGACCTCGTTTTCCTTAAACAGAGTCTCGAGTTCCTTGATCTTGCCCGACCCAAATAGCGCACCGGGGTGCGGTTTTGGCAATCGCACAACCGTGCTGCCCACGACATTCAGCCCCGGCAAAGCTCCGGCCAATGCCACAGCTTCGGCCAAGGCCGGTTGGGCCGCTCGACGCGACCTGTCGCTGGTGATGTCAGGATGCAGAACCCACGCCGGGGTCACGTGCGCCTTGTGTTCTTTCAATTGTCGCCTTCGCCGTCATACAGATTGATCGGCTGTGCCGGCATAATCGTCGAGATGGCATGCTTGTAAACAAGCTGAGATTGGCCATCCCGGCGCAGGAGCACACAAAAGTTGTCGAACCAGGTGATCACGCCCTGCAATTTGACGCCGTTGATCAAGAAAACAGTCACCGGCACCTTTGTCTTGCGGACGTGATTAAGAAATGCGTCCTGAAGGTTCTGCTTATCAGATGCCATAAAATTAGCCTTTATTCTTGCTTTTGTCGCGCCGACGGTCGTGATTTCAGGCCACTATGTCTTGGCACTCTGGTAAATTCCAGTGGAAAAACAAGGAATTTCGGCAAGTGTGCCGCCAAGGCTCAATCATGCCAAAGATCTGGTGTCAAAATGACCACAAGTGCAAGCATTTCAAGGCGTCCCATGATCATAGCCAACGACGCAATGATCTTGGGTCCCGGGCCAAGTTCGATCAAAGTCAAACGCCCCGCCTGAACCACTTCGACCAGCGGACCGCAATTGGACAGACTGGCAACCGCAAACACCAATGATTGTTCGAAAGGAATGCTGAAAGCGGCGAAGGCAACCGTCGTTGCGGCCAACGTGATTGCGAAAATCATGAAGAACACCCAGGCGATAAAAGCGCCCTCACGTCGGGTGCGCCGAGACACCAACCCGGACCGCCCCACTGACGACGGATGGACCAGACGGTCAACCTCGCGCATACCGTTCATGATCAATGCGAAAACCCGCATCAACTTGACCCCGCCCGCGGTTGTCGCAACGCCTCCACCAATCAGGGCCAGTCCCATCAGGATCAACCCCGGTGTCTCCAGTCCCGACCATGCCTGCGCATCCGCCCAATCCACGCTGGAAAACCCATGCGTGGTCAGGAAAGACAAAACTGTGAACGCAGCGCCCCAAAACGCGCGGGCAGCGGCAACGATATTGTTCTGATCTCCGATATCCAACGCAGCCACAAAATGCCGCAACATCAACAGCGTAGGTATCGTTAGTACGATGCCAAGCCCCAAACGGAACTCGGGGTCATGAAGCAACCCTGCCCTTTGCGACGTGCTCGTATCCTGGGAAAACGTCACCCGCGAAAGAGCAAACAGCAGGAAAACCGCCATGATCGCCTCACCGGCAATGCCACTGCTGGCCCCGGTCGGTCCCCCGACCGGAGAAATTCCCGAGGTGGACATCACACTCATCGCATGGACCAGCGCGACAAACGGCGCATCGCCAGCGATCAACAACAACACCCAAAGCGCCAATGTCAGCAATGAATAGGACGGTACCAGAACCGCTGCGCTGCGCGCCAACCGGCTGGCCGGGTTGGCGGTATCGCGACGAGCAGCCCCGGCCACCATGTCCTGACCCGGCTCGCCCAACGACGTCACTTCAAACCCACCAAGGTTCAACGGAGCAAGGATCGCTGCAGCGGCCACCCACATCAGCAACCCGCCCATCCATGCCACCTGCGCACGCCACAAATGCTCTGCCATCGACAGACGTTCCGGCGCGAACAATGGCAACCCCGTGGTCGACAGGCTCGAAACCATTTCAAGATAAGCGTTCAGAAAAGTCGTGGTCTGGATCGATTCGTAAAATGGAACTGCCAAAACGGCTGGCAGGATCAAGAAGCTACCCAGCAACGCCATCAATTGACGAATTGCATTGCGGTTGTGCGGACGGTTCGCCAGCGCCAACGAGATCAACGCGCAAAGGATCAGTCCCACCAATCCTGAATAAAAGAACGACCGAGCGTCCTGAAATGACTCTGTCCACAGCGCAACGGCAGCGGGCACAATCATAGCCGCCGACGCCAACCCCGTCAGCAGCAACAGAAACGGCAGGCGATACAGCAACGCCATCGGATCAGAAGAAGTCGATCGACACCTGAAGCAGGCGTTCGACCTCCGGCACGTCCTTGGCCAACGTGAAGAGAACCACCTGATCCCCCTCCTCGATCACCATTGCTCCGGTCGGACGCTTGACCTTGCCCGCCTTGCGCACCGCGCCAACGATCACGCCTTCCGGGAAATCGATGTCGCGCAGTTTCTGCCCGGCCATAGGCGAGGTCGACAATACTTCCGCCTCGATCACCTCGGCCTCGGCATCGCCAATCGAATAAACCGCGCGCACACGCCCATGCCGGAAGTGGCGCAGGATCGAGCTGACCGTGACCGAGCGCGGGTTGATATAGGCGTCGATCCCCAGCGGCTCCATCAGCGGCTCCAGCGTCGGATCGTTGATCAGCGCAATTGCCATCCGGCAGCCTTCGGACTTGGCCCGCACCGCCGCAAGCATGTTGGTCTTGTCGTCATCGGTCACGCAAAGCACAGCATCGGCACGCTCGATATTGGCCTCTGACAAAAGCCCCACATCCAAACCGTCGCCATTCAAAACAATCGTACGCTCAAGCGCTTCAGCGGCCCGTTCAGCGATCTTGCGATTGCGTTCGATCACCTTGACCCGCACGCGGTCGGCCCGCTGTTCCAGGTCGCGCGCCACCATCAGTCCGACATTGCCGCCACCGATGATCACCACCCGCTCCTGCTTGCGATGTGTCTTGCCAAAAATCTCCAGCGTTCGGCGCACGTCCTCGTTATGGGCCATCACGTAACAGGAATCGCCAGCGAACAGCTGATCCCCCGATTCCGGTGCAAAGAGCGTACCCTCGCGGCGGATGCCCACAACGATGCTCCGCAGGGTCGAGAACAGGTCCGTCAGCTGCTTCAGCGGCGTGTTCACGATCGGGCAATCGTCGTCGATGGTCAGCCCCATCAGCGCCGCCTCGCCATCGAGAAACTTTTCCGTGTCAAACGCCGCCGGCGCGTTCAGCCGCTGCAACGCCGCCTCGGCCACCTCCATCTCGGGGCTGATCACCACGTCGATGGGCATGTGATCGCGGCGGTAGAGGTCGGAATAGATCGCCGTCAAATAGGATTTCGACCGCAACCGCGCGATCTTGCGCGGGATCGAGAACACCGAATGCGCCACCTGACAGGTCACCATGTTGACCTCGTCCGAATAGGTGGCGGCGATGATCATGTCCGCGTCGCGCGCGCCCGCCTGGTCCAGCACATCCGGATAAGACGCGAACCCCGCGATCCCCTGCACATCAAGCGCATCCGTCGCGCGGCGCACCAGTTCGGGGTTGTTGTCGACAACCGTGACGTCATTGCGCTCACCCGAAAGGTGCCGCGCGATCTGCCAGCCGACCTGACCTGCTCCGCAGATGATAACTTTCATGTCCCGCGCCCGCAGTCGGGCCCCTTGGCTGTAATGCAGTCTCTTGTGTGGCAGAGGTCCGGGGTGGGGTCAATTGCGGAGCTGGATGACGCCGCGCTCCCGGGTCATGCGGCGAAACCCCTAGAATGCCCAATCTCGCGCGCCGGGCAAAGCGCCAAGTCGCAACCGTGTCACCCCAGCCCAATGCTGCGCTCAATCTCCGCACGCGCCGCGAGGCCCGGCAGGTCAACAAGGGTCAACGCGCCACTCTCACGCATAACAAGCCCATCATGCTCAAGCGCACGAAGCTTTTTGTTCACCGCCTCGCGCGTCACACCAAGAAGCTGCGCCAAATCGGTCTGCGAAAACCGGCGCGTGAAACGTGCAGACGGCCCCTCGATCTTGGCATGGCTGCGGGCCAGATCGTAAAGCCGCCGCGCCAAACGCGCATCCAGACCGGAAAAGGCGAAACCGCCAATCGTATCGACATTGCGCCGCAGGATCGTACACAGCGACAGGATCAAATGCCGCGACACAACCGGATCGGCGGCAAGTACTGTCTCGACTGCAGAGACCGGGAGCAATAGACAGCGCGTTGTCTCCGAGGCCGTCGCCGACGCAGAACGGGGCAAACTGTCAAGCAGCGCAATCTCTCCGAACGAGTCACTCGCGTCGGCAAAATGCAAGGTAAGTTGCCGCCCCTCTCGGTCCGCGATCCACAAACGTACCTGCCCTGAAATGACAACCCGCAGCCCGTCGGCCATGTCGCCCGCAGCGAAAATCTCGGTCCCGGGGGGGATGACCCGGATCGAACTGGCGTGCGCCAGCGGTGCAAGGCTTTCCGGGTCGAGGCCAGCAAATAGGTAGCATTTGCCCAGGATCACCTCGCGCTTATCGCGAACGGCATTCATGGGAACTTCTGCCCGCCATACGATCCCGGCAATGCCGCGCAGTGCGCTCCGTACGCCCACGGCAAGGATCCCGAACACGCGCAAGCAGGCACACGCCGAAACCGCTGCCTGCACAATAAATTGCGGCGATGCGGAGTAACCCGCATCGCCAAAAATGTTTTTGGTTCAATAACTTGAAGTATCAATATTTACTCATCGCTGCTGTGAACAAAGCTCTTACGCAGAATTTGGCGGCTGGACGGATGCATAACGATCAAGACTTCGCTGCCGTCCCGATCAAACGCGGACAGCTTGTAGGCATTTTGATCCACCATCTGAATGTCTCTGTACCCGGCCATGATCAACTTGGCCGCGATAGAGTCGAAATATTGGTTCGGCATGTCTTGAATAGTCGAAGCCGACGCGCTCATGGCACAAAGCATGGCCACCCCGGTCAATGCAGATGTGAAATAAGTCATGATGAAATCCCTTGGATGGTATCCGATTTGGCGGACCCGACATCGAGCCATGGGAACACCATGCCAAATCAAAGCGATGCCGGATGTGAACAGGGTCACAGCGAAATGGAAAAACCGCGCCGCAAGAACGTCTGCGTCCGCAGAGCGCGTGTTCACTTCCACCAAACCTTGCCCAACCAGTTCCAAATCGGATCACGACCCGCACAAATACACCTGCACAAAGGGTACGTCATGCCAAAGGCAAACCTCTGGCATGACGATGGGCCTCTGGTTGGCCCATGCTTCGGCGGGGTTTGGCAAACGCGCCAATACCGCCCTGTGCCCCGTCATTGGGTGTCCGCTGTTGCAGCTAGTAAAGCGGGCTTTCCCGTCTGATTGTCGAGGTATGCAATCAATCGCAGGGCCAAATCATCGTGGATTTCTCCCCGACTCCGACCTCCGGCATCTTCGCACAACGGATCTAGCTCGCCCTCTTTCTCAAGAATTTCAGCACCGCGCTCCTTGCACTCGGCAAGGAAACTGAAGTGGGTCGCGTCGGGGACAAATATGTGTTCGGCCAAGGGGATCATTCGAGATGCCTCAAGCGCATGCACACCAGCTGGAACGCTTTCGTTGGTCCCGAGATTGACGACAAGTAGCGGGATACCGATACCTGTCAGACTTTCCGCCGTGATTGTACTGATGATGCCCGGGTCGACAATAACACCTGTTTTCACGCGTGGATCGCGCAAATCCTGTGCCGCAGGCGAAAGGTCCATCTTGTGCAAATCAATGCCGAAATGGCTCAAAAACGCGCAATCGGACATGCCGTGGTCGCTCGTGTCACAGAACCTTTGCAACCGTTCGGGATCGACCCGCGCACCCGAAACCGCCAAAGCGGTATAGCCACCAGCCGAAAAGCCAATAGCGGCAATGTTGTCAAAATCGACATATGCAAACGCATCCTCGTGACGGACCATATGATCCAACACCGCTGTGACATCCTGCGGACGCTCCCAAACCCGAACAGCAGCCTGGGCCGAGGCATTTCCACTGGTGGTGCCGGGGTGGTTTAGCAACACCGCGACGTATCCGTTTTGCGCCAACTCTGATGCAATCCAACCGAACTGCCCCGCATTGCCACCCGCCCCATGCGAAATAAGGACCAAAGGAAATTTTCCGTCCCGTAACGGTGCATCACGGCCCGCCGGAGTGACAAAAAAAACCCCATTTCCTCCAACTGTCACCACCTTTCCTCCGGGATGTGCTGGATACCAGATATCAAACGAGACGTTCGTCTCGCGAACCGGAGCATACGCAGCCCCGGTCGCGATCCCAACGGTCCCGTCGTAGGCAGGACGAAGAGCTTCATAACCGCCCCACCCGACCGCGATGGCCACACAGGCAGCCGACGAAAGCTTGGCAAATTTGGTCAGTTTGGACATGTCCATTCCTTTCAAACAGTCTCTCTGACGCCTCGACCGATCACGGCAGTACCTTCTCGAGGTGCCAGACCTTTGAGACGATTTTCCAGCCTGTGCTTCCCTTCACAAAGGCCAAGTGATCCACAAAGATGTTCTGATGCGCGCGGATGCGGATTTTCACCGTCGCACTAAGCGATGACAGAAAATCAATCGCGATGATTTCGGCTTCCAAAGCCTGACCCGCACTTTCTGGAGATCTGCGCCCACCGACATCGGCGCGAAAGCTGTCAATCGGCTCGACGAAAACCTCTCCATTGTCCGCATCAAAGAGGCTGGATTGCGGATGAAACACATCATCCAACTTCGTTACATCGCATTCATGAATTGCTTCGAAATAAGTGTCGATTGCCGTGATCAAACCGTCCAATTGAGACATTGGGATTTCCTTTTCATTGTATGTGAAGTGATTTTATTTCAGCGAGTTAAAGCCGATCATGTTGCCTTCGGTGTCCTGCGCCAGCGTGACAAAACCAAACTCACCGATGGAAAACTTCGGCCGGATCACCTGACCGCCTGCCGCTTCAATACGGGCCTGATGTGTCGCGCAGTCGTCGACCGAAAAGTAGATCTGTGTGCCACCCGGCCCTGGCTTTGCATGCAGCGTTTTGACCAACGCACCGGCCGCGCCATAAGCGTCCATGTCTGCAACAAAACTTTTCATTTCGGTTTCACCCGTGGGATCCGTCATGTCTTCCATCTCGGCACCCAGAACCGTCTTGTAGAAACCCTCCGCACGCTCCATCTGGTCGACATAGATGTCGAACCACCCAACAGCATTCATCCGCGTCATTTCGTGTCCCTTCACGTTTGATGCGTCCCGTCCAATCGGAACATGCTCAAACGCTAAGCCTCAGACGCTTTCCTAGAAATCCCCGCAATTGTGGGGGCGCAACGAACGACGGACATGTCGGGCTTAATGAATCAACCCAAGAGCAGAGGCTTTGGAAACCGCTTGGGCAAGCGTGACGCAATCAAGTTTCATACGCGCGTCTTTTAAGTATCCACGGATGGTGTGTTCAGAAAGCCCAAGGATGACCGCAATGTCGGTATGGGCCTTGCCCTTGGCAGTCCACATCAAACACTCGATCTCGCGAGGCGTCAGCTGAGGCAGCGTATTACCATCAACATAAATTTCATCCAGTGCCATATGATGAAGTTGATGCGCGAGTTGGATCAGACCCTCGCGCATCTCAGCCAGATGTGGCTCCCACGTTTTTCCGCCTCTGGCGTCACGCGCGTTGAACGACAGCACACTGCGTCGGCCAATGGCATCCACATGCCGGACGCTGAATCCGGTCTGACCCAAGCCATACTTCGCCGCCTGTTCCATCATCTCTATCTGATCCCCTTCGGGCGTGATGGTAGACCAACAAAACGGACCGGCGACCTGCTCGGCCATGTGCAGAACAGGATCAATCCGCACGTAGTCGTTCAACAAATACCGAGTAACCCAAGAGTCAGGATAGTTGGTGCGAACATAGGGCTTGTTCTGCGCATCCTCACCAGACCGAAAGAGATGCAGCGTCACATAGTCGACCCGATAGACATCAGCTATTCGCTGAATTGCCGCCTGAACGGTGCAAGATGTCAGGTCAATGTTCGCTGCTCTCACCAGAAGACTTCCTATAATCGAAGGTATTCGTTTTGAATGTATAATTGCGAGCAGCAATGTATGGAATGTTCTTTTGTTGCCATTTAGAGGGGTCCGCGAGATACCCAATCCATGTAGGCCAGCCAGCAACCAAATAAGATAACCATCGAAACCAAATAGAGCTTCACAATCCTATGTTTCTTGAAGCGTTTCTCTATCCATTCGATAAGGCAATCCAATACGATTCCCATAGCTCTCGACACTCTCCTGGCTACTGGCACTGCATTCAAAAAACTTGAAGAACCTGTCCAATGGAACAACTTGGGCTTGAAGCAGACCTGCGGCTGCGCAGAATAACGCGCGAATATCCCGTTCGCGGAAGGCCTGCTTTTCACTTCTGATAATAGTGGCTCGCGGGCGCAGCGAAAGTCGGATCACCGCCGATTTTGTTGAAAAACTCTTACTTGATTGGCGGTCGATCGGCTGATTCAATTCTCTCAACGAATGGGAGGATTG
>CANNCS010000136.1 GCA_947503115.1 uncultured Marivita sp.
GTCGGAGCGTCTCATCCGCCAATCATGCCACGACGCAGCAGCGTTGGGAATCCTATGTCAGGCGGGGAACACTAGCTCCTTGGCTAACCTCAACTCTTTTCCAATCCATTTGCTGTACGCCGAATACATGCCAGTCGGACACAATACAACGTGCGAAGCAATAACCCTTTCAGAAATTCTGACGCTGAGTTCCTTATCAGTAGGTGCGTCATGTATCGGGTCATCTCTAGGAACCGACGTATTATAAAGATTTAGAGGATAGTTGTTCACGCTCCAATCGTCTTCGAACAGCCATTTTGCAAGCGTGTCGTAATGCCCAGAATAGTTCCAAGAATGACTGATGAAGACGTTTACAAATGGCACTATAACAACCCCTCAAACTCCCGCCATTCCCCCTTTGACATGCCGGAGTTTTCCTGCGTCACGGTCTCGCCCTTGAGCATCCGCCGCACGCAGTCCAGCGCGGTTGACGACAGCGTCGCACCCCCCATGCGATAGTCCTCGAAGGCTCGATAGGCGAAGGGGACCCAGTCGGCGACGACTTTGCAAATCTCTTCGGCGTAAACCCTTATTTCATACTGCGCGTGCGAATCTGCCCGAAGTCGGAGGAAATGGAGCAGGTTGTGCAGATCGACCTTCCAATACCATTGCGTGTAGATGTTGGCGGGCAGGTTCATCCGGGCCAGTTCGCGGGCCAGTCCCTGCTGGTCGTCTTGGCTGATCATCTCTTCGTAATGATCATAACAACGCATCGCATCTTCGCGCAGATAGCGCAGCACACGATCCGCCTCTTCGCCCTCCAACGCTTCGCCGCGCCCTTGGTTGTTAATCACCGACTGCGCGTTCAAATGCTCAGGCGCAGGAATGTAAAACTCACGGTCCAGAATCGAATACCGCGCGGAATATTCGTTGACGTTGGCGGTGCGGTGCCTAATCCACTGCCGCGCCACAAAGACGGGCAATTTGACGTGCAGCTTGATTTCGCACATCTCGAAAGGGGTCGAATGCCAGTGCCGCATCAGGTACCGGATCAGACCTTCGTCATTCTGTACGGATTTCGTGCCCTTGCCGTACGACACACGCGCTGCCTGACAGATCGCGGCGTCGTCGCCCATGTAATCCACCACCCGGATGAACCCGTGATCCAGCACCGGATAGGCGGTATAAAGATGCCCTTCCATGCCCTCGCTGACCGCGCGCAGCGTCTGTTGCGGCGCATTGCGCTGTTCGGTAATTTCGGCTTCTTGTTCCGGCGACAGGGGCATGGCGAATCCTTTCCCACTAGGATGAGTCGCCGCCGACTATATCTCGCGGGTATCGCGGTAGGAACCACCAAGGATGGTATCTTGCACCGAGGCCGCAGTATCCGGCTTTTTCAACAAATGCTTTGTGCTTTGCGTTGACTTTCAAAACCGCCTGCCGGATTTTCACCCGGAGTGGTCGCGAAGAAGACTAAATCAAGCCGGGGCAGTATTTTCCATGACGCGTATTTTCTTTCTTATTCTGTGTTTGGGTTTTGTCGCCGCTTGCGACGGTGGCGGAGGTGACGTGCTGCAAGCACCCACAACCGACGGCGCGGATGGTGACACCGATGGCGACGGCACCACAGACGAAACCCCAATCTCGAGCGACCGTGGAACGCCGGATCTGCCCCCCGGCACAACCAACCCGACCCCCAATTCACAGATCGTCCGCCGCGAAGAGCAGGACGAGGAAACCGGCGGCGGGTACGCCACAAACATCAGTTATGTGAACGACGAAGGTCAGGACGAATTCTTCGTCGACAACATCGCGTTCGACGGCAACAACGTCTACACGCGTGGCGATCCTGTAACCGGTGTGGCGCAGCTTGGCTCTTTCGCCGTGTATGAAGGTGCCGAATCGACCGAAGACCCTGTGACAGGCACCACTCTGCGCACCTTCACATACCGCGCGATCTACGGGCGCAGCACCACTGGCCAAACCGAATTCGCCATCGTGCGATCCGGATCATATGTCGACTATGGCTTTGGCGGTTTTGTCTATCAGCGCAACGGCTTTGATGACGATGGCAATGAGGTGCGCCTTGTTCTCCCCGACGAAGGCGATGCCAGCTACACTGGCGATTACGCCGGCATCCGGGTTTTCACCGGACGCGGCGGATTGGAATATGTCGAAGGCGACGCCGAAATGATCGTCGACTTCAAAGACTTCAACGATGGCAACCGTGGTGTTGCTCTGTTCGTGAGCAATCGTCGCCTCTATGATATCAACGGCACCGAAATCACCCGCGAATACCTTGATGCTTTGGGACGCGGCGATGAGGCCGATGACGGCACCACCACACGGTCGCTCGTCCTGGACACCGATGCTGACGGCAACCCGGTTCTGCCCCGCATCCGCCCCGTCATTTCGCCGGATGATGCCGATTCTAACGGCGAAATCGCAAGTGAGATTTTCGAAATCGCCGGGTTCGACAATGGCGAGACGATCGAGAGTGGTGAAGGCACCTATTACGCCATTATCTCGGGTGAAGATGCGGGAGAAATCGTTGGCGTGCTTGTCATGACAGGCAACGACCCGCGCTTTGACGACAGCACCACCTACCAGGAAACCGGTGGGTTCATCGTCTATCGTCAGTGATGCCCAGCTGGTCCCGCCGGATTGGCTTGGCACTTGGCGCATTTGCTTTTGCCGCGGCACAGGCGTCCGCACAGGCGGTGCTTAGCCCTGAACAAATGCGAGACCTTGCCGGACAGGCGGTGTTGCAGGGTCAGGCCGGACTGGCGTTCGACCTGACGGGCGCGTTGATCGGCCGTGACGACAACGATCTTGATGCACACCTCATTCGGTCTCGTGCCGCACGCAACCTTGGACGCAACGAAGACGCCCTGACCCACGCGCGCCGCGCTTGGGCCTTGGCCGAAGACCAGAACGCCCGCTTCGCCGCAGCATTGGCGATGGCCCAGGCCTTGTCATCTTCCGGGCGACGGACGGCTGCACAGCTCTGGCTGCGCCGCGCAGTTCATATCGCACCAGACGACGGTCTCAAACAGCGCGCGGCCGAGGACTTTCAATATGTGCGGCGCCAAAACCCGTGGTCGACCGCTCTACGGTTTTCGGTTGCTCCAAGCTCGAACATCAACAACGGCAGCCGGAATGAAACATCCGAGCTTTTCGGCCTGCCCTTCGAATTTGCCCTAGAAGGCGAAGCACGCGCCTTGTCAGGGGTCGAAATCTCGACTGGGTTAAGCACGCGCTACAGGCTCGTGAACAACGACCGCAAACGCACCGATCTTTTGTTTGGATTATCACACCGAACCTACGTCCTGTCCGAAGACGCCAAGGACATTGCCCCAGATGCCGAAGGGTCGGATTTCGCAATCAGTTCGGTCTTTGTTGGCCTGCAGGAAGACTATGCTCTCCCCGGCGGTCGCGCGCGCCTTGGCTGGAACGCACGTTTCGGGCGCACGTGGTACGCGGGTGATCCGCTTATTGCCTACACCCGGATCGGGGCCAATTACCGCCGCGTCGCTGGTGATAACGGCATGTTGAGCCTTTCGGTGAACCGCGAAGACCAAGTTGGCGAAGGCACCCGTCTGGACGCCACGATCTGGAGCGCACAACTGGGCTACGGGATGTCGCTGGCCAGCGGCAATACATTGTCCGTGTCGACCAGTTTCGTCACGTCTGAAAGCGATGCGGATTACCTAGACTATACGCAACGGGCAATCTCGGCGCGGTATGGTCTCGCAAAGCCTATCGGCCCTGCCCAGTTGGAATTCGGTTTGACCCTGTCCGATAAAAACCACGACCGGTCAAACCTGACAGCCGACGGGCGCAATGAACGCAGCATCCAGGCCACCGTCACTGCTGCACTGCCAGAGATGGACTTTTACGGTTTCATTCCGACCATCACTTTGAACGCGGAACGCACCAACGCCAATATCGACCTTTACGAGACCGAGAATTTTGGCATTCAGCTTGGCATTCGATCCGCTTTCTGACGCCGCTTTCACCCTCGACATCGCGCGGAATTGGCCTAGCCTCAGAGTGAACAAACTCAAGAGGACACTATGCCCCTTCGCTATCTCCACACTATGGTTCGCGTGAAAGACCTTGATGCTTCGATGAAATTCTACGGCTTGCTGGGCTTGAAAGAGACCCGCCGGACGGACAACGAAAAGGGCCGTTTCACGCTGATTTTCATGGCGCCCGAGGGACAAGAAGAGTGCCCGCTCGAGCTAACGTATAACTGGGATGGCGATGACGGCTTGCCCTCCGACAGCAGGCATTTCGGCCACCTCGCCTACCGGGTCGATAACATCTACGATGTGTGCCAGAATTTGATGGACAATGGCGTTACGATCAATCGCCCACCGCGCGATGGCCACATGGCCTTTGTCCGCTCTCCTGACAACATTTCCATCGAACTGCTGCAACTGGGCGATTCTCTACCGCCGCAAGAGCCTTGGGCGAGTATGGAAAACACCGGTCACTGGTGAGGTGATGCGGCGCGGCGCAGCGGTTTTGGCTATGGCGTTTTGGTTGGGGCTGCTGGCCCCGGTTCAGGCGCAGCAAGAGCACTGTCGTCTTGCCCTTCTTTTGGCACTTGATGTGTCTTCCTCGGTTGATGCCGATGAATACATTCTTCAGCGCGACGGCCTTGCCGCCGCGCTGGACGACGCGGTGATCCGCAGCGCGATCCTGGACGGGGACGGCCATGTCTCGCTCGCTATTTATGAATGGAGCGGGCGGCGTCAAAGCGCGATGGTGACCAATTGGGTTGCACTGACCGACGACTCAGCCATTGACGGAGTTATCAAAACCTTGATTTCAGCGCCCCGCAGTCACACCCGTTTTCCAACAGCAATGGGATACGCGCTGGGTTTTGGCGCTAACCTTTTATCACGTGGGCCACAATGCGACCGTCAGGTGATCGATCTTTCCGGTGATGGTGAAAACAATGACGGGTTCCCGCCGCATCTGGCCTACAAGAACTTCCCATTCGCAAACGTCACGGTGAATGGTTTGGCTGTATTGGGTGGGTCGGATGACGTGCTTGACTATTTCCACCGAGAGGTACGCTTTGGCTTTGGTGCTTTCATTGAAACCTCGGAAGGGTATCTGGGTTACCGCGAGGCGATGACTCGAAAATTGTTCCGCGAATTGA
This sequence comes from uncultured Marivita sp., assembly GCA_947503115.1. Taxonomy (GTDB): domain Bacteria; phylum Pseudomonadota; class Alphaproteobacteria; order Rhodobacterales; family Rhodobacteraceae; genus Marivita. The sequence continues at coordinate 5,153 of CANNCS010000136.1, forward strand.
ATGATATGGTACAGGCGGCCAAACCCGTCAGAGGTCCAAGGCCCGGCTAGTAGATATACCGGATCTGATCGGTCCAGTAGCGCTCCATCCGTCGCAATGTGCTGCTCATGTCGCCCAAAGTATCGTGGTCGATCACGTTCTTACCGATCAAGCCGTCGGCATGGCGCGCGAACAGCGCTGAAATGAGGTCGCGGATTTCGCGTCCACGCGGCGTCAAACGCACCCGCACCGAGCGGCGGTCAATTTCGCAGCGTTGGTGGTGCATGTATCCCATATCCACCAACTTCTTGAGATTGTAACTGACATTGCTGCCCTGGTAATAACCACGGGTTTTCAATTCGCCCGCGGTCACCTCGTTGTCGCCGATGTTGAACAGAAGCAGCGCTTGAACAGCGTTAATTTCAAGGATGCCAACACGTTCGAATTCGTCCTTGATCACATCCAATAGCAACCTGTGCAGACGTTCCACCAGCGACAACGCTTCGAGGTAGCCATCCAGCATGTCGCTGCCGCCACCTTGGTTCACAGATGCATGAATGCTCATTCGTTTCTCCGCCTTTTCCGTCAGGCAGGAGAATCGACCAAAAACCCCAACAATCGGTTAAGCCGAAAGAACTCTTTTCGGATCAGCGTTGAAACGCCACCGTCGAGATGTCCGAGATCATATCGCGCAACGCCTCGGGCGGCTGTTTCTGACCGCTGACCCATTGGTAGAGATCCTGGTCATTTTCAGACAGCAGCGCATCGTACCGGTCAAGCATCGCATCATCAAAACTCTCAAGCCGGAGTTCGGCATAACGCGACAAGATGATGTCCATCTCTTTGATACCCCGGCGCATAGAGCGCATGGACAGGCGTTTCAAACGGTGTTCTCGCAGTTCGGTCATGAAGGTTGTACAATCAGGTTGCGCAGTCGCTTCTCAAGACGGGCCAATTGTTCCGCCTTGTAGTGAAGTTCGGATTTCATCTCGCGGATTTCAAGAATGATCTCGGTCAGGTCCGACGGCATGGTTTCGGTATCCGGGCCATCGACCCCTTCACCTTCGCCGTTGATGAGCCACATCATCGACACGTTCAATAGCCCCGCCAACATCGACAGACGGTTGGCACGCGGTTCAGCGACATCGTTTTCCCAGTTGCGCAACGTGCTTTTCTTGACACCCAACCGCTTGGCCAGCGACTCTTGCGTCATCCCGGCAGCCTCTCTGGCTGCGGTCATACGGTCACCGAAGGTTGCAATTTCAGGGGCATACCAATTCTGGTCGCTCTCGGTCATCGGTTCTCCTTTCACGATCATCGCTTGATCGTATTTCGGGTGCACCCTAAGACAGTCTAGGTGCAATCACAAACAGGGGCCGACCATGCCATTCCTCTCGGACACACTTGCTCGGGTCAGCCCGTCACCGACAGTTGCGGTGTCGCAAAAGGCGATGGAACTGAAAGCCGCAGGTCATGATGTCATCGGTCTGGGTGCCGGTGAGCCTGACTTTGACACACCGGACAACATCAAAGCCGCTGCAATTGCGGCGATCGAAGCGGGAAAAACGAAGTACACCGCAGTTGATGGCATACCCGAGGTCAAACAGGCGATCTGCGCCAAGTTCAAGCGAGAGAACGGGTTGACCTATACCCCGTCGCAAGTGGCCGTTTCGACGGGTGGCAAGCAAGTGCTTTACAATGCGCTACTGGCCACGCTGAACCCCGGCGACGAGGTGATCATCCCGGCCCCCTACTGGGTCAGCTACCCAGACATGGTGCGTCTGGGCGGCGGTGAACCAGTGATTGTCGAAACGACGCTCGAAGATGGGTTCCGCATTTCGCCCGAAGCGCTGGAGGCGGCGATCACCCCCAAGACAAAGTGGTTTATCTTCAATTCGCCGTCGAACCCAACCGGCGCGGGTTATGGTCACAACCAATTGAAAGCGTTGACGGATGTGTTGATGCGCCACCCACATGTCTGGGTGATGACCGACGACATGTACGAACATCTGGCCTATGACGGGTTCCAGTTTTGCACACCAGCGCAGGTCGAACCGGGGCTGTATGACCGCACGCTGACTGTGAACGGAGTGTCCAAATCCTACGCCATGACAGGCTGGCGGATCGGTTATGCGGCGGGGCCGGAACACCTGATCGCTGCGATGCGCAAGCTACAGTCGCAATCCACCACCAACCCTTGCTCGATCAGCCAATGGGCGACTGTCGAGGCTTTGAATGGCCCGCAGGAATTTCTGGCCGAGCGCAACGAGGCGTTCCGCAAGCGGCGTGATCTCGTGGTTGCTGGTTTGAACGCCTGCGAAGGCATCACCTGCGCGTTGCCGGAAGGTGCGTTCTATGTCTATCCCTCTATTGCTGGCTGCATCGGCAAAACCAGCGCAGGGAGTACTCTGATCGACACGGACGAGGCTTTTGCAACCGCGCTTCTGGAAGAGCACGGTGTCGCCGTTGTATTTGGGGCCGCCTTTGGTCTCAGCCCCTATTTCCGCGTCAGCTATGCAACGTCAGACGAAGTGCTGACCGATGCGTGCCAGCGTATTCAAGCATTCTGCGCCGGTTTGACCTGACACAAAACCGGGGCGGATCAACAAAACGTCTCTCGGTGATCCAGTCGCCCAAAGGCTGGCTTACCCAAACGTAAGTTGTTAGCCTGTGCGAACACGGGCACGAGGCAGATATGGCTGGAGACCTTCCTGATTACTACTTCAGGGTGCGCGAGAATGGCGCTCTTGTTTTTCGGGTGGATACCGAAAACCCGCAACGGCGGATCGAGATGGATCAGATCGCCGTGGTCAACATCCGTAATGGCGAAATCAAGCCGCACGGAGATCGCACACTCAGCGACGAAGACGTTACCGTTATCCGTGACTGGATGCAGGATCGGCAGATGATTCTCGCTGACCGCGATGTGGACGACATTATGCGCACCGTGGACCACCTCAATCTTACCACCCAATGGGCACAGTCCCGTGCGAGCGAAGAACAACTGGAGACTGTCACCGATGCGCTGCTGCTGGCGATGCATGATCTGCGCGGCGTGCTGGTGCGACGCAAGGCAGAACGGTTGATGAAGGGCGACACGGCACGCTGACGCTTCCCCCTTGCCGCACGCTCTGCCATACTGGCGCGCAAAGCAACAAACACAGAGCAGCAGCCATGGCCGAAGACCTTCTCTCCGGACACGAACCGACCGACTATGATGCATCCTCGATCGAGGTGTTGGAAGGGCTGGAACCCGTCCGCAAGCGCCCCGGCATGTATATTGGCGGCACGGATGAGCGAGCGCTGCATCACCTTGTGGCGGAAGTTCTCGACAACTCCATGGACGAAGCAGTCGCCGGTCACGCCAACCGGATCGAGGTGGAACTGCACGAAGACTATGCCGTCACCATCCGCGACAACGGGCGCGGCATTCCGATTGATCCACACCCCAAGTTCCCGGACAAATCCGCGCTTGAGGTGATCCTGTGTACTCTGCACGCGGGTGGCAAGTTCTCCGGCAAAGCCTACGAAACCTCGGGCGGTTTGCATGGGGTTGGTGCCTCTGTGGTGAACGCCCTGTCGGACTCGATGGTGGTACAGGTCGCGCGAAACAAAGAAGTCTATGAACAGCGCTTTTCGCGCGGGATTCCGTTGGGTCCGGTGGAGAAAGTCGGCGCGGCGCCAAACCGTCGCGGCACGATGGTGACCTTTCACGCGGACGAACAGATCTTTGGCTCGCATCGTTTCAAACCCGCACGTCTGCTCAAGATGGTGCGGTCCAAAGCCTACCTGTTTTCGGGTGTCGAGATTCGTTGGAAATCCGCGATCAACGATGGCGAAACACCGACTGAGGCCACGTTCCATTTCCCCGGAGGTTTGGCCGATTATTTGACCGAAACATTGGGCGTTGCATCGACCTATGCCGATAAACCCTTTGCCGGAACGGTCGAGTTCCGCGAGAAGTTCAACGCGCCGGGCAAGGTGGAGTGGGCGATCAACTGGACGCCATCGCGCGACGGGTTCATCCAGTCCTATTGTAACACCGTCCCCACCCCCGAAGGCGGCACACACGAAGCCGGGTTCTGGGCGGCGATCCTTAAGGGTATCCGCGCCTACGGTGAACTGTCGAACAACAAGAAAGCCGCGCAAATCACACGCGACGACCTGATCACAGGTGGCTGTGCGCTCGTGTCCTGCTTCATCCGCGAGCCGGAATTCGTAGGCCAAACCAAAGACAGGCTGGCAACCACCGAAGCGCAGCGTCTGGTCGAAGGGGCGGTGCGCGACCACTTTGACAACTGGCTGGCGGCGGATACGAAATCCGCGGGAGCGATCCTCGACTTCCTTGTGCTGCGCGCCGAGGAACGGTTGCGGCGACGGCAGGAAAAAGAGACCCAGCGCAAGTCAGCGACGAAGAAACTGCGCCTACCGGGCAAGCTGGTGGACTGCTCCTCAAACACGCGCGAAGGCACAGAACTTTTCATCGTCGAGGGCGACTCGGCCGGTGGTTCGGCCAAGATGGCGCGGGATCGCAAAACACAGGCGCTGTTGCCGTTGCGAGGGAAAATCCTGAACGTGCTGGGCGCAGCCTCTTCCAAACTGGGGACCAATGCCGAGATCAGCGATCTGACACAGGCCTTGGGTGTGGGCCTTGGGACCAAGTTCAATGTTGATGATCTTCGGTACGACAAGATCATCATCATGACGGACGCGGACGTGGACGGCGCCCATATTGCGGCGCTTTTGATGACGTTTTTCTTCTCTCAGATGCGCCCGATGATTGACACAGGGCATTTGTACCTCGCCTGCCCGCCTTTGTACCGCCTGACCCAAGGAGCCAAGCGTCTTTACGTTTCGGACGATGCCGAGAAAGATCTGATGATGGAAAAGGGGCTTGGCGGCAAAGGCAAGATTGACGTCCAACGCTTTAAGGGTCTGGGCGAGATGGATGCGAAGGACCTGAAAGAAACCACGATGGATCCGGCGTCCCGCAAGCTAATCCGTGTGACCATCGACGAGGACGAACCGGGCGAAACCGGCGATCTGGTGGAGCGGCTGATGGGCAAGAAGCCCGAGCTGCGGTTCCAATATATTCAGGAGAACGCGCGGTTTGTTGAGGAGTTGGATGTTTAGCGCACTAGTGCTCCGAGTCTGACACTTCTTACCTGTTTCCGCGGATTTCATCGAGCGCGTCCAGCGCACGGCGTTCCCTG
>CANNCS010000137.1 GCA_947503115.1 uncultured Marivita sp.
CGCCCTCCCTCCGAGACCCCACCCCCGCGTTCTCATCCTGATTGACGCTGGATTCTCACCTTGTTTGTCGCGCGGCATTGGTCTCCATTTGAGAGGCAAAAATCTGGTGGTGAATTGTTGAAGCCTGGGGCAGCGGGTTGCAGCCGCTATGCGGCGTCGAGCAAGTCTGTCCCGTAGGAGTTGTCGATCGTGCAGAGCCAAGCGCCTGAGTGATCTTTGCGAAAGACATAGGTCGCACGCCGCTTGATCGGGCCTTCTGCATTCCCGATGGACAGAAGCGTTTCCATTATAACGAGAGCGGTATCGGCACCCTCTAAGACCTGAGCATCGCCTTGAGACACGGTCAGTGCGTTTCCGAAGTGCTTCGCGATCGCGATGAACGCGTTTTTGATCTGCGCTTTGCCGCGTGCGACCTGGCCTGGCTGCACGACGAGGACAGCGTCATCAGCGTAGAAATTCATCAGTGTGTCGAAGTCTTCGGTGATTGCTTTGTCCGCTTGTTTGATGAGCCTTAGGACTTTGTGGTCAGACATCGGATGTTCCTTTCTATTGTGGTTAGTGTGCGAAGTGACGGTATGGGTTCGTCGGCCACCGGATCTTTATTGGGTTCGCCAAAAATCAGACGACGGCCCGATTGCTTTGCCCCGGCAGGACCAAAAGCCAGATACAAAACGCGGTCTCTGCAATCAGTGGGATAACGTAGGCAGGGGCGATGAGAGGATGAAGGTCCGGTGCCAGGATCCGCAAAACGCTCCCGCCGAGATAGACCAATCCCGAAAGGCCGATTCCGATGCCCAGACCTCTTGGCACGAACCCGGATCCGATCATCAGACCTGCTGTCAGCAGACAGTTCACGCCAAAGAAGATCAGCCCTAAGTCATAGCCGTAGGCATGGAGCGCGATGAAGCTGAGGGAGAGGTCTGCATCCTCAATCAGCAATGCCACCTGCAGATACAGCAGTCCGGCTGCGATCAGCCCCGAGTGAAGCAGCCGAAAGACGAGCGCGCTGAGGGCGAGGCTTGCCGACACCGTGCGAAACATCTCGAAGAGCAAGACGGCAAGGGCTGCATCGGCCAAAGCCATCACAATGTCCGCCATGATCGAAAACCGGAACCGGAGCGTTTCAGCCTCGATCGCATGGGCGGTGTCCAGCGCCGAATGAAGGTTTATCAACGGTCCGCGCAGGGCGACTTCCGATCCGACGCCGCATAGAATGATGATGAGGTAGCAAAGGCCAGCGAAACGGGCCTGACGATAAGAGATTGGCAAGGTTTGCATTGCGTATCCTCCTAGGCAACAACGACATTGCCGCGCTTACGGTCCGTTTCGACATAGCGATGCGCCTTAACCAGGTCGGCGAACGGATACATGCGGTCCATCAAGGCCAGAACCTCTTTGAGGTCGTTACCTAACGAAGTCGCGTCGCCGGATAAGCAGGTGCCGGACAGGCCCGCGCGTGGTTTTTTGGCCCCCGGATAAAGCCGTGCAAACTTGGGCTGTCTGGCCTGCGTCAGGTGATCCGCGCGCGAGACACCAGACGCGCGAATGCGGATGAGTACCTGATTGGCAGAGGGTGATGGCACGGCGTCTGCAATGGGTTTGAGAACGCCCAGGCCACCATATTGGCTGCCCCCCGAAGCGCTAAAAGTCCTTTCCATCATAGTCTCCTTGTCTCGCTGACGTCGGAGATACCGGATTTATTATGATCCAATAATTGACTATGATGATCCACATCGGATCAAAATCGTTACATGTTCCTGATGGATGGCCGCCATATGTGGGCGGCCATCGTTGGATTTTTAGTGCATGATCGCGTGGAGCACGACGGTCTCACAGTGACTGTCCGCCCAGAGGTCGACCACAGACAGCTTGTCCTCCCAGCGATCAACTACCTGTTCTGCGCAGGTATCGCGGACCTCTTCCATCGTCATGCGGTAAGCAAGGTTGCCGTTTTCAAAGGACGTCAGTTCCATGTTCGCATTGAAACGGTCAAGAAAACTTGGCCATAGCCCATAGACGGTATCCCAAACATCAAAGGCGTAGTTGCGTGCGGTCTCGACGTCCGCTCGGTTTCCAAGGACTGATACGTGCCCGGACAGGAAATGCTCAAAGTCATAGCTGAGAAAAGTGTCAAAGCTGGCCATGTAGGCTTCGAGATTGCTTGTCCCGCCGAAGTTCATGAACGGTGCTTCCCCGGGGGTGATGGTGTCCACCGCCATCAGGAACTTTTGCGCGGGCAGATAGATCATCACATCTACATCGTTGGAGTGGAAATTGGCCGTTTGCAATTCAATCGGAACGCCGCCCACGGTCAGGGTGATGGCGTCTTCGAATGTTTCGGTGGGGGTCAGGACGCCTCGCAACGGGTTGGCCAAAAGGCTGTCGGCATTGGCCTTTGCCGCGACAACCGTGAGCCCTTCGATATCGGCAAATGTGTAACCGCCGCCGTTGTGATCGGCATGTTTGTGGCTGAGTACGAAATGCGTGATCGGGACGCCCGGTGCAGATTGCTCAATCGCCATGCGATGCCGTTCCCCAAAACTTGGTGGGGCGTCGAAGACGACAACTCCGTCAACGGTGACCAGAAAAGCGGATTGGTAGATAAAGTCGGTGATGAAAAAGAGGCCCGGTTCAATCTCGCTCACATGCAAACCAAACTCGGTGTTCATGGGCGGCTTTCTGTCCCGCATTGCGGGAAGCTCTGGCGCAAAATGGCGGAAACTGTCGGGATGGTCATGATCCGTTGACACGCCGCCTGGGACGCGTTGCCGTACCGAAATGACCTCGCCGTCAGCGACCGTCAGGCGGTGCGTAAACCCAGGAATATGCTTTTCGATCATAACATACGGAGACAGCTCCCGCGCGGTGTCGAAGGCAGAGCGAATCGCGGACTCTGTCATCAAATGCGCGGCGACCCCTTCGCCGCGATCCAGATCCACTGGCTTGACGACGATGGGATAACCGAATTTTTTTGCGCCTTGAATGGCTTCGTCGGAGTTTGAAACGACCTTGTTCACGGCACCAGGAAGGCCCGACATGCGCAGCAGAGAGGCGGTGTGAAACTTGTTGCGCGCAAACTGGATGCCTATAAATGGTGTCTTGTCCGTTAGTGTACTGTTCACAATGCGCGAGCGTGCGCCTGTTCCAAGGCACAAGGCAGTGCCTGGCAATCGAATGAGGTTTATGCCGAGGGTTGTGACACCTCTGATCAGCGCGAATTGATTCACGCCCTTCGCAACATACGGAGAAAATTCTGCACTCAGTTGATTTCGAAGAGCGACGATGTCATCGAATGTTTCACCCTCGGACAAACGATTCCATAGGCGCAGGCAGCTCGCATAGGCTACGCGCGTTGCATCCGGCAGCCAGTACGGCAGAATAATCTGAATTGTCATGCCATCGTCGGTGGTTCCAGCGGCGTTGATGACATGCTGGGGCGCGGCGGGGATATAAACCCAGTTCTGCAAACGTGTTGTGGCGCGGGCTAGGGTGGTTGCGATCGCAAGAGGTACATTTTCCGCCTCTGAAACTTCAAAGTCGTCTTCGATCACTTGTGCCAGAAGCCCTGCGAAAGCCTCTGTCACGTCGACGGCCTCTGGGTTCGAAGGAAAAACCTCAACGGCCATAACGGAAGCTTGTGGCAAGCCGCAAATATAACCGGGAATTGTGCGCCAAGTCGGGCTTGTGCGTAGGGTGAGATGCTTGTCGTACATAGGTTTATTGCTAGCGATATTTGGGGCCGGCTCCTAGAGGGGGGGCAAACAAACGGATCTGTCTCAGCTTTTCTAAGACCGCGTGAGCGCTGACATCAACTCAAGGTGTTGGAGCGAACTGACTGAGTTAGGAACTATCCAAGCGATTATTTTGCCATCAACTTTGCACTCACAGTGCAAAGAGATAACATGACCGCTTGCCAAATGTTTGAAAATGGTGCCCCCACACGGACTCGAACCGCGGACCTACTGATTACAAATCAGCTTTAGTTGTTATGGATATCAATGGCTTGTGTTCGAATGGCCAATATTTGTTGGGTTTACGCACACACTCTGTCCCGCTAACCTACGCTCAGACCCGTCACTTTGTCTCGCTGAGTGTCTCGCTGAATGCCATCCAAGTCCATCCACTGCAAGATCGATCAACGCGCCATCGCGCGGTACGTCAAAGAACAGCGTGCCTTGGGCGATAGGATCACCTTGTCCGATACAGAATGCCGGGGCTTAAAACTGGCGATCAACAGCCAGTCCGCCAGCTGGACCTACGCCTACCGCAAGCGAGGCTACATGAATGGCGGTAAGCGCTATCCGCAGGTCACAATGAAGCTGGGCGATCCTGTCACTCTGTCGCCTGTTCAAGCACGGCTGGAAACGGCTCGGATCAAGTCCGTCGTGGCTGCGGGTGGCGATCCTGCCGTAGACGCGCGCAAGGCCGAAGCTGACCGGCGCCATGCAGAAGCACAGAAGCGAACCTGCGCTGCTTGGTTGCATCGGTATGCTACTGACTGCCTAGGTGACGGCAGCACCAAGCATCAGCGCGACGAGATCACCCACGTTCGGCTTGGCCTACAGGAACTGGCGGTCGCAGATAGCGAACCAGAGATCATCACAGCGCGTCTCTTGCGCGATTTGATCGATCAGCATGCGGACCGTCCCGCAACTGCCCGGCACCGGTTTGGGGCCATGTCGCGTTTCTTGGACTACTTGCTGGACGAAGAGGCGATCTCCAACAATCCAGCCACCTCTGTGTCGAAGCGACGCCGGCCAAAGCCGCCCGCCCCACGAACGAGCTTCTATGCACCAGAACAACTGGCCCAACTGTGGCATGCAACTGGCCTGAAGCCTGTCTACCTGCAGTTTCTGCGGTTCATGATTGCCACCCCCCTTCGTGCGAGCGAGGGGGCTAACTTGCGCTGGGATCAGTTGGACAGGGGGCGGGCAGAGTTGCGGTTCGCTGCCAGCGAGACAAAGAATGACGAGGCCTTTGTCATGCCGCTGAACAGCCTTTCATTGGATTTGCTTGGGCAACCAGACGACGCATCTGGGCTTTTAGTGTTCCAGCTATCGAACGTTGAAAACGGGACTATGAAGAGTTGGAGCCACTTCCACAGCTCTGTGCGCGTTGGATCTGGCTTGCCTCAGTTCAAACCGCATGACTTGCGTCGCACGTTTTCCACACTGATGTCCGAATATACTGATGTCTCGGAAACCATCGTCGATAGCCTCCTTAACCACAAGCAATCGGCCACGCGCAGTGGTGTCATGCGCCACTATCAGCATGCCAAGAACCTTGAGAAACGACGCAGTGCGATGACCCAATGGCAAAGACTGCTGGAGGGGTGGGTGTGAACGGTCATGGCGGCAAACGCAAAGGTGCAGGCCGTCCCCGCAAGTGGTCTTTTGATGATGTATTGCGGATTGGCCAAGCTTGCGAAGCCCAATGGCGGAAAGCTCAAAAAAATGCCTATGACGCTTCCCATGATGTACTTTTTAGGGAGCGCACTGATCTATCGACGATCTGGAAACAGGCCAAGCAAGTACCTATCCAAGACCGTGGCGTTTGGCGAAACTCGGAGGCGGGCCAGCAACACAGCGCTGATGTCGATGAAGAGTTGGAGAGCCTTCAAACCTACGGTGCGGAAAAGCCAAGTGCGGCTATAGCCGGCGATGGAGACGGACATGACACTGTTATCGGCGCCGCCGAAGTCCCCACGCGTTTGGTGGAAATTTCCAACAAGCCCCGGCGGGGTACGCGCACAAAGATCATAGCGGACGTTGCGGCAAAAACTGGTCTGCCCCCCTCTCAGGTTGACAATCTATGGCAGGCATATCGACGCTTCGAGGCCGAAGAATAAAGGCAAACTTGATTTTTAGGCACTTCAGAAGGCCCCTGCGAACCGTTTGCTAGGAGTTGTGCATCTTGCAACAACGAGGTGCGTAATGACCCCGAAAACGAACTGGCAGCCCGGACAGCCGCTGCCCACCTATGCTGATCGCGCGACTGCGGCAGCGATCATCACCCACCACTTCTTCCCCATCAGTCACAGGACCATCGAAAAGTGGCCCCTGACTGTGCGCAGGCCGAACAAGACCTGTGTCTACAGGGTGGAAGAACTCTTGACCCTCGCCGAACGCAAGCTGGCGGAGGCCCACGCTTACAAACAGGCGGAGGGCTGATCATGGGCAGCTGCATGACCAAACACCCCCCCGTCATTGGAAAGGCGGGGGTAGCTGCTGGGGACTGCAACCTGTCCATCGCGGACGCCTGCCGTCAGCGCGGCCTGTCGAAGCGCGAGCGTGACACGAGCTACTTTGGCGTAGTGTCAGTCGACGGGTCATCGTTCAGGACGATCGTCTGCGCGGCGGGACTGCAGTACATTCTGCAGCGGCGCTATGAATGTGTTCGCACAGAGGAATGGCGCGCTGTTGGCTACCTGACGTCCCGCGACGGCTTGATCGAGTTCTACGAACGGTCAGAGCGGCTGACAGAGACCATCAAGCCCGTCCTGCTTGGGCTGCCCAAGAAGCCGGAGCAGGCGTGGCGCTTGCTCGTCGACGTATTGGTGAACGGCAACGAGCTGCCGTTCCCTCCCAAAGCCACCCTGAAATAAAAACACCGCCAGCACGCGATCAGCGCGCCGACGGTGAAGGCAACCTAGCAGTGGCCCTTTAGCTTAGCAGCGGTCGCATAAGGCGTAAACCATGGAGTTTTCGTCATGAATGTTGATGAAGCCAAATCCCCCCGTAACGCAGTCGAAATAGCTGCCGCCCTGTTCGAGAACGGGTACATGGCGGTCCCCGTGGAAAAGCATGAGAAGCGCGCTTTAACGCCAAACTGGACCAACAAATCGTTTTCCCAAGATGATTTTCTGCCGGACATGAATGTTGGCATCCGCTGCAACGACGGCGGCGTCTATTTTCTCGATATTGATGTGAGGCAGCCTCACGCAGTTGAGGCGATCGTGTGCGAGTGGCAGCAGCGCTTTGGTGAGCGAGGAGCCCACCTGCGGCGCACCGGCAAGGCGCCCAAGACCGGCATCCTGTTTCGCTCCGATCCGGGTCAAAAAAAGAACAAAATCAAGTTGCCGCAGCTTGGTGAGAGAGATGCCGTCGAAGTTCTCGGCAAAGGGCAGCAATTTGTAGCCTACGGCATCCATCCCAAAACACAACAGCCCTACCACTGGCACGGATTGGGTCCCATAGACCTCAGCAACGGGAAGGCTGAGGACTTGCCCGCAATCACAACTCGCGAGCTGCAGGACTTTTTGAATTGGGTGGAAACCACCTACGGATCACCCGCAAAAGCATCGCACTATGATGTAATCGAGCGGGAGACGAGGGGGGGCAACAATGGTCAGGCAAATGCGCCGCTTGCCCAAGCGCTGCGCTCAGGTTTGAATTTGCTTGAAGCACCAGAGCTGCTGCAACTTCTGACCAGCAGGCAAAACCTCTTCGCGAGCCGAGAAGATTGGCTGGCGGTTGTCCATGGCGCACACGATGCAGCGAGTGGCAGCTCTGTGGAAGAGGAGGTGCGCACGGCTGTTGTTGAATGGTCTGCCCGTTGGGAGGGTGCCGCGCGAACTCATGAACACACCGATGAACGGTTGCAGCAAGACGCGCACTATGCGTGGTCAAAGGCCCGACGCGATCACGAAAACCCGATAACGGTGAAAACAGCTATACGGCTCCTGAAGGCTATGCCGGAGCGTGTCGTCTTGGGGGAACGTCCGGAGCTACTGCCTCATAAGAGTATCCCCCTGCCTGAACACCCAGTGACGCCTTGGCTGCTCGACAAGCACTATCTGCGCGGATCGCTCAGCATTACCGTCGCACCGGGTGGAACTGGCAAGTCTATGCTCGCCATTCACGAAGCGCTGTCCATATCGGTCGGTCGTCCACTGATTGGCGGCAAGCCGTACGGGTCGCGCAGGGTCATGTATGTGAACGGTGGCGAAGATAACGCTGCAGAGGTACGCAAGCGCGTTGACGCAGCGATGTCGCATCATGGCATCACAGACAAGGATTTGGGGGGCCGTCTGTTCATTTGGGGAGCACCTGAGCTGGCAAAACGCTTCGGCATAGAGCACTTCAAATTTGCCACCCAGAGTAGGGATGGAGTGGTCATCAACGATGCGCTCGTCAAGCGCTTCGAGGGAATGCTGCAGTTGAACAAAATTGACGTAGTGATCCTTGACCCGCTGAAGCATTTCCACCTCGTTGGCGAAAACGACAACGACGCGATGAATGAATTTGCAACGAGCCTCGTCACAATCGCGGAAGGTGCAAACTGCGCGATAGAGGTGGTGCACCACGCCACAAAAGAAGCTCGTGTTGCTGGGCGTTCCGGTAATTTGGGCATAGCTCAGTCACGCGGTGCCAGCGCTCTTATCGACAAGGCCAGAGCCGCTCGGTTTTTGTCACCCATCACGAAAGAAGAGGCAGCTACGTTCGGCGTCACTGACGACCGCGGGGCTTATGTGAGCATCAAGACCGGCAAGTCAAATTATGCGTCTACGTCCGGCGCCGAACGGTACTTCCGCATTCGACTGCTGGAGCTGGGCAATGGATCGCCGGAGTATCCTGACGGCGATACTGTCGGCGTGCTTGAGCTGGCAACCCTGAAAAAGGACGATCCCGGCGCAGACATGGCTTTTTGGGAGGATGTGCTGCGGGCGCTGAAAAGGGTGCCCGACGGGGGAGCTTATCACCAATCTTCACCAGATTGGCTGGGCTTCACCATCAGTACTGACCTGAAGTTGGATTGCGGAAAGAACCTCGCCAAAGCAGACCGCACGACGGAGCAAGAGGCGAATAGGAAGAGGATGGTTCGAGGCCTCAACAAGTTAGAGGAACTCGGATGTGTCGTCAAAAAAACAGGGCGCCACAAAAACGGAAAAGAACGCCCCCTCCTGTCTGTCGATCACGACGCTGTCGATCGGGCGCTGAATAATAATATAGGGTTATTTGCCCCCCTTTAACCATCGATCCGCCAAGGGCACTAGTGTGCGAGCGCTGCGTAGCGCACTGGTGCCCACCACCCCACTGGTTTCCTTTAACGAGCCAAGTGGGGTGGGTGGCGTCGAAACTGGCAGGATCGAACCCCAAAAAAACCCCTGCTCAAACAGCGTCGCAGTCAGCGCCCTCGCGCGCACGGAGCCAAACCGCGCCCGCGCACCCGGAACGGCCGACAGCTCGCTGCGTGAAACACCGTCACGACTGCTCAATCCACCGTCTACGTGAGGTATACCGAAAGGCAGCGCCCACGATGCGCCGCAGAACCGTCTCTTCTGGCTTAGCTTATGAATAAGAGACACCGATTGTGTCTGGGTCTAGAGATTAAGGAGACAGTCATGGCAAGCTATGGCTACGCGCGCGCGCCGTCGGCATCACAGTCGACCAGCCTGCAGGAGGAGCGGCTTAAGCAGGCCGGGTGCGAAATCGTAAGAACAGAGACAGGAGCAGGTCGAAGCCGCGAAGGCCGCGCCGAGCTGGACAACCTCATCACGTTCCTCAGAGCCGGCGACACGTTGAGCGTCGCAAAACTCGACCGGTTGGGGCGCAGCACCCGTGACGTGCTAAACTTGGTCAAGGAGCTGGACGACAAGGGAGCGTCACTACGAGTGTTGGAACCGGACATCGACACGTCGAAGCCGGAAGGGCGAATGGTCCTGACCACGTTATCCATGGTGGCCGAGATGGAGCTGATCTTCATCAAAGAACGCCAGAGAGCCGGCATAGCAGCAGCCAAGGCGCGCGGCGTATACAAAGGCCGCCCGAGATCAATCGACCGCCAGCAGGTGCTAGACCAGCGTGCTGACGGTCAGGGGGCGACCAAGATCGCACGTCAACTCGGGATCGGGCGCGCGACTGTCTACAAGATACTGAACGAGACGCGATGATGTCAGAATACCCCCCCGGGGGGTGCTATCAGATTCACACATTTTGGTTGATTTTCTGCCCCATATTCCTTGCGAGTTGAGCGCCGTGCTTGATGGATTG
>CANNCS010000138.1 GCA_947503115.1 uncultured Marivita sp.
ATGGAATCAGAGCGCGGGCGAGCTGGGAACCTCAGAAATCCCTAATGAGTCAGAAGCCAGCCCCTTTGGTATAAGTTGTTCCAATATCTCCCGGAGTTGCGTGCGGTCCCGACCGGGTAGGGTGCCCACAAGGATCGCATCGCCGATCCGGCTCCACGGTAAAACCCGGTATTCCAGACAGAATTCCGGCGGCAGCAGTGAATCGAGCTCGAGATCAGGCGGAAAGGTATCAGGGTTCAGCCGCCGCTGATGCGCCGAAAGCTGCTGTGCGCGTTGAATGACGCTATCGGTGGCGATGTCGTTTGCGGTATCCGATGCAACAAGGCCCAGCCGATGTGCTGGTGTCAGCGCAAAGGGTGCAGTGCTCCGTGATGCCGACCTGCCGAACATAGTGCCCCCGGTTCAATCCGGAGACCAGCTAACCGCCATTCCGTTAAGAGGCGGTTAACGCTGTTCAAGCAGAGATTGACTTGCGCGCTTCCATCGAGTTCGCAAAGCGCTCGAACAGGTAGAAGCTGTCCTGTGGGCCGGGGCTTGCCTCGGGGTGCTGTTGAACCGAGAACACCGGCCGATCGGCCATGCGGATGCCACAGTTCGACCCGTCGAACAAAGACACATGGGTCTCCAATACACCTGCGGGCAGCGTTTGGCTGTCCACAGCAAAACCATGGTTCATTGATGTGATCTCAACCTTACCGGTCTCGGTGTCCTTTACAGGGTGGTTCGCACCGTGGTGGCCGTGGTTCATCTTGACTGTCTTTGCCCCCAAAGCCAGCGCAAGCATCTGGTGACCAAGACAAATGCCGAATATCGGCAAATCCGTCTTGTTCAGAATTGTCTGGATCATTGGGACAGCATAGGCACCGGTTGCCGCCGGATCACCCGGTCCGTTTGACAGGAACACACCATCGGGGTTGTGTGCCAGTACTTCTTCTGCGGTCGCTGTCGCCGGTAGAACGGTTACGTCGCAACCCGCGCTGGCAAGGCAACGCAGGATGTTGCGCTTGGCGCCGTAGTCGATGGCCACAACCTTGTGTTTGGCATCAGTCTGCCGGGTGTAACCGTCGGGCCAGGCCCACCGCATTTCGTCCCAGCGGTAGGATTGCGCGCAGGTGACATCCTTGGCCAGGTCCAGTCCTTCCAGTCCTGGAAACGCGCGTGCTTTCTCGACCAGAGCGGCAATGTCGAACTTCCCTTCGGGATTATGCTCCAACGCGACGTGTGGGGCACCTAGCTGCCGGATCGCGCGTGTCAGGCGGCGGGTGTCGATGCCACCGATAGCAATCCGCCCCCGCGTGGCCAACCATTCGCTCAGTTCCTGAACTGCGCGCCAATTCGAGCTTTGCGTCGGCATCCATTTGACAACCATGCCTTCGGCCACCGGATCGCCGGTTTCGTCATCGTCAGGGTTCAAACCCACATTGCCGATATGCGGGAAGGTGAAGGTTACGATCTGCCCCGCATAAGACGGGTCCGTCATAATTTCCTGGTAGCCGGTCATCGCGGTGTTGAAGCACAGTTCCGCCACCGATGTGCCGGTTGCGCCAAAGCCCTGACCGTAGAAAACCGTGCCATCCGCAAGGGCAAGGCAGGCGGTCGGTGTGTCATTCGTAAGCTGGGACATGGCGCGACTCCGCAGGGGTAAAATCTCGCGGAACCTAAGGCTGTGCCGCCCTGTGGTCAAGGGAACTTGGAAAATGTGATATCGTTATTTTTCAATGGCTTAACGTAATTGCTGAGTGCTTGCTTCTGAAAGGGTCCTCGCTTAATGTGCGCTCTCGTTCAACCATGGGATAGGAATTCATGGACCTTCGCACCCGGCTCAACACGTCTATCAAACAGGCGATGCGCGACAAGGACAGTGCACGGCTTTCGACCCTCCGTCTGATCAACGCCGCGATCAAGGATCGTGACATCGCAGCGCGCGGGGAAGGCAACGAAGACGGGGTGGGGGACGACGAAGTCCTTGGCATCCTTGGGAAAATGGTCAAGCAGCGCAAAGATACTGCCAAGACGTACGAAGAAGGTGGTCGGCTGGATCTGGCAGAACGAGAATTGTCGGAAATCGGCGTGATCGAAGAATTTCTGCCGCGCAAACTGTCGGACGATGAAGTGGAAACCGCAGTGGATGCGGCAATGTCTGAGACCGGCGCGTCGTCGATCCGCGACATGGGGCGCGTCATGGGCGCGCTCAAGTCGAAATACACAGGCCAAATGGATTTCGGAGCGGTGGGCGGTATGGTGAAAGACCGGCTCTCGGCACTTTGAACGCGGCGCTGCGTCGTAGCAGCGCCTTGCCGAGTCACAGCCTGAAATCGTCTGTAATCGTTTCAAGCGTCTGGGCGTCATCAATCCGGTAAGACTGAACAAACCGGGTCTTGTATCCCACGCGCCCCCGGCGTGCGCCGAAATTCTCGCCATGGTTCAGCATATACAGCACCGAAGGCCGTGACAGCGGCTGCAAAGCCTGCCCGGCAAGCGCCGCGAGATATGGAAACATCCGGTGTTCATGCTGGGTCATTTCGGCCAGAAACGCCGTCGATTCAGGCTCGGATGGATCATGGTAGAGCGCCGCACAACTGCCGCAAAGCTTCCAGAACGGCTTGCGCATAGGCGCCGAAAGGCTGCGTTTGTCCGCCAACCCGATATCGCCGGTGGTCACGTCCATCACATAGCCCGACTGTACTAGGTATCCGCCTTTGACCTGACGTGACAGCATCTCGTTTACGGTGCCTTGTCGCAGCAGATCGTCAGCGTCGAACGACATCACATAGCCGGGCGCAGCCACCAGATCGGGCAACGCTTCGGCCAGAACGCGCAGCTTGCGCCATTTGTCGTTGCCAGGTGTCGGGTCGGTGAAGGGTAGGTAGGTGATGCGCGGATCATCCGGCAGGTCGGGCCGGGACTGGCAACAGACCGCAGCACGCCAATCAGCGCTGTCTTGCGCAACAAAGCCGTCCAGAGTTGTCCTGAGGCGCGCGACCACCGCGTCCCAGTTTCCGACATGATCCGGGCCGACCATGGGCAACAGGAACGTCACCTGTTGGGCTGTTTTCTGCGTCAGACCCCGCGTTCGAACCGCCAGCGCCGCGCGTTCCGAGGCGACCATGTCTGCTGTGGCATCGGTGCGTCCGAACAGGGTGCTGCGCATCAGATGACGCGCACGGGTGAATTTTGGGACGGCGGGAACCTGTGCCATGAAGCCTCGGGTCAGGGGGTGGCGATGCGCCGAACCTTTTCACTCAGCTCTGCGTATAGCTCTTTGCGTTCGTCTTCGCTCAGAAACGCGCCGATCTCAACCTCTCTTCCTGCACCGGACAACGTCACATAGTGCGGCACTGGTCCACCTTTCTGGTGCATGTTCACTTGCGTCCAGTAAGGGTTGCAATGCCATTCCTGTGGCGTGCCTTTGGGTGTTTGCCGTGACAGGTGCAGGTCTTCGGGGGTGAGGGTAAGAACTTCGACGATCTGTAAATCGCGCTCGTTCCGCCGCAAGGCGTACCACATCGCGCCAAGAGCCAGCAGCATGAAGGGCAGGATACCCCAAAGGAGCACCGTTCCGATCAACCCATAAAGCGGGATCGTCGAAAGGGCAAAGATGCCAAGGATCGTCGCTGCAAACCCATGTGCTGGCAGCGATTGATGCGGCCAGAGGCGCAGTTCCTGATTGTTCTGAGATGTGTCGGTCCATGTATAAGGCATGGTGTTTCAATACTCGGTCAGAAGAAGTTCACAAGCGCGGACGATCAGCTCGGAATCAAGGCTGGGGCTGGTTGATTTGCATGGCATGGAGCATTCTCGTTTGTTCCAAAATTTACCGAAAACCTTACCCGCGAACAACGGGAGGTTTGATAGCAAAAGGCCCCGGCATTTCCACCGGGGCCCTTCGTTTCAACTCACACAGATTAGTGCGCGTGTGTTTTTTCCCAGTCTTCCCGCTTCGGAAGCTGCTCGAACGTGTGTTCGGGCGGCGGGGAGGGCAGGGTCCATTCCAGAGTGTCCGCGTATTCGTTCCACGGGTTCTTCGCGGTCTCGGCGCGGCCTTTTGCAAGGGTCCATGCGATCATGCCGATGAAGAACAGGAAGGATGCGAAGGACAGGAAAGCGCCCCAGCTCGAAATGTAGTTCCAGTACCCAAACGCTTCCGGGTAGTCGATGTAGCGACGGGGCATACCCTGACGGCCCAGGAAGTGCTGCGGGAAGAAAGTGATGTTCGTGCCGATGAAGAACGTCCAGAAGTGCAGCTTGCCAGCCCATTCCGGGTACATCTTGCCGGTCATCTTGGGGAAGTAGAAATAGATCCCCGCAAAGATACCGAACACCGCACCAAGGCTCATCACGTAGTGGAAGTGTGCAACCACATAGTAGGTGTCATGGTAGGCACGGTCCACAGCGGCTTGCGACAGAACGATCCCGGTCACACCACCGACGGTGAAGAGGAACAAGAAGCCAAATGCCCAGAGCATCGGTGTCTTGAACTCGATCGAGCCGCCCCACATCGTGGCGATCCACGAAAAGATCTTCACCCCGGTCGGAACCGCGATGACCATCGTGGCCAGCATGAAGTAAGACTGCTGGGTCAGCGACATGCCAACCGTGTACATGTGGTGTGCCCATACGACAAAGCCCAAGGCACCAATCGCGATGATCGCCCAGACCATCGGCAGGTAACCGAAGACCGGCTTGCGGCTAAACGTTGCGATGACGTGGCTGATGATGCCGAACGCCGGCAGGATCACGATGTACACTTCCGGGTGGCCAAAGAACCACAGGATGTGCTGGTACAGAACCGGGTCACCACCGCCAGCAGGATCAAAGAAGGTCGTGCCGAAGTTACGGTCGGTGAGCAGCATAGTGATTGCACCCGCCAGAACCGGCAGCGCCAGAAGGATCAGCCATGCTGTGACAAAGATTGACCACGCAAACAGCGGCACCTTGAACAGTGTCATGCCCGGTGCGCGCATGTTCAGGAAGGTGGTGATCACGTTGATCGCACCAAGGATCGAAGAAGCACCCGAAACGTGGACCGCAAAGATCGCGAGGTCCATCGACATGCCGCCTTCATTGGTCGACAGCGGTGGGTACAGAACCCAGCCTACGCCCGAACCAAGCTGACCGTTGCCGCCCGGTGCGAAGACCGAACAAACTGCCAGTGTTGTGCCGGCAACGAAGAGCCAGAACGAAAGGTTGTTCAGACGCGGAAACGCCATGTCCGGCGCGCCGATCTGCAACGGCATGAAATAGTTACCAAAACCGCCGAAAAGCGCCGGAATGACCACGAAGAACATCATCAGGATGCCGTGGCCAGTGATAAGCACATTCCAAAGGTGTCCGTTGGGGGTACAATCGCCTACCGCTGCTGCGGTCAGGCGGGCGCCTTCCATACACATGTACTGAACACCGGGGTTCATCAGTTCCAAGCGCATGTAAACGGTGAATGCCACGGAAATGAAGCCCGCGAGACCTGCGACGATCAGGTAGAGAATCCCGATGTCTTTGTGGTTCGTGGACATGAACCAGCGGGTGAAAAAGCCGCGCTGGTCTTCATGTTCGTGGCCGTGAATGGCGGCGTCTGCCATATCTGCCTCCTGCTGGTTCCCAATAAAAAGGCGCAGGGATTCTCCGAGCGCCATTTGTTCCATCGTCGTTTTAGAATGTGAGGCCAGCGGCGGCAACGGACGTATTTGACGCAGATCAAACTTTATTGTCGCACTCTGTTCGGAAGCAGAAAGGTGTGTGTCGCGTGACGCTTTCGTAAGCATCTGGGATGAATGAATTTTACCAGATGGAAAAACGGCTCCGAACGCATTCGGGCGTCCGGAGCCATCGTTTCAACCTAAGGCAGGCTTAACCGATCAAGTCACCATCATCGCGGGCAACAGTGATGACCGCCGAGCGGGGCAGATTGCCTTCGCCATCCGGCCAGTTGCTGCCCGGGTGCTGGATGCCGACGAACATGGTGCGGCGGTCGCTCGACCAAGTCAGGCCAGTGACCTCACAGCCATTCGGGCCAGTTAGGAAACGTTCGATGCGGCCGGTGACCGGATCGCCCGCCAACATCTGGTTGTTGCCCATCCCGGCAAAGTCGCCTTCGTTGTCATCATCGCCATCAGTTTGGATCCAAATCAAACCCGTGGAGTCGATCTGCATCCCATCCGGCGAATTGAACAGGTTGCCTGCGTTGATGTTCGCGGAACCAGCATTCGGCCCTTCCGTGTGAACGGTCGGGTTTCCGGCCATCACATACAGGTCCCACGAAAAGACGTCTGCACCATGATCGCCGCCTTCCGGACGCCAGCGTACGATCTGACCGTAGCGGTTGGTCTCACGCGGGTTGACCGCATTTGTGGTCATCGGATCACCACCGGCATTGGTGCGCACGGTGCCATCGTCATTCAACACGCCACGGCGCGAGTTATTGGTGAGGCAGCAATAGGCCTCGGACGCGTTCGGATGAACGGCGATCCATTCGGGACGGTCCATCGTGGTCGCGCCGACCTTTGAAGCCGCCATGCGGGTGAACGCCGCGATGTGGGCTGCGTCCATTCCTGTGGTTGAAGGTGTCAGAGGCAGCCACCGACCAGACATGTCGTCTTCGAATACGGCGACCGATAGTGACCCGTCGACCAGCAGGGTCGACGTATCTTCGCCGGGAACATAAACGTCATTACTGACCCAGCGATACATGAACTCGCCGCGCTCATCGTCGCCCATGTAAACCACAACATTACCATCGGCTGCGATCGCATAGGCGGCGTTCTCGTGCTTAAAACGGCCCAGAGCGGTGTGTTTGATCGGGGTCATCTCCGGGTTCGCCGGGTCGATTTCCACGATATAGCCGGCACGATGCGGCTCGTTCGGGTTGGTGGCGATGTCGAAACGCGCGTCGAAGCCGTGGTAGTTGTAACGACCGGGATCAACCTTCGTGCTGACGCCATATCGCTTGAACCCATCCATAACCATCTCGTCGGCGGACACGTCAGAGGTGGCACCGAAATACCCGTTAAAGTTCTCTTCACAGGTCAGGTAGGTGCCCCACGGCGTCCGGCCAGACCCGCAGTTGTTGAATGTGCCAAGCGACGTCATCCCGGTTGGGTCGGCTTGGGTTTTGAGCAGATCATGACCTGCAGCCGGACCCGAGAACACCATCGGAGTATTGTGGTGGATACGGCGGTTGTAGGGGCTGTCGACGACAACGGACCATCCGTCGGTATTCTGTGTCAGTTCCATCACCGTCACGCCCTGCAAATGCTGTAGGATGCGCACGTCATCAAGGCTGCCGGGCAGGCCGTCTTCGCGGTGTGGCAGGTTGGTTTTGTTGTTGGTGTATTCGCTGTTCACGACAAGAATTTCGCGACCATCAACGTTAAATAGCTCCATACCGTCGGTGTTTTCGCCCATCACGCGGTCGGCAAACTCGCCCGAGACGCCCGCAGCAGAATCATACGCGCCGTCCGCGTCCGAAAAAATCGGATCGCCCCAACGCACCAGCGTTTTCCAGCTATAGCCCCCGGGGACATGGATCGTGCCGTCGGTCTGCGCCGCGATCGGTGTGAACGGGAAGCGCGAGGCAGGCTGTGCCATTGCGGTTGTGCCCTTGAGCATCCCTGCGCCCATGACGGCCGCGCCCGAACCAAATGCCAGCACACCACTAAGGAACCCGCGACGCGAGATTGCGCGTTCGACCACCTGGTCGAAATCATTGCCCTCGGGGCGTGGGTCGTTCAGTTCGTCCCATTCGTCTGCAGAAAGGTCGTGAATGTCTTTGGGTGTCATGATCTATGTCCGATGATGATTGCCTGACGCCGGGAAGCGACGTCTTGCGCCGCACCGGTCGCAGGTAAATCATCGGATTCGGGTATCAGTTCCGTGACAGGTTTGTGTCAGTTTTGCTGCATCGCCAAAAACACTGTCAAAACTCTGCCGTAGCGCAACATCAACGTCGTCCATCGTCACCGGCAGCCCCAGATCGACCAGCGAGGTCACCCCGTATTGCGTGATCCCGCAGGGCACGATGCCGTCGAAATGGTCAAGGTCTGGTTCGACATTGATCGAAATGCCGTGAAAGCTCACCCATTTGCGCAGCCGAATGCCAATCGCTGCGATCTTGTCTTCGGCGATTTTACCATCCGGTAAAAGCTTTTTGTCGGGCCTTTCAATCCAGACCCCGACACGCCCATCACGGATATGCCCGGTCAGCCCAAATTCACCCAAGGTGGCGATCACCCAGCGTTCGAGGTCTTGTACAAAACACCTGACATCGCGCCCGCGTTTGCCCACGTCGAGCATGACATACACCACCCGTTGCCCAGGCCCGTGATAGGTATACTGACCACCCCGCTTGGTGGGGTGGACGGGAAAGCGGTCAGGGTCCTTCAGATCCTCGATCTTGGCACTTGTTCCGGAGGTATAAAGCGGCGGATGTTCAATGAGCCATACCAATTCATCCGCGCTGCCCTCTGCAATCGCGGCTGCACGCGCCTCCATCAAAGCCACAGCTTCGTCGTAATCGGTCAACCCGTCCGTAATACGCCATTCAACCATTGGTTATGCCATTGTTCTCTTGACTCGCGGTCCATTCGATCCAGAATGATCGCAATTTTTGAAAGTTGCTTCAGCAATGAACATGTTTTGAAAGGCTTCGCAATGTTACGTCGGATCTCCCTGAATACCGTATTGGCCGTCAGCCTAGCGGCCGCGCCTATTCCTGCAATGGCTAATGACGCTTTGATTGGCGGGATCATCGGGGGCGTGATCGGGGGGGCGATCAGCAACAACAACAAGCGGTCGTCCTCGACAAAGCGCACATATACAACGTCACGGCCGGCGATCAGCAGTGCACAGCGAGAGGCAAATCGTCAGTCACAGATTGCGCTGAACTACTTTGGGTTCAATTCCGGCACTCCAGACGGCGTATTGGGGCGCAATTCCCGCTCTGCGATTTCGGCGTATCAGGCGCATCTGGGGTATTCCCCGACGGGGCAGCTCACGTCATTTGAACAGGATTTCCTGATTTCGGCCTATCACCGAGCGCAGGCCGGTGGGCCGAATACGGCGCAATTGATCGCCAGCAATCCGCAGGGTGTACGCGGCCTTCTCATAATTTACCGCGACGAGCAAATGAACGGTGTTGGCAACGGGGCCACCGCTGCCATCGGCGGGCATTACGGTTTGCCGTCGGCTGTCGCGGCTGCGGTCAACGAGGTTGCGAAGAGCTCGGACCCGTCAGCCGAGCAACTTGTCCAGCGCCACGGGTTCATCCAGTTGGCCGACATTAACGGTGACGGGCAGACGGACTACATCATCGACACGTCGGTGACCGGTTCGGCGTTCTGGTGTAACGCTCAGGCCTGCACGGTGCGTGTCTTCGCGTCGACGCCCGACGGATACGAACGCAACGATTTCCAAGCGTTCAACGTGACACCGGCTATGTTCTCGTGCGTGCGGGGCACTTGCACAAAGACAGACAATGCGCCGCAAATGGCGGCGGCAAATCTTGCACCGCAAGCCGCACAACCGACTTTGCCTCAAACCCAGCTTGCTGGCGCTCCTGCCGTAGCAGCCCCAGCGTTGCCAGTGCCAAGCGCACAAGCCGTGGTAATACCAAGGGCTGCGATCATTGACCCACTTTCGCCCAATCTCTGGTTCCGATTGACGTGATGACGTCCGGTAGGGCGATCAGGTTGTTCCACGCCTGACACCCTGCATGGAGGATTGCGTCGTAGGTGTCGAAGACGCGGTTGGCGAGC
>CANNCS010000139.1 GCA_947503115.1 uncultured Marivita sp.
AGGGAACGCCGTGCGCTGGACGCGCTCGATGAAATCCGCGGAAACAGGTAAGAAGTGTCAGACTCGGAGCACTAGTGGCACCAATCAATGTCGCCTTTGGCCCAGCACAGGATGCCGTCGACGCCTATGACGACGTAAAGGCCCGGTTCAACGAGATCCTGAACGCATTCGACATCGCTGATTTCCCTGATCTAAACGCGATCTTCGGTGATTTGGTCGAATTCGATTCATTGTTCGATGGGCTGGGCGTGATCCTTGATATCGTCGAAGCGGCGCTGCGTCCGATCCAGCCATTGCTGGATGCTGTTGGTGCGGTTTTCGATCTTGTTGTGGCACCCGTGATCGACTTCTTGAACGACGAACTGGGCGTTGATGCACTCTTCGAGGAACTGGCAAGCCTGTTAGATCCGCTGTTCCCAGACATCGACCTTTTCGACGGGTTCATAAGCGTGGTCGACGATCTGGAAAGCCTGCTGGATCAACTCGACTTCAACTTCTTCGACGTGCCTGACTTTACTGAAATCGCCCTAGAAGCGTTCGACATTTTTGAGGTCACGTTCGAAACGATCGAGTTGAACGCACTTGCTTTGCTGGATGGCCCTGCCCTGCGGCTTGGCGATCCGACTGGCGACACGATGTTTGGTACCGGGGCTGACGAGGCATTCGATCCAGCGGGTGGGGATGACCTTGTTCTGGCGAATGACGGCAACGACATTATTGTCGCCAGCGCGGGCGAGGACACAATTATCGGCGGTGCCGAAACCGACCGCGTTGTATTCGCCGGAGAGTTGGCCGAATACGATTTCACCCGAAACGACGCCACAAACGAACTGATCTTCACCCATACCGATGTGGGTGGTCATGGCTTCAACGAAGGGATCGAGATCGTCACCGAGGTCGAGTTTTTCGACTTCGGCACCGAGACCTTTACCAAGGAACAGTTCGAAGCTGCCGTGGTCGGAGTGTCGGTGCTTGACGATGTACCGGGGCCGAATGGTGAGGTCACCAGCGACGAGAGCGAGCTCATTTTTCTTAATCCCGGCGGCACCTTGATCGATGGGCTAGAGCTGAACGGCGAAGTCTTCAACGACATGAACGTGGTATACGGCCTTGGAGGCGACGACCGCATTCAAGGTACGCTTGGGCGCGACTTTATCTTCGGTGGTCCGGGCAATGACCTGATCATCCCACGCACCGGGGTCGATGCTCTGGATGGTGGCCCCGGGAGCGACACATTCCAAGTGTTTGATCTGGGCCGCAATTCCCCGGTGACTGTCAACCTTGAAACCGGCTTTGCCAGCGCAGATGGCGACATCAATCAGGTCTTCGATATCGAGAATGTCATCATTCAGAATGGCAGTTCGATGCAGATATACGGCAATGCCAGCGCCAATACTCTGTTTTCGGGCCGCGGTCGGGACATGTTATCGGGGCGCTCCGGGGATGATGCCATCTTTGGCAACGAAGGGCGTGACGTGCTTTGGGGTGGTCAGGGCGTCGACTCTTTACGCGGGGGGGACAGCAACGACTTTCTGGGCGCGCTCAACACGTCAGACAATGGCGGGGCCGAATTTTATGACGGCGAAGCGGGGATCGACACGCTGAGCTATGCGACCGGGCGCGACGAGATCAACGAATTCCTGTCCAACGATCAGTTCTATGTCGGCATGCTCAACATCGCGATGCAGGACAGCGCCACCACCGGCTCTGTCGTGATCCGCGCTGCCGAAGGCGAGATCGACCGGCTGAACGGGTCGGGTCAGGTGATCGCCACTGATATTGCGTTGAACATCGAGCATTTCGTCGGATCGGATTCCGCCGACACAATCTATGGCGCGGGGGATTCCCTGAACAGGATCGATATCAGCGGCGGGGGCGGCGATGACACGATGCATTCGTGGGGCGCTGATGATGTGAATGGCGGGCGCGGCGATGACCTTTTGATCGCCGAACGTGGGCCGCAAGGGGGACGGATCGCCGGGAACTTTGATGGCGGTAACGGCTACAACACGCTGGACCTTCGGCCCGTCGGCGATGCGCGGTTCATTCTTTTGACCAGCAGCGGCAGCGGCAACCTGCGCTTTGTCGCGGCAGACAAGGACTACACCGGGCGGGAGATCGACGCGCGAGGCGAAGGTTTTGGCATCGATAATATCGACGAATTCCTACTTGGCGAAAACAACGACTACGTGACACGGGGTACCGGTGGTGACGCGACCATTCGCGGCGCAGGGGGCGATGACCATCTGGAATCGGTCAGCAGCGATGGCACGCAAAGTCCTACCTTCTATGGCGATGCGGGCAACGACCTGATCATCATTGGCAATGGCGGCAACGCATTTGGCGGCGTCGGCGATGACCGGATCGAAGTCACTTCAGGTGGCGACGTCACCGCGGACGGTGGCGAGGGCAACGACACTTTCTTTATCACACGCATGAACAACGAGGTCAGCGGTGGCGCAGGATATGACACGCTCATCCTTGAGCCGCGCTTTGGGGAAGGTATCTCGGTCAACCTCGCCGACGGGACGGCGATTTCGGACACCTATATCGACCTCGACGACATCACCGGGATCGAAGCTCTGGTGACTTCGGATGCAAACGACACCGTTGTCGGCAGCGACACCCCCGACCGCATAATAACCCGCGGGGGCAATGATACGGTGAGCGCAGGCGATGGTGCCGATCAGATATTTGGCGGCGACGGGCGAGATACGATCCGGGGTGAAGGCGACAACGACACGATCAATGGCGGTGCGGGTGACGACATCGTGGATGGCGGTGATGGTACGGACACGGTGGATTATGCCTTCGCCAGCTATGGCGGCGGCGAGGGCGAGATTGTGGCCCAGGTCTTTTCGCCAGTGGTGGTTGATCTTGCTGATGAACGCGGCGGGCGCTCGGGTGAGAACGATACACTGATCAGCATCGAAAACGTGTTTGGTACATTGCTGGATGACGACATAACCGGCGATGGCGCAAACAACCTGCTGTCTGGGGGGGCGGGCGTGGACACGCTCGACGGTGGTGGCGGTGACGACATTCTGATTGCGGGTGGGCATAATTCGACCACAGCAGAAGATGAGCTTTATGGCGGCGGCGGCAATGACCGCATGGTGATCGGCGCAAATTCGTTCTTTGCTGATGGCGGCGAGGGGACAGACACACTTGATTTTTCGGGAGGCACAGACCTTGCCGAAGGCGGTGGTCGGACGCTGGCTTTGCAGATCGATCTGCAAGACCGCAGTCTATCGCGTGACGTTGAGGTCGGCCGCGCGGTATGGGCTGATGATGGCAGCACGGCGTCGCGCCAGTTCGACGGTCAGTCCATCAGCCCGCGTGACGTGTTGCTGTCCAATCCGCTATATGCGCGGTCCGCCCTGGATCTGGAGCTGCGCTTGCCAACCGGAGAGGAAACCGACGACGACATTCCCAGCTTTGCGATCGAAATCACATCGTCGACGCAATCGAACGGCCAGATCTCAAACGTTTTCACCAGTATCGAAAACGTTCTGGGGACCAGCGGGGATGATCTGCTCCGCGGTGATGCTGCGGGCAACCTGCTTGAAGGCGCCGAGGGCGACGACATCCTTGAGGGCCGCGCGGGTGACGACGATCTCGACGGTGGAGCCGGCATGGACACTGCGTTCTTTTCCGGCGATCAAGCAAATTACACCCTCACGATCAGTGCCGCGTCTGTGACGATCACGGATCGGCGCGACGACGGGAATGGCACCGACACGCTGACAGAGATCGAAGCGCTGGATTTCGACTCGAACTTCACTGGCGCGCCCTTCAGCCTAGAGCAATTCGGCGGATTGGCGGTGTTGTCGCAGGCCGATCTTGAAACTTTCATCGAGCTCTATATCGCCTATTTCAACCGCGCGCCCGATGCCGTCGGTCTCTCGTTCTGGGGCACTGCCTTTGCGAATGGTGTGACGCTCGAACAATCGGCAAGCTTTTTCATCGACCAGCCGGAAACACGGACAACCTACCCGTCTGACCTGTCGAACGCGGATTTCGCCACGGCGGTATATGACAATGTTTTGGGGCGTTTCCCAGATCAGGACGGGTTTGATTTCTGGGTCAACGCGCTGGACAGTGGCAGTGTTGGCAGAGATCAGTTCATCCTTGCCATTCTGGGTGGGGCAAAGGCCAATCCGCCCAACGGCGCAAGTCAGGATTTCATCGACCAGCAATTGGCCGACCGCCAATACCTAAGCGACAAGACAGATATCGGAGCGTATTTCGCGGTTACGAACGGGATGTCGGATGTCGACAATGCTTCGGCGGTGATGGCACTGTTTGATGGGACCGAGGGCAGCATTCAGGATGCGATCAACGCAACGGATGATTTCTACGCTGATGCGCTAACTGCGGATGGCGGGCAATTCATCCTTCAGGTCATGGGTGTTCTGGACGATCCCTTCGCGCTTTGACACGTTAGTCCCGGCAGAGTTTATGCACCGCCACGGCACGTGGCTTTGTTCGGATGCCTAAGTTCTCATCACTTCATTTGGTGGATTCATCTCGAATTCGGATTTTTGGCTGATCCTGCTTTCCGTCCCTCAAGTTTTTATAAACGCTTTGGAAAACGACGTGCTGCGCGTATCGTGCGCGGAAACAGACTGGTGGGGACTATGTTTGATCTGCTGATCAAAGAGGCATTTTTGCCGGATGGGCGCGGCCCTGTGAACATCGCGATCAAGGACGGCATCATTGCCGCCATTGGTCAAAACATCTTGCAAGAGGCTGGCGAGGTGATCGACGCCAAAGGGCAACTGGTCGCGCCGCCGTTCGTCGATCCGCATTTCCATATGGATGCGACCTTGAGCCTTGGTCTGCCAAGAATGAACCGGTCAGGCACCTTGCTTGAAGGGATCGCGCTTTGGGGAGAGTTAAAACCGACCCTCACCGTCGATGCGGTGGTCGTGCGAGCACTGCGTTATTGCGATTTGGCAGTGGCGCAGGGGCTGTTGTCGATCCGAAGCCATGTTGATGTAAGCACGGCACCACTGACCGGGGTCGAGGCATTATTGGAAGTGCGCAAAGCCGTTGCCCCCTATATTGACTTACAACTGGTGGCATTCCCGCAAGACGGATTGTTCCGGGCCAAAGGGGCCGAAGAAAACCTGCTGCGCGCGCTGGATATGGGTGTCGACGTGGTGGGTGGCATCCCGCATTTTGAACGCACGATGGAAGATGGTGCGCGGTCGGTGAAACGCCTCTGTGAGATTGCGGCGGATCGCGGATTGCGGGTGGACCTGCATTGCGACGAAAGCGATGATCCAATGTCGCGCCATGTGGAGACGCTTGCCGCTGAGACCACGCGGCTTGGTCTGGGCGAGCGTGTTGTCGCCAGCCACGTGACCGCGATGCATTCCTACGACAATTACTATGCGTCCAAGTTGATTCCCCTGATAGCGGAAGCGGGTATGCATGTGGTGCCAAACCCGCTGATTAACATCACGCTTCAGGGCCGCTCTGACACCTATCCGCGCCGCCGGGTTCTGACCCGCGTGCAAGAATTGCGCGCGGCTGGGATAAACGTTGCCTTCGGGCAGGATTGCGCAATGGACCCGTGGTATCCGCTCGGCTCTGCCGACATGCTAGAAGTGGCGCATATGGGGGTGCATGCCGTGCCTATGACGTCGCGCGAGGCAATGGCTTGGGCGTTCCATTCGGTCACAATGGGTGGAGCGGCGGCGATGGGTTTACCTGACCCGACTTTGCGCGAAGGGGGCCCCGCGAACATGGTTCTGCTACAAGCCCGCGACCCGATCGAGGCAGTGCGCCTCAAGGCGAACCGTCTCGCAGTGATCAAAGGCGGCAAGGTTCTGTCGCGCACCGCACCGCGCATTGCACAACTTTCGCTGGAGGGGCGACCCGACAGCGTAAACCCGGCGGACTATGCCCCACCACAAGAAACATGAACCAGACCTGACAACAACACATGGCCCCGAACGCGACGGGTCGAGCGGTCATCAGACGAAGACGACACCATCCATCAGTTTGCGTGCGGTGCGCAGCACGGCGGCAGAGGTGACCTCGCCCGAGCCCGACACCTGCGCAATGATACTGGTTTCGCCGCTTGGGTGTTCGATGGGCATTCGCTTTTCCGCTCCTTCCGGCACCTGCCCCAAACCTTCGGTTATCGACCCCGGCAGAAGGCAGGCGGTTGCGACGCTTACTGCGCCAAGTACCCCAATCGAAGCATGGCAACGATGCGGAATGAAGGTGCGGGTTGCGATCACCCCACCTTGCATTGGCGCGCTGATCAACGTCATCTTGGGGACCGTCTTTTTTGCGACGTCCCCGAGGTTCATCAAAGGGCCGCAGGCCAACCGTATCGATTCCAGCCTCGCCTTCAATTCCCCGTTCGCTTCTAGCGCATCCCGGGTTTCAGAGCCCGTAATGCCTAGGTCAATCGCACGGAGCAGGACAACCGGCATGCCATTGTCGATCATGGTGACGTCGGCACCATCAACCAAATCCCGCGTGTTGCCAGTCGGCAGCAAGGCACCGCAGGTGGAGCCAGCAGTGCCCACAAATTCGAGCGGTATCGCCGCCGCAGAACCCGGCACACCGTCGATCGAGGCGTCGCCCTCATAGGTCGGTATACCATCAGGGGTTTGCACTGTAGCAATTGCCGTCTGACCGGTGTTTTCCATATAGATTGCAACTTGGGTCTCGCCGTCCTGAGCGGTCACCAGCCCGCGCTCGATGGCAAAGGGTGCGACCCCCGCAAGGATATTCCCACAATTCTGACCATCTGACACAATCGACTGATCGACGACGACTTGCAGAAATAGGTAATCGACATCGATACCGGGTCGGTTCGACGCTTTCACTACAGCGACTTTAGAGGTCAGCGGATCGCCCCCCCCCATGCCGTCAATCTGACGAGCATCCGGGCTGCCCATGACACGCATCAGGAAGTCGTCGCGGTCGGTAGGGAGGTCATCGGCTAAAAAGTAGCCACCCTTAGATGTACCCCCGCGCATCCACATGCACCGGACGCCTTCAGACATAGCGTAGACCTTTCTGGGCCAAACGCTCGCGCATCTCGTACATATCGAGGCCCAATTCTCCCGACGCCAACCGCTTGCGTTTCGCCTCTTCATTGGCGACGCGCGCTTGCGCCTTTTCGAGTACACCAGCGGCGTCGACTCGCTTAACGACACAGACCCCATCATCGTCGGCCACAACCACATCACCCGGTTCAACTGCGGCACCTGCACAGACCACTGGGATGTTCACTGAGCCCAGCGTTTCCTTGATCGTACCTTGCGCGCAGATCGCCTTGGACCAAACGGGGAAACCCATTTTTTCAAGGTCCACGACGTCCCGCACCCCGGCATCAATGATCAAACCACGACATCCGCGCGCCTGCGCCGAAGTCGCCAAAAGATCACCGAAATACCCCGCATCCGAGGGCGATGTAGTGGCAAGCACAATCACATCGCCGGATTTGACCTGTTCTATTGCGACGTGCAGCATCCAATTATCGGCAGGAGGCGCGAGGATCGTTACCGCAGACCCTGCAATGGCTGTTCCGCGATAGATCGGGCGCATGTAGGAGGCCAATAGCCCGGTGCGCCCCTGCGCTTCGTGAACTGTGGCAACGCCACAGGCTGCCAGACCGTCGATCACCGACTGGTCGGCACGGACGATGTTCTGAACAACGATACCCATCACAGTTCATCCACTGTGCGAGGGAATACAGACTGGAACCCTTCGGCATATTTTGCCGGGCGTCCGCCGGACTGCCCACCCGAGTTCCGGCGGAAATGGTTGCCCCGGTTCTCAGCCACATTGGTGTAATAGTCCCAAAGGTGGTGTTGGCCTTCCATGCATTCAATCGCCGCGCGCTTTTGGTCCCAAACTTCGGTGATGTCGAGAAACACATCTGGTTTCCATCCCATCTGTTCGGTCTGATGCGGTTCGAACAGATACAACTGCGGCGCGCCCAGCACCTTTTCACCGGGGTTGTGACCCCAAGCCTGCGCAATCATCCGCACCTCGAGAGCAAGCTCGCTCGTATACATGTGATCAGTATTATAGGGGTCGTATTTCGAGTGACTCAGCATGAATTTCGGCTGCACTGCACGGACAAGATCGACCAGCTCCATCTTGTTGTCATGGCCAACGACCAAGGGGTAATCCCCCAAGTCGAAAAAACGAATGTCATGTACATTCAACGCCTTGGCGGCGTTCTCTGCTTCATTACGACGAATGGATTTCACTTCGCCCAGCGATTTTCCGTCTTTCCACAGGCGCGCACTTTCGCCACGTTCCCCGTACGACAGACAGACCACAGTCACGTCATATCCCTGCTTTTGATGCAACGCGATAGCTCCACCGCAGCGCCACACGAAATCAGCGGCGTGGGCTGAAATCACCAACGCAGTTTTGTTGTCACTCATGGATACCCCTCCCTAGGACATCATCGAGCGCAGATTGCACCGCTCTGAATGGGAAGGCCACTTGAAACGAACAAGCGCAATACCCGGCGTGGCAGGATCAAGCCGGTTTCAGCATATCGACTACTTCGGTTCGTTCAAAGCGATCCGGCGTTGATCCATTCATCCAGTTTTTGACGGCTGACTTCGAAATGCATGCTGTCTTCGCGGCCCCAAGAAGCCCCCCAGACCCAACCTTCATCCTTGAAAAAATCGGCTAGAATAGTGAGACCCAACTGCGTTCTGCCATCGCCCAACGTGTCCAGCACACCGTCGATATTGAGATCAACAGCCAGACCGAATGCATGTGTCGATGCTCGCCCCCGCGTACCACGAATTTGACGCACACATAGCGACCCTGCCGTGTTGATCCGCGCGTAGAGGTCTGGGTCGGTCACACGCACTTCTTCAAAGACACGGCGGATGGAATCGGCCGCGGGCTTCAGCATACGTACGCGGATCGGGCCGACATCTTCGAGAACAAGTTTGCTGGCCAGTCGCGGGTTGGTCATCTCTTCGCAACTGTCGGACATCACTTCGCGGGGAGGGCCAAACACACGGGTCAGATACGAAGGCCCGGCAATGGTCAAACCATCATTTACATCGCGTCGGTTGGCGATCAACACGACTTGCGCATAAGCGTCGATGATGTCGTTCTCGCCATTTTGTTGAAACACCTCAGCGCCTGACCCCGCAGGAGATTGCCTCAAAGTTTGACTGGGCACAGGGGCACGCGCAGCCGCGGCTGCCACCTTGCCCATCTCTTGAGCCATGTCATCCAACCGGATTTGCAGATCTTCAACCTGCTGGCTCAGCATTTCGATCTCGATGCGAGCGCCCGAGTCGATGGCCGTCCCGGAAAAGCTTTGGTCACCACCCGACAACAGTTTAGGCACGAAAATCCAGATGATCGGCGCGAGGATGATTGCAATGCTCAGGATAATCGCCGGAAGCAGGCGCATGTAACAAAATTCCTAACGTAAAAACCTTTGGTTAGTTAAACCGGATTCTGTGCCTCAATCCAAGCCAAACATCGTCAACCGCCCGGAAGCGCCTTGCAAATGGAGACCATTGCCGTGAGCCGCGCATGACAAAAGCCGTTAAGTGCCCTGATTGTATGCACCGGGGAATGTCCCGAACGATGTTGAAAAGCGTTTCGGGCGACGCTGCGGATTTGATGGTTACGCAGCCTGAGCCAACG
>CANNCS010000140.1 GCA_947503115.1 uncultured Marivita sp.
GCATCATCGTCTCCCTTTTCAAAAAGGGAATCAGATCAGCTCAATAACTGAAACCAAAATGTGTGAATGTCATAGGGCTGAGGCGGGGGACAGGTTTCAAGGCAACGCGTGGTTCTCACTGGGCTTTCAAGCAGAGATCGGCGGCAAATCCATGGATGTCGCACCCTTGATTGCAGCGTTTCTAGAACAGGTCCGTGATGACTGGGAGACCGTGCCAGATATCGAGATACTGTCGCAGCACCTGTCTCACAGACCCGTATATCTGAACCGGGGCAAGTCAGGCTACGTCGCGGTTGACCTGACGCCGCTCGCGCCTCTGCTCCATCTGGTATTGACCCATTATGCCGAATTGGGAGCACTCCATCCGTCGGATGCTGATGTCGCTCGGCTGACAGAGCAAGCGCTGGCAGGCAGCTCGGTCCGCTTCGCCGACAACGCCGGGATCATCCCGCTGGCGCGCAGTCTGCAAGCTTTGTCCGAAGCCAATAGTTTTGCGCCACCAAAAGCGCTGCAGGCACAGCTCCGCCCCTATCAAGCTTATGGGTCTGCGTGGATGGGCAGCCTGATCGAAGCCGGATTTGGGGGCGTTTTGGCAGATGATATGGGGCTTGGCAAAACACTCCAGGTCCTCGCCCTGCTGCAAGCACGGCGCGAAGCCAGCACGCCCGGTCCCGCACTTCTGATCGTCCCAACCAGTTTGCTCCATGGCTGGCAGACACAAGCCGCCCAATTCACACCGGAGCTTGACCTCGTGATCTTGCATGGCACAGGACGTGTTGGGCTGCGCGAGAAAGCTCTGCAAGCCGATTTGGTCATAACGACCTATCCGTTGCTCGCACGTGATCAGGATTGGCTGACTGCAACAGACTGGCCTCTGGTCATCCTGGACGAAGCGCAGACCCTCAAAAACCCTGCCTCACAAATGGCCAAAAGCCTGCGCAACATTCCCGCCAAAGGACCGCTTGCCTTAACCGGCACACCTCTGGAAAACTCGCTGCAAGATCTTTGGACGCTGATCGATTGGGTGAACCCAGGCTTGCTGGGAGACCGGAAAAGATTTCAAAAACTGTTCCGGACCCCAATCGAAAAACATGGTGATATGGCCACACAAGCGCGTCTGAACCGTCGATTGCGGCCTTTCATGCTGCGCCGCACCAAAGAGCAGGTTGCAACCGAACTTCCGCCCAAAACCGAAATCCTGGATCGTGTCGCTTTGTCAAAGCCGCAGCAAGCGCTTTATGAAACCGTGCGCAGCACTATGGATGCGCGTGTGCGCGAGGCGATCAGGACCCGTGGCCTGGCCGCTGCGCGGATTACCGTGCTCGATGCACTGCTCAAGCTCAGGCAGGTGTGCTGCGACCCTGAGCTGGTCAAGACAGACGCAGCGCGGGCGGTCTCCGAGAGCGCCAAGCGGGCCCGATTGCGGGACTTGTTAACCGAACTGGTGGCCGAGGGCCGCCGCGTTCTGGTGTTTTCGCAGTTTGTTGAAATGCTGCGCCTGATCGAGGCGGATCTGATCGACGCGAATATCCCCTATCTGACTTTGACAGGTCAGACGCAAAAGCGTGCCGATGTTCTGGACCGCTTCACAACAGGCGACGTGCCCGTTTTTTTACTCAGCTTGAAAGCGGGAGGTGTTGGTTTAACCCTGACCGAGGCTGATACGGTCATTCTCTATGACCCGTGGTGGAATCCGCACACAAGCATCGCCATACCCGTCAAACCAAGTGCAGCCGGTGCCGCCAGGGGACGGGCCAAGGTATTTTTACCAGGGCAACATGCGCATGCAAACGCACATAATCCTTGTGCAAAAGGATAAAATCACGTTGCTCTGCCGCAACAAATTGGCGAGGAACACGCCACACTCTCAAAATAATAAGACTTGTCAGTTTGCACCAAACCTTCGAAGCGCTACGACGATCATAACGGGAATGAAAGCAAGGCTAAGCATATCAAAATGATAAGATTTTCAAAAATAGCTGGCTTGTGTGCTATGGCACTCGTGTTGAGCGGATGTGCAATCCTACCACGCAGCGGTCCTGATGATGGTCAAATCAACCAAGCCGCTGCCATCAAACTCGAGACGGAAGACGCCACTCTCGGCTATGATTACGCTCTGGTAGATATCAATAAGAAGATAATTCCGTTCATCTCAACGGACGACACAAGCTCTTTCTCAACATTTGGCGGAGGTGGAACAACGCCGCCTGAGATCCGCCTCGGTGTTGGTGACGTTATTCAGGTGACCATCTTTGAGAGCCAAGCAGGCGGCTTATTTATTCCGCGCGACGCTGGCGCGCGTCCCGGTAACTTCGTACAGCTGCCTCCACAAGAAATCGGGCGCGATGGACAGATTACTGTCCCATACGCAGGCTCTCTTCGAGCTGCCGGCCAAACAGCGGCCGTTGTTGAAGGTAATATTACCCGCCGTCTCGCAGACCGAGCCATTGAGCCACAGGTTACAGTCGAGGTTCTGGAGCAGAATTTTCCACGGGCCTCGATACTGGGCGAAGTGGAAAGCCCTGGCGTCTTTACGATCAGGACCAGCGGGGATCGTATCTTAGACCTCATCGCACAAGCAGGCGGCCTGACAAGCGATGAATCGACATCGTTTGTGACCCTGTCTCGTGGCGGCAACAATGTAAAAGTTGCCTATAATGCTCTGACATCCAATTCACGCGAGAACATTTACGTCGCGCCCGGTGACTCCATCAACATCAGTTCAGAAGACAAAAGCTTCTATGTCTTTGGAGCAACCGGTGATGTGGGTAAGTTTGATTTTGGCTCAGCCACTCTTGACCTGAATGGGGCTGTTGCGAAGGCCAGCGGTCTGAACGATGGTCAGGCCGATCCAGGACAGGTTCTTGTATACCGCATGGAAAATCGCAATGCGCTCCGCAAAATGGGTATCAATATCGATAGTTTCTACGGCTACGAAGAAGAAATCCCAACGATCTACCGCGCAAACTTCCGCAAACCTGACAGTTTCTTCATGGCCAAGAACTTCGAAATGCGCGATGGTGATGTGCTCTACGTCTCGAATTCGGATTCAGTTGAGCTCTCTAAGTTCTTTGGTATCGCAACCACCACAACGAGTGGCACTGTAACGATTGATGCAGACATCGATACGCTGACTGAATAAGAGCCACACGCATGTTGTTGCCAGAATGACAAAGGCCGCCGATCTAAAGATCGGCGGCCTTTGAGTTTCCAGCGTTTTTAGGATGAGGCAGCAGCAGGCGAAGGGGCCCGCGCAAGACAAATCCCTGTCCCAGCGCCAAGCAAGGCTGCCGCATACATGGCCAAACCAGGGATTTGCAGTGGGAAATCAACAAGCGAATGGAGCGTAAGGTAAAGCACCAAACCAATGATCACGAAGGCAAAACCAGCCAAACGCCGCCGTGTCATCATACAGATCAACACAATACGCAGCACATGAAATCCCAGTAAACCTAGTGGAATTAGGCTCAAAATTCCGACCCCCAGGTAAAGCTCCAAAAACGAATTATGCGCACGTATCCACGTGCCTGATGATCCACATCCAGAGAGCCTAAAAGCTGGAAAAATATCCTGAAATGTTCCTAACCCATACCCGAAGAGTGGGGCTGATTTCGCAGCAATCACGCCACTTTCCCATGCACACCAGCGACCATCATTCATCTCACCACCCATCCGCTGTAAAACGGGCTCCCCAAAGCCGATGAAAATCACCGCTGTGATGACCAAAAACAAGGGGATGCCTCGTTTTATGAAAAAGGGCAGGGCAGTCTGCCGCATCTGCCTGTAAGACCACATCCAGGCAAAGAGACCACACAACACCATCAAGAAAAGCCCAAATATGGCTCCCGCCCGCGACTGGGTGACAATCACAGCAATACAGATGCCGAAGATCGCCAGACCCAGCATAATCGGCACAAGGTCGACGGAGGCATCATTCTGATCCACGCGGGTCGGCTCTCGTGATGTTTGCTGTGAGAGATACAGAACGAGGCTTCCAACCAGAGCAAACCCCGTTAAAATAAAATATGCGGCAGATATATTGCGATTTACAAAAACACCCGAAAAGGTTCCCTCTCCCACCTCCCGTGAAGAGAAAAAGAGCACTTTGGGGAAAAAGACCTCCAAGACAATGGATAGAAGCAAAATGCTCATCCCCAGAACGGTCAAAAAATGCCAAAGATGTGCAGCGGTCTTGTGACGCTGGGACAGCACCAAAGCCATCATGAATGACAACACCGGGAGAATAAATACGGGCAAGGCCTGTACAGTTCTCCACGGATGCGCAGACAAAGAGCCAATAGACTTTCCGAGATAGGCGTCTGCTTGTTGCCAGATGTTGTGCTCGACAAGGCTGAACGACAGGGCTGTGGCTTGAAACAGCCCAAGGCTTAAGAAAAAACCACCGAACCAAAGCGCCAAATTCATGCTGGGTACAATACGAGGCTGCCACGCCTTGAACACAAGCACAGGCACAAAGACAGCCATAAAAAGCGCCGAGACAGGGAAGAAATACCGTGTCTCAACACTGCCATTAAAAAGAGCGAAGAGACCAATGATCAGCACCAATACGACCTGCAAAATGCGCGTGAGCAAATCGAACTGTGTTTTTTTTTGCCGATGTTTCTTCGGAAAAAGCTTTTGCATCGTTCCATCCGCCAGCCAGACCCCAGACACCCGAGAGCATCAACGGGTTGGGAAAAATTGTGTCCGCAGACGCGCAATTACGGGCTCATTGGGCTCTGTACTTTCCGAGAGCGTCAGGAAGTGGTCAATCCTGTCCGACTTTGGGTCAAGCAGACGTTCTAAGATCGCCATACGCAGCCATAAATCTCCATCAGTCGGGTTGCAGGATAACGCGTCAAGAATCAATGTCTGAGCCTCTTGCCACGTCGCGCGCCGCTCCGATGCCAAAAGACTGGAGCGCGAGGCTTGAAGATCCCCATAATAAAGTTTTAGGAACGAGGCCGCCTGTCTCTCTTGGGAAAGACAGAGGTGGGCGTGGGGTTGATAGGCCGAAAAAAAGGTCTCAATACGCCCAGTATCCGTATCCAAAAATCTGCCATCACGGATGTCTGACACCAACGCATATACCGGAGAAAACCGAGTATCGGAGATATACGCCGCTTGACCAATCGCAAAACATGCGATGGCCAAGATAACTACGAGACTGCGTTTAGCGATCTGTGTAATACTTGGTATAGCCATAGCTATAGTAATGCGATCCAGCATAACTGCCATATTGGTGGGCTGTCTTGGGGTCAAACATGTTCAAGAATGCACCATAGCTCTTCTCTTGCAGGCGAGGATCAGACTGTAAGATATTCTGAATGAAGCGCACATTGGTTGCGCCCCATTTGATCACAAAGAAGACCCCATCCAAAAACTGAAGGGCAGCACGCGCATCAATCACCGGTCCAAGAGGTGGGAGATCCACAACGATATAGTCATAGTGACGGCGCAAATCCTGCATCAAGAGACCCATCGCAGGGCCACCCACAATCTCACTGGTGTGTACCACGCGACCGCCAAGCCGCGATGGTAGAACATGCACACCGGTTTCTTCATCCTCGTAATAGATGTCACGCCAATTGGCATCAGCAGTGAGCACATCAATAATGCCTTCTGATACATCGCCAGTTATAGACCGGGTCAGACCAGGATTTCTTAAATCTGCATCAATCAAAATGACGGAAGAACCCTGCTTGGCCAAAAGCGTGGCCAAGTTCGCTGAAACCGTCGTTTTGCCTTCCCCTGGAAAGCACGACACGACACCAACCACATTACCTTGAGCCGTCTTAGGCTCATCTAGACCATGTTTATCAACCCGGCGAAGTGTGATCGCCATTTTTCCAGACCGAAGCGTTTCTGAAAATGACGACAGTGGCTTATTAACTGCATATCTCAACATGTCTGAGAATGAGATTTGCCGATGTCCAAGCGCCTCAGACGGTTTGAAGATATCTAAAACACGCTTCCGACTGGGGCTTATAAGAGGCAAGCCACCAAGGAATTCCATGCCGAGAGCACTGCGAATTTGCTCCTCGGTTCTGATCTTATTGTCCAGAAGTTCGCGGATGAGAATATATCCAGCTGCCACCATAAAGCCGAGTATCGTGGCCAGCGCGAGAATCCGTGTCGCTCTTGGATCACTTGGAGTTCCTGGAATTTTTGCAGGATTGATAACCCGCACGTCTGAGACTGGGAAAGACTGTTGTTGTAGGGATGTCTGATAGCGTTCTAGAAAATTACTGTAGAGGCTGCGCACAGTGTCAGCGTTGCGCTCAAGTTCACGCAATTCGACAAGCACCTCGTTGTCAGCGCCAAGCTGTATCTCTAGCTCATCGCGAGATTTTTGCAGATTTACCAAACGTTCCCGTGCCACTTGCACATCGTTTGCTGTGACCTCTGCAAAGCGCTTAATTTCCTCAAAAAGCAACTCTTGAAGTTGTTCCAGTTCGGTCGCCAATCTCCGTGACTGTTCGTGCTCTTCACCAATACGGCTCACCAGGGAGTTATATTCTTTGAGTGTATCGAGGAAACGTGACCGGAGATCTGACGTGATAGATTGTGTGGCCGTCGCACTGACTGCGGCAGTTGTGTCCCCACGCTCAACGATGTCATCCAAACGTTCAAGACGGGCTTCTAGCGCCAGAAGGTCTGCTTGTGCGTTGGACACCTGCTGCGCCACGCGTTCGAGTTCGGTTCCGACATTTGAAGACCCGGATATGCCAATCAATCCGTTTTCTTGTTTGAACTGCTCAACAGAACTGTCGAGCGCGTTCGACTGTGCTCTCAGCTGTTCGGCACGATCTCGAAGCCAGTTGGTCGCACGTTCGTTGGCGTCGTATTTGGCCTCTAATTGGTCATTGATGTATACATCCGCGATGCCATTCGCGATCCGCGCCGCCAAGCTTGGCGACATGGCCGTATAGCTGACCTGTAAGATACGGCTGCCCCGCACACGCGATACCGCCATATTTCCTTGCAGTTTTGTAACTGCTTCAGCCAAGCGCGCGGCAGCTCTGTCCTCTTCCGACAGGGGCAATAAACCATCATCTTCCGGCTGTGGGCGTAAAACATTAACAAGAGGTGCCGCGATATTGCGCAGGCCAGAAATCAGACGAGAGGTCCCAGTCTCACGGTTTGCAAGAAAGAGGGCATTTTCAGTAAGGTTCAGTTTCTCCACAACCTTTCTGGAAATGGCTTC
The DNA here is from genome assembly GCA_947503115.1 of uncultured Marivita sp. Lineage (GTDB taxonomy): Bacteria > Pseudomonadota > Alphaproteobacteria > Rhodobacterales > Rhodobacteraceae > Marivita. Next base: position 7,208 of record CANNCS010000140.1, read on the forward strand.
TGATTGGATCACTTCAATTTCAGTGGTGATCTGACCTTCATCAAGAACAACACTTTCCTGGATCCCTGACAAATTGCGAGTATTGGCAGCTTCTGGCGTATCGAGGCTGATATCGATACGGGCCGTATAGACAGGTGTAGTCGTCGCGACATATGCAAAGCCGATTGCAGCCCCAACCACCAGGCCAATCAGCAACAACTTCCACTGACGGCGGGCAACGGAAAAGATCTTCATCAAATCAATTTCGTCGTCTCGAGCACCGTCTTGATGTGACACGTAGGCTGGTAAGTCAGAGATGCCGTAATTTGGGTGCTGCATAAAACTTAGCTATCCGTCATTCTGAGCGAGGCAATCTTTGTTACGTTACGCCAAACACCCCCAACCACAAGTTGGCTGAGGGTGTTGGAACGGCGTAATCAGACACAATAAGTTGAGGGCTATCTTCAGTTTGTGGGGCTCTGCGCAGTCGTGCTCCCCCCGCCACCAGAAGATGTGCTTCCGGTCGGTGTCGAGGTTGAACCAGATGCTGTACCTCCAGTTCCCGTTTCGGCTGTGCCACTTTCAGTTGCTGCTGTTCCAGCAGTCGTTGCATCTCCCTCTCCGACGGGGGCTGGCTCTTCTGCAGGCGGTGCAGTTTCTTCTTGGACAACGAGCTCAGTCGGCTGCTCTGTTGTGGTTTCCTCAGCCTCAGATGTCTGACTGCTGGCTTCGGAAAAAGACTGGCTCAAACCGGGCACAGTCGTGTTTTGCGATACTGCGGTGGAAATTGCCGTGCTCAGCTCAGAACCTTCTGGGAGTTGACTTGTTGCATCTGCGAGGCCGTTTGCGAGTGCGGTTATCTGAACTTCAGAAAGGGAGGCGGAGCCTACAGCTTGGATGGCGCTTGTCACCTGATCTGGTGTTGCCACTTGCGCCACCGAACTGACAATAGCTTGCCGACCAGATGCAAAGGACGCGCTGACAATCGCTGCCTGTAGGGACGGGTTGGCAGTTGACGATGTCATCGCCTGTTGTAGGCCTCTGGCAAGCGCAGCCTCTTGGCTCGCTGAGAGCGCTGTGGAGGAAACACTCTGAATGGCCGCGGACACGACGTCTGGCGACGCTGACTGCGCCACGGTGCTAACAACAGCATCTGAACCAGATGAAAGTGCGGCTGCCACAACGGCCTGCTGGACTGCGGGGTCGGTGGTGCTTGCAACTGCCTGGCTCAATCCTTGCGATAAAGCACTGACCTGATCAGAGGTTAGGCCGCCTGCAACAGCCGCATTGGCCAAAGCTGAAAGTTGGCTGGCAGTCGCATCCAAAGTTGCCTGTGCGATCAATGCCACCAACGTCTGATCGTTCGTGTCGGCAAGCGCTAAAAAACCGGCGGGGTCTTCTAGAAGCAGGCTAAGCTGTGCACTGTTTGCATCCTGTGCAGCACCCAAACCCGGTAGGCTCATCGATATCAAGAGAGCGCCAACGGCGCATGATTTCTTAAAATAATTAGCCGAACTCATGTTCAACCTCCGTAATTTTTCGCACATCTAGCAGGTTCTGACCTGCTTTAGAATGCCCACCATCACGATACACTAGACTGCTAGCGGCCACGGGTCTGTAGCACCCATGCTTCCTGACCAATTTGATAACTTTCGCTAACGGCAGCACGATGACCTCAAAAATATTGGGGCCAGTATTGTAAGAATTTAAAAATTACAGCCATCATATCAGAAAAACCTAAGCTTCGTGAGAGGCAACGGCATCTTCCCAAGATCTTCGCACCTTCTTCCACGATGCAGACTTGCGCTCATGATATGATTAGTCTGTCACGACCCAGGGGCAATAGGAACATTTTTTAAAGGAAGAACTCATCTTCATAGACAGCGCAGCGGCCATCTGTGTATGCGGCTGCAAAGATTAATACTTCAATCCCGATACGGATAGCTTTCAATCCTTGGATTTAGGTGTCTTTGGTCGCATCTTGATTTCCCTGAGCATGGATTAAAACTGCTCACATTCATCTGGTTTTACAACATTCGATTGCCATAATTTCTCTGTTGTGCGCCAAACAATGAATAGCGATAGGCCAAGTTGTTCAGCGACACAAAAAACAGATGAATTCAAGAGTTTCAGGATAAAACAATTTATCAGAACCTATCAAGTCTGCTCGCGGCTTGCTTCGTAGACAACATATGTGTCTTTCCCCGCTTGCTTGGCTTTATAAGTTGCTTCATCAGCACGTTTCATAGTTTTATCAAGATCTAGTGCTCCGAGTCTGACGCTTCTTACCTGTTTCCGCGGATTTCATCGAGCGCGTCCAGCGCACGGCGTTCCCT
>CANNCS010000141.1 GCA_947503115.1 uncultured Marivita sp.
CCTACCGGACGTCATCACGTCAATCGGAACCAGAGATTGGGCGAAAGTGGGTCAATGATCGCAGCCCTTGGTATCAGACGTGGGTTGCCTTGCCGAAAGACCATGAGGATCGAGCGCCGGAGTTCGAACATGCGCCCGCAGCGGCGCTGCCGTTCCTAGAAGGTGAAGGCAAAACCGTGCGATTGATCCTTGGCGATGCGTGGGGCGAACGCGCTCCGGTCAAGACGGCGTCCGAGATGTTCTATGCCGATGCCGTTTTGGAAGCGGGTGCTGCGATCCCCCTGCCCGACAATCACGAGGACCGGGGTGTTTATGTGGTCGAAGGATCGGTGACGATTGCCGGTGAAACCTATGGGGCGGGGCGCATGATGGTGTTCCGGCCGGGAGACCGTCTGTCTTTGCAAGCCGGGCCAACGGAGGCCCGGCTGATGCTATTGGGAGGAGAAACGCTGGAAGGGCCGCGGCATATTTGGTGGAACTTCGTCGCCTCGTCCAAGGAACGCATCGAAGAAGCCAAAGAAGCTTGGCGTGCTGGAGATTGGGCTGAGGGTCGGTTCCAGTTACCAATGGGCGATGAAGCAGAGTTCATTCCGCTGCCGGATCGGTGATCGTGTGACGCGATAACACTACGAGCCATTCCGTGGGCAACCACGGCTGATTGTTCGCACGAATTCGCCCTTGGCGCGGCGCTTTGTGGCTTTGGCCCGGTCGTTCTGGTCCGCCGTGTTTTGTGACGTGGGCGCAGCTCAGAGTTCTTGGTTTGGTAAATCAACCGCAGAGGTTTTATGGTTCGCGAACTGGAACGGGTTGCACCACATCTGCGCCAACAGCCTGAATTTGCCACTGCTGCCAATGCGATTGGCTTGGCATCCATGTTTCAAAAGCTGATTGTAGGAGGCACAGATGGCACAAGATGAACCGACCTTGCACATGTTCTGTGGCAAAATCGCCGCCGGGAAATCGACCTTGGCTGGCAAACTGGCCCAGCATCCCGGCACGGTGATGATTGCAGAAGACACCTGGCTTTTCGGCTTGTTCGGGGATCAAATGTCCACCGGGGCCGACTTTGTGCGGTTCTCGGGCAAACTGCGCGGCGTTCTGGGGCCGCATATTTCGGCATTGCTTAAAGCAGGGGTTTCGGTGGTGTTCGACAGTCAAGCCAACACACTTGATGCGCGCCTTTGGATGCGAAGTCTGTTTGAGGCTGCAGGGGCGGATCACCGACTACATGTTCTGGATGCACCCGATGAGGTGTGTCTGGCACGGTTGCGCACGCGGAACGACGACGGCAGCCACCCGTTTCAAGTGACCGAGGCACAGTTCCATCAATTCACAGAATACTATGTTCCTCCCACAGAGGCCGAGGGCTTCCGGTTGGTGATGCACAACACCACCTGATGCGCCGTCAGTTGGCGTTCATCCGTTCTACGTAGACGCGCATCTCTTCGGCCTCGTGACGGGCGTCGCGCAGACCTTCCATCGCGGCGGCCAGTTCGGCCTCGGTCTGAGCAAGCTGGTTGGTCAGCTCTGCCTCGCGCTGTTGGAGGTAGGTGATCGCCTGATCGCGGGTTTCTTCCGCTTCGTGCAGTTCCTGGCTCATCAGTTCGAGCTGATCCATGTCAGCCTGACTGACGCGCGTGAAGCGGTGCACAAGCCAATTGGCGAACCATCCGAGGCAGAACGCCACGAAGAGAATGATCGCGGTTGTGATCACAAACTCAGTTCTGTCCATCGCTGGTGTCCTCTGCGCCGTCAGTTTGTGATGTTTCGTCTGTTGGCGCGGAATCTGCAATACTTTCGAGCGTTGTTTCTGTTTCTTCCACGGGTTCGGGACGTCGTAGTTTGAATTCGATCCGGCGGTTGGCCTCGCGGCCTTCTTCGGTATCGTTTGTGGCGATGGGCTGTTCTTCGCCATAGCCGCGGACTTCGTAGCTGGCAGTCAAAACCCGGCGTTGGCGCAGTGCATCGACCACGGCTTGCGCACGTTCTTGGCTGAGCTGCTGGTTCATGACTTCGCGGCCCTGACTGTCGGTGTGGCCTCCGATCACCAGTGGGATGTCGCCACAGAGCTGCAAGAGTTCAGCGATTTCATCCATGATGTCCTGCGTCGCCAGATCAAGCGTCGCTGAACCCGGTTCGAACGTGATCTTGCGGTCGCCGATGATCTCGACGATCTGGGCTTCGCATTCTTCCGGGGTCGGAATGCCCAGCAAGGGATCCAGCTTTTCCTGATAGGCGATTTCGATCTCGAAGTGCTCGCTCTCGCCCAGTTTATCAGCCAAAAGACCCGCGATTTCGGAACTGGCGTTCTGATTGCCCGTGTTGCCGGTGATCGACAGGGCGTCCGGGGTCACCAAGACTGCACCGTTGGACAGACGCGACAGCGCCTCGAGACCAGCAAGAACGCGGCTGGACCAGTTGGCAGGGAGCGTTTCATCAACGCGCGCCGTGGTGCGCACCGTGGCAGAGCCAAAGGCGGCACGGGCAAAGCTATCGGCGGTGGTGCGGGCGATTTCGCTATTTATGCGACCGCGTAATTGCACGTCGCCCTCGGGGCTGCGCGTGGCGGTGAACTCGGGAATGCCTTCGGGCGCTGCCTCGGGTGGCGTGGGCAAGGTGGCGTTGAGGACAAAGACATCCGGCAGATCCGCTTCAAGCGCGCCCACAACCCGGTCGAACAAGGATTGGTCAGTGCCTTCAATCGCAAAGAGGGTCACATCGGCATCAGCAAAGGTGATGCTGCCACCACCCAGCGCGTCAATTGCGTGAATGCCCAGCGCCGCCGCTGATCCCCATTCCTTGGTCGGTGTGCCCAGACCAAGACGACAATCTAGCTTGCCCTCTAACCCTACCTCGGCTGCCGCCTTGTGGATCTGGGATCGGTCATCTTCGGTTGGCGCGGCACAGGCATCAAAGCGCGCACCGTCGGCATCTTTAATAAAGCGCAGTGTAAACGGTGAGATAACAGGGCGTGGTGCCGTAATGTCCAGCGCGAGGCGCAAATTATCATCAGCCCGGCGTGCCAGATCGGCTTCGACCCGGCGTCGGGTGTCTTCGTTATTGACTGCCCCTTTGATGGTCACGCGATCTGCTTCGATCGAAATCTTGGAACGGTCGAGGACGCGTAGTACCGATACGGCGTATTCAAGCGCGTCTTCCAAACCGTCGGGCACAGGGTATTCCGCAACTTCGAGCAGGTCAGATACCGGTGCGCCGGGCACTGCGCGGGTGATGTCGTCGACCAGTTGTGCGCGGTCCACAGTGGCTGGCAACAGCCCGATCATCGACACACCGCTGTCGTTGCGCAGCAGTTCGACCGAAAAGCGCGGTGGGGCAATTCCGTCGCGGTCGACGATGTCGATCTGGTCAATCACCCGTGCAGAATCGACCACTCGGCCAGCCGCACTGAGCGCCTGAAAACGGGCGGCTTCGGTCGGAGCGGTTCCGATGAGAAACACCAACAACCCGTCGGTGTCCACGTCTGCCCAAGTGAGCGCATCGCGGTCAAGCTCTGTGCGCACTGCCCGTTCCGAGCTTTCCTCGACAGCACCTGCGGACACCCAAGCTGCCCCGACACTGAGGGCTGCTGCGAAGGCGAAGGCACAGAAGAGAATGAAAACAGAAGAAAGGCGCATTCACATTCCGCGTCAGTTGAGGTTGGCAAAGCGATACGCTGCACCGCCCCGGATGGCAATCACGCGAAAAGGGCGGCGGCGAAAAACAGCACAGGAATCAGGCCCGCATCCCGGTTCGAGCGGAACAGACGCAACAGGCGATCCATGTCGTCGAGTTTGAGCTGGCGCATCTGCCACATCATGTGCCAGCCCATCGCCCACGGCCCCCCAAGCGCCAGCACCAGTGCGAGGATCTCGCCGCGTGGGGCAGAGAGGATGATGGCAAACCCCATCAGCGCGACGGTCAGGACGAGAAACCACGCTAGGTATTTCGGAGTCGCATCGCCAAAAAGCCGGGCAGTGGATTTGACCCCAATCAGCGCATCGTCTTCCTTGTCTTGATGGGCGTAAATCGTGTCGTAGAACAGTGTCCACGCCATGCCTGCAAGGTAGAGACACACCGCTGGCCATTGCAGTTCGCCAGTATGAGCCGTCCAAGCCAGCAGCGCGCCCCAGTTGAAAGCGATCCCGAGGAACACTTGCGGCCACCATGTAAAGCGTTTGGCAAAAGGATAGATCGCTACCGGAACCAGCGCGATAACACCCAGCAGAATCGCCTGCACAGGAAAAGTGATCAGGATGCAAAAGGCGATGAGCGACTGGATCACGGCCCAAGCCAACGCCTGCTTCACCGTTACCTGACCCGAAGGGATCGGCCGCGACGCGGTCCGGGCGACCGAACCGTCGAAATCGCGGTCGGTGATGTCATTCCAAGTGCACCCCGCGCCCCGCATCAGGAACGCGCCGATTCCACAACCGAAGATTATCCACGCATCGAAAAGGCGTGCCTCACCCGTGTGGAACATCGCCAAGAGCGTGCCCCAGACGCAGGGCAGATACAGCAGCCATGTTCCGATGGGCCTGTCCGCGCGGCTTAATCGAAGGTACGGGCGTGTCCATGATGGGGCGAGAGTATCGACCCAATTGCCCGTGACTGCGTCGGCAACCTGACCGCTCTGGTCTGGTGAAATCTGCGGGCCGGGCATATGTGTTGCTCCATGACTGAAAAAATGCGTGCCAAAGTCAGACTTTTTGTAGAGCAGCCACTTGGGGCGGCACAACCGGTTCCTCTGACGCGGGAGCAGGCGCATTACATGTTTGGCGTGATGCGTATGGCGGTTGGTGACGCAGTCGCACTATTCAACGGGCGCGACGGCGAATGGCAGGCCGACGTCGCCGAGGCGGGCAAGCGTGGAGGCATCCTTGTCTGTCGCGAGCAGTCACAGCCGCAAGTGATGCCGCCGGACCTTTGGCTGCTGTTCGCACCGATTAAGAAAGCGCGCACCGACTTCATCGTCGAAAAGGCTGTGGAAATGGGTGCACGGCGCATTGTGCCGGTGCAGACCGCTCACACCAATTCCGAGCGCATTCGCCAGGATCGGTTGCAGGCGCATGCAGTCGAGGCGGCCGAGCAATGTGGCGGGGTATTTGTTCCCGAAGTCGCCGAGCTGACCAAACTTGACCGGCTTTTGAGCCGTTGGGACACCGAGCGACAGATCGCGTTTTGCGATGAAGCACTGGCCGGAGAGACCGGGCGGTTGCCTGACACACCAGGGCCATGGGCGATCCTGATCGGGCCAGAAGGCGGGTTTTCAGAGGACGAACGCAAACGGCTGCGGGGGTTGAATCATGCAACACCTATCAGCCTAGGACCGCGTATCCTGCGGGCTGATACGGCTGCAGTCGCCGCGCTGACGTTGTGGCAGAGCACGCTGGGGGACTGGGCGTGACGGATTGTCGGTCGATCGAGAATTGCACACCCGTCAACGGATGTGACGCAACAGGTAACGTGCGATGAACTTTATCCGCCCTGAAGTGCGCGCGGCGATCCTGCGCTGGCGCGAGGCGCTGGTGGGCGCGGCAATCCTGTTGCTTGGGCTCTACTGGGTGCTAGGCGTGACTCCGGGGCTGCTTGTTTGGATCGGCTATCTGGCCTTGTTTCTGGGGGCCGCGCTGTTCTTTGCCGGGCTGCAACGCGGACGTGCCCGGGTGGGCGGCGGCGGACCGGGCGTGGTACAAGTGGTGGAACGGCGCATCGGCTATTTCGGGCCTCTGAACGGCGGATTGGTGGATCTGGAGGCCATAACCTCGCTTAGCCTCGACCCAACCGAGCACCCGCAACACTGGGTCATCACACACGAAGGCGGTCCAGCTTTGCACATTCCCGTGAACGCTGAAGGCGCAGATGTCCTGTTCGATGCCTTCGCCAGCCTGCCCGGCCTTAGCCCCGGCCGTGTCGCATCGACCTTGAAACACGAAGGCACCGCGCCCATTGTGCTCTGGCGCAGGGCTGACCTCTCGAAACGGATCCAGAGCCTGCATTGACAGCCCCGGGAAATCAGCCCAAGGCTGACCCCGACTGACGAGCAAAGAGACCGGAGACGCGCCATGTCCATACCCCAATCCGGCGGCGGGCCCATTGAACATCACGACCAGTTGGCCGAATACCTCGCTTCTGGTTGTAAGCCCAAGGAAGACTGGCGCATTGGCACCGAGCACGAGAAGTTCGGGTATTGCAAAGACAGTCTGAAACCGCTGCCTTACGAAGGTGAGCGGTCGATCCTTGCGGTTCTGCAAGGGCTGCGCGACGCGCATGGCTGGGCGCCGGTCATGGAGGGCGACAATCTCATCGGGCTGGTAAAGGACGGGGCCAACATCTCTTTGGAGCCGGGCGGCCAGCTTGAGCTGTCGGGTGCTCCGCTTGAGACCATTCACCAGACCTGCGACGAAGTGAACGACCACCTGCGCGACGTGAAGGACATCGCCGACAAAATCGGCGTTGGTTTTATCGGGCTGGGTGCCGCCCCAATTTGGCGGCACGAGGACATGCCGCTGATGCCCAAAGGGCGCTACAAGCTGATGGACAGCTACATGGAAAAAGTCGGCACGGCCGGCACGACCATGATGCGGCGCACCTGTACGGTTCAGGTGAACCTCGATTTCTCGTCCGAGACGGACATGGTGCAGAAAATGCGCGTGGCGCTGGCATTGCAGCCGGTGGCAAATGCGCTTTTTGCCACCTCGCCCTTCTTTGAGGGCAAGCTGAACGGCCACAAAAGCTGGCGCGGACGGGTCTGGCGTCATCTGGATGATGCCCGCACTGGGATGCTGCCCTTTGTGTTCGAAGACGGGTTTGGGTTTGAGGCATGGGTGCAATACGCGCTCGATGTGCCGATGTATTTCGTCTACCGCGACGGGGTGTATCACAACGCACTGGGGCAGTCGTTCCGTGACTTCCTTAAGGGTGAATTGCCCGCGCTGCCGGGCGAGACCCCAACCCTGTCGGATTGGGCCGATCACCTGACAACGATCTTCCCCGAAGCCCGAGTGAAGAAATACATAGAGATGCGCGGCGCCGATGGTGGCCCGTGGCGACGTTTGTGTGCCTTGCCTGCGTTCTGGGTCGGCCTGACCTATGACCAATCCGCATTGGACGCGGCTTGGGATCTGGTCAAGGGTTGGGATGCCGAGACCCGCGAAGGGCTGCGTGTGGCTGCGTCCATCGACGGCCTTCAGGCCGAGGTGAACGGGATCAAAATGCACGATCTGGCGCGCGAAGCGTTGAAGATTTCAGAGGCTGGTCTGGTGGCGCGGGCGCGTCCCGGTGCCGGTGGGCTGGTGCCGGACGAAACCCATTTCCTGAATGCGCTGAAAGAAAGCGTCGAAACGGGCAAGACTCTCGCCGATGAATTCATCGACCACTACAGCGGCGATTGGAATGGCGATATCAGCCGGATATACCGCGACTACAGCTACTGAAGCGCGGCACTTTTTCGGACAGGTGCGCCCGACTTTCCGAAAAGCCGGGCGCCATTGATCAATAGCCGATTGCGCAGCCGTCCTTGCGCGGATCGGAGGCTCCTTCGAGAACGCCATGTTCGTGGATCAGGATAGCCTGAGCACCACCGATTGCGACCTCGGGTGTTTCTACCTCGTGCCCCATTTCGACCAGCTGCGCACGCACCTCGTCGGAATAACCACGTTCCACCATCAGCTTACCATTCTCGGCAAAACAACGCGGCGCATCCAATGCGTCCTGTGGCGCGAGACCGAAATCCGTCATGTTGGTGACAGCGCGAGCGTGACCGCAGGACTGGTATTGCCCCCCCATCACGCCGAAGGGCATAGCGACACGACCGGCATCACGAACGATGCCCGGGATGATCGTGTGCATCGGTCGCTTGCCACCGCCATATTCGTTGGCGTGACCCTCTTGCAGGGTGAAGCCTGCGCCACGGTTCTGGAACAGGACGCCGAATTTCTCGGAGGCAAGACCCGAACCAAAGCTGTGGAAGACCGAATAGATCAGCGACACGACCATGCGATCCTTGTCGACGACAGTGATGTAGATCGTGTCTTTATGGACCGCTTCGCTGATTGCAGCGGGCCCAGTCATGGCCTTTTTCGGGTCGATCAGAGTGGCGAGTTTCTGCGCCGTATCCATCGACAGCATGTGATCAAGCTTGGTCATGTGATCAGGGTCGGCCACAAACCGGTTGCGGGCATCGTAGGCCAGCTTGGTCGCTTCAGCTTCGATATGGGCACGGTCTGCGCCAAAGGGGTCGAGCGAAGCGATGTCAAACTGGGACAGGATGTTGAGCAAGAGGATCGCCGTTGCGCCCTGCCCGTTCGGCGCATGTTCCAACAGTTCGCGGCCTTGATAGGTACCACTAATCGGCGCGCCGATGGTGGTGGCTGCGTTTGCGAAATCGGCCTCGGTGTGTACACCGCCCAGCGCGTTAAGCGTGGCAAGCATATCTTCAGCGACTTCACCTTTGTAGAACCCGTCACGCCCCTCTTTGGCGATGCGGCGCAGCACCTCGGCGTTACCGGGCAGGCGGAACACCTCTCCCCTTTTCGGAATCGATCCCTGCATGAGGTAATGCGACCGGGCGTGGCCTTGCAGCAGATGGGCGTTCTTGTCCCAATCCCAAGCGACCCGATCCGCAACGGGCAGACCGTTCTCCATGTAGTCGATGGCGGGTGCAAGACTGTCTGCCAGACCAAGGCGGCCCCAGCGTTCAGACATCGTGCAAAACGCGTCAATGGCACCCGGAACCGTCACTGCTTCGGGACCATAGAGCGGCACCGTCGCTTCGCCGCGGCCACGCAGATCGTCGGCATTTGCTGCGGAGGGAGCACGGCCCGATCCGTTGATCGAGATCACATCGTCACCACCCGCAGGTGAAATAAGGGCAAAGCAGTCCCCACCGATACCAGTCATGGCCGGTTCGGCCTGTCCCAGAATCACAGCGCCAGCAATGGCCGCGTCAACCGCGTTGCCGCCCCGCTTCAGAACATCGACGGCAGCTTGAGCCGCGAGCGGATGCGACGTCGCGCACATGCCATTTGTCGCCATGACCGCAGAGCGCCCCGGCATTTGAAAGTCGCGCATAGGTTCTGTTCCTCCCCTTTTGCGGCTCAAGATAGGCAGACGCGGGGGCAGGTCAATCAGATGATGTTTGGGGGAAGTAGATACCTCGACGTCGCACACTGGGTGGGGGCTGTTAATGGTACGACGCCGAGGTGAAGCTTTGTGCAGCTACCCTTACGTTTTCGCTTCCAACAAAGGCCACATTTCGAAGCAATTGCGGCCATTCCTTGGCATCGTTTCGCAAATTTGAAGTAAAATGTCCCTTTGCAGCAGGACTATTTCCCCTCAGGCGACAGTCCAAAAGCACACTACGCGACTCTGATCCTCAATTGCTTCTTGATGGCTAATTTCCTACCGAAGAATGGTATGCCCTCAATTG
>CANNCS010000142.1 GCA_947503115.1 uncultured Marivita sp.
CTACCGGACGTCATCACGTCAATCGGAACCAGAGATTGGGCGAAAGTGGGTCAATGATCGCAGCCCTTGGTATAATGTTCAAGATGTTCAAGGTAGTGGCGCGGAAATCCGGTAAGGTCGATCGATGACCCTGACAGCGCATCGAAAAGCACGACGGGCTGGCCGTCGTCTGGCCCAAGAATGAAATATTCAAGCATCCGCCCGTCTGGTAGCCTCAGCAACCGCCGTACCTGAAAACGTTCCGCATCGGTGGTTTCGCGCTGACGGAACATCGAGAGCGGGCTTTTCGCGATTGTGTTGATCAGGTCGACCTGGCTGCTAAGGCCGGTCTTTTCGAACACGCGCTTAAGATAAGTCCGACCGGATTCGTAGCTGATCCCCATTGCGGTGCTGGCCTTGCGCAGGTCGCTGGTCTCCATCAACCCGCGTACCAACGCCTGTTCCCGCAGTGTCAGATCATGTGCACTTGCCAATGCGCGTAGACCGTCAGTGGTGTTCTGATTTGTGGCCACTAGAACGGCTGCGGCCTTTGCCGGGAACCCCATGCGGATCGCCTCTTGGCGGGGCAGCAGCAGATAAGTGGTTTCGCTTTCGCGGGTCATTAGGGATTGCGGGGTCTCAAGCCGGTTCGATTCTGACACCCAGCGCGACAAGGTCTTGGCCTTGGCTTCCTGTTCGACGCCACCCATCGCTGGAAGAAGCTTGATCGGAGCATCAAGCGCCAATCCGGTTTCCCGCATGGCCTGATTGATGACCAACGGCGCGCCGCTGTCATCAACCAGCGCGATGCCCACCGCAAATGTCCCCAAGACGGCTTCAAGATCGGATTCCCGTTCCTGCAAACGCACCATCTTTTCCGAAATCTCGATGGCGCGACGGAAGTGGATCATCAGGTCGCTCAGATCGTGGCGCTGGTCAGCTTCGATCATCCGGCCATCGGCGGCCATCTGCACCTGTTCGGTCAATTCCAAGATCAACTCGGGCAAGAGCGAGTTGTCCAGCGACGCCTCGTAGACAAGATGGGTCAGACGTTCATTCGACGGAGAGGACATATCACCACGCACATACTGTTAACCAATCTGAGGCTAGCAGGAGCCGAAACGTGGGAGGACTGAAAAAACTGTGATATTCTCAGCCGTTGGCGTGAAAAGCGTGCCTTCGGTTCAGAGAGTGTCCATTTTTCTGGCCAATTTGGCATCAAGGGACGACAAGCCGCCAACGTCATGCGTCGTCAAAGTAACCTCGACCCGATTGTAGACGTTGAACCACTCGGGATGATGGTTCCACTTTTCGGCCCAAAGGGCGGCGCGGACCATCCAGCTGAAGGCTTCCGTGAAGTCACTGAACTTGAACGTCTTGCTGATCGCGTCTTTCTCTTCGTCGAGAACCCACCCAGTTTCCAGAAGTGGGCCAAGGACTGTCTTGCGCGCTGTATCGGAAAGTTTCTCGGTCATTCGTGATCCTCCGTATTCACTTTGCGGAAGGGGCCATAGCTTGTCAGAACCTCGATATCCTGCCCCACGGCCTCTGCCTCGGCCTCAAGGTAACGCGCGATGGCATCCGAGAAACCCGGATCTCCGACCCAATGCAGCGAATGGGTGTAAACCGGCAAATATCCGCGTGCCAGTTTGTGTTCGCCTTGTGCCCCGGCTTCGACGCGGGATTGGCCATGCGCAATCGCGTAATCCATTGCCTGATAGTAACACAGTTCGAAATGCAGGCAGGGGTGGTCTTCGACACATCCCCAGTAACGTCCAAAAAGCGTGTCGCGTCCGATGACGTTCATGGCGCCTGCCACCCAGCGCCCGTCACGTTCGGCTAGTACAAGAAGGATGTCATCCCGCAGGTGCTCTTGCGCAATGTCAAAAAACCTGCGGGTAAGGTAGGGTGTTCCCCATTTTCGCGCACCCGTGTCTTGATAGAACGACCAGAACGCATCCCAGTGGTCTGGTTGGATTTGATCGCCGGTGAATTGATGGATTGTTCCGCCAAACCCTTGCGCGCGATCGCGTTCCTTGCGGATGGTTTTGCGCTTGCGCGAACTCAGATTGGCGAGGAAGTCGTCGAAATCGGCATAATTCCGGTTTTCCCAATGGTACTGCTGAGTGCGCCGCCGCAACAGACCGATCTGTTCTCCGGCAATCGCTTCGGCTTCGGTGCAAAAGGTGATGTGTAGAGACGACAACTCATTGTCTGACGCCACCTGAACCGCCCCTTGGATCAAGGCGCTGATCCCTTCAGTCTCGAAACCTGGACGGGTCAGGAAGCGGCGGCCTGTCGCCGGCGTAAATGGGACGGCCATCTGCAGCTTGGGATAGTACCGCCCGCCTGCGCGTTCCCACGCATGTGCCCAGTTGTGGTCGAAGATGTATTCCCCCTGACTGTGGCTCTTTGCGTAAAGCGGTGCGAAGGCGATGATCTGACCGTCCATTTCGGCAGTCATGTAGCGGGGATCCCATCCCGTGCCTGTCCCGACCGAACGGCTATCTTCAAACGCCTTCAGCCAACGATGGGTCGTGAACGGGTCATAGGCTCTCTGGCCATCGGCCACTTCCGGGCAGGCACAGGCGTCCCATTCCTCTGCCGCGATCTGCGACAGGGAACCGTGCATGGAAATGGCGATTGTTGGCGCGTCGGTTGGGTCGGACATGTCCGTTCCTTGGTTACGCGATGCTACGTGGGTCTGATCAGCCGGGGATCAAGCCACATAGCCTTCAAAGGTGATGTTGTCCGCAATCTTGCGGGCCTGACGTTCTTGCTCAGGGCTGCGAATGGTCCAGCACAGGATCGGTACACCCGCCGCCTTGAGTTGTTCAACGCGGGGGGATTCAAGATTGGTATGGTCATGGCTCAGGAAATCCGCGCCGATCTCTTCGAAACCGGGAATGGTGGCGAGCGCGGCGCGCCGATCCACCGGAACATGCGGTTCATCGATCTCGCGCCACGCGCAACCTATGATGCCACGCGGCGTCTCAGGTGACAACGCCGCGACCTTTGCCATCATGCTTGGGTTGAAAGACATCAGCGCAAACTGACCCGCGTAATTCTTGAGTGCCTCCAAAGCTGCCTGCTCCAGAACGCCATCGGTGTCTCCCATCGCGCCGTGCTGGTCCTTTAGTTCGATCAACAAAGGCACCGCGCCATCGACCTGTTCCAGAACGCGTGCCAATGTCGGAATCCTGTCGGTGCCACCCGTCAGCGTGAACGTTTCTAGTTCGGCGGCATCCCGGTCCCGCACAGCCCCTGTTTCCGCAGTTAACCGGCCCAAGGTGTCGTCGTGAAACACCATCGGTACGCCATCTCGGGACAATTGAAGATCAAGTTCGATCGGATAGTCAGCAGCAATCGCCGCAGCAAAGGCCGAGGGGCTGTTCTCGATCACCCCTTCGGCCTTGTTATGATAGCCGCGATGCGCAATCGGGCGGGTCAGAAACGCGGGCGACAGCCGAGTCATAGCAGTTCGAATATCCCTTCGACTTCGACAGCCACGCCAAACGGCAAGGACGCTGCCGACACCGCGGAACGGGCATGGCGGCCATTTTCCCCCAGAACATTGACCATCAGGTCAGACGCGCCGTTCACCACTTTGGGTTGATCCCCGAAATCGGCAGTTGAGTTCACAAAACCCACCAGCTTGACCACGCGAACTCGGCTGAGGTCGCCACCCGCCGCTTTGCGCGCTTGCGACAGCAGCGCAAGGGCACAGTATTTTGCGGCTTCTGCTCCGGCTTCAGCATCCAGATCATCGCCCAGTTTGCCCTTGATCAGACCATCTGGCCCAGTCGGCAGTTGGCCAGACACATAGACCTGATTTCCAGTCTGTACGAACGGAACATAGTTCGCGGCCGGCGCGGGTGCGTCTGGCAAGGTCAGGCCCAATTCGGCCAGGCGGGCGTCGATAGCATTGGTCATGTTGGCTCTCCCTTTTTTGGTTTGTGCGGACGCTATTGTGCGCCGCCGAAAATGGGAAGAGGAAAGACAACGGCGTGTCTTGACAGGGTGGCTTGTCAGTTCTGCCCCAGAATATCTCGCAACAGTTGGTTCAACGCGTTCTCAAGTGCGTTCCCACCTTGATCTCGCTGCTGCGACGGTTGCGGCTGCGCCACCTGCCGAGGCTCGGTTGGTTCGATCATTGGCAAAGGGCGGACTGGCAATCCGTCGTGGACGCGCACCATCGCTTCATGCCAAATTTCGGCGGGTAGACCACTGCCCGTCACCCCGGCAAGCGGCGTGTTATCGTCGTAGCCCATCCAGACGCCGGTGACGTAATCCGCAGTAAATCCGATGAACCAGGCATCGCGCGCTTCTTGGGATGTGCCTGTCTTGCCCGCAACCTGACGATCCGGCAATTTCGCGCGCCCGCCGGTGCCTTGGCTGACCACTTTTTCCATCATCCAGATCAGCTGCCGTGCGGCCTCTTCATTGATGACGCGTTCCCCGATTCCACCGCCAGTGCCCATCAACGGCTGTGCCTCGCCAACAAGGCGCAGCTCCTTGAGGCCATAGGGCGTCACTGACGAGCCACCGTTCAAAATACCGGCATAGGCGCCCGTCATTTCCAAAAGTGAGGCTTCGGACGCACCAAGGGCCAATGCGGGCGTATCGGTCAAAGAGCTTTGGATGCCGAAATCCTCGGATACCTTGCGGACCAGATCGCGTCCCACGGATTCCGAAATTTTTACCGCAGGGATGTTCAGGCTCTTGGCCAGCGCATCAACCAGCGTGACAGAGCCAAAATAATCGCCCGAGTAGTTCTCGGGGCACCATTGCCCGGAGCCGGGAATGTTCATGCAGAACGGCTCGTCCGTGACCCGGTCATAAGGGCTGTAACCCAGCTCTAGGGCTGTCGCATAGACAAAGGGTTTGAACGCCGACCCGGTTTGCCGCTTGGCTTGCGACGCGCGGTTGAAAACGCCTGACACATTGGTCTGTCGCCCACCAACCATGCCACGCACCGCGCCATCGGAAGACATTACGACAATCGCCGCCTGCGCCTTTGAGCCTTCCCGCACCTTTGTCGCAAAGACGGTCTTGATCGCGTCTTCCGCCGCTTTCTGGATACGTTGGTCCAGCGTTGTCGAAATGATCACGTCCTCGGTCGTGTCGCGGGTAAAGAAGTCTGGTCCGGACTGCATGACCCAATCCGCAAAGTATCCTCCGGTCTGGGTCTGGGCCTTGTCCGATAGGGTCGCTGGGTTTGCCTGTGCGGCGCGTGTCTGTTCGTCTGACAGGAAGCCCTGGTCATTCATCAAACGCAGCACTGTCGCCGCTCGGGCTTGTGACCGTTCAAGGTTCGATGTTGGCGCAAGGCTCGAGGGCGCTGTCAAAAGCCCGGCAATCATCGCGCCTTCCTGGGGTGTCAAAGCCGAGGCGGGTTTGGAAAAATACCGATCTGCCGCCGCCGCCGCACCATAAGCGCCTCCGCCCATATACGCGCGGTTCAGATAGATCGAGAGGATCTCGTCTTTGGTATACTTGATCTCCATTGCCAGGGCGTAGACCGCTTCCTTACCCTTGCGGTAAAGCGACCCGCGTCGGCAATCTGCGACGTATTCCGCCTCGTTCTTCCAAGCGTTAGGGTCGTAGGCCACGCCCAAACACAGCAGTTTTGCCGTCTGTTGTGTGATTGTGGAACCGCCGTGCCCCGACAGCGGCCCACGCCCTTCGGACAGGTTGATCCGAACCGCCGAGGCCATACCTCGCGGTGATATTCCAAAATGGCTGTAGAAACGGCGGTCCTCGGTTGCGATGACAGCGTTCCTAAGGTGCGGAGACACCGTATCGGCTGTTACGACACCGCCGAACTGGTCGCCACGCCATGCAAAAGCGACGCCGTCGCGATCCAATAGCTGAACCGACCCGCGGGCGCGGCCATCGAGTGCTTCGGAAACCGGAGGCAGAGTTGTGTACTCGTAACCGACAAAGCCGGCGATGATGATCGCAGCGACAACGCCCGCGCGCACAAACAGACGAAAGAAAAAGCGGAACACCCAGCCAATAATCCCGGTGAAAAAACCAACAATCCCGCCGCGCTTGGCCTTGGCGCGCGTCGTCTTGCGCTTGGCCGGGGCTGCCTTGCGTGGCTTGGACGCTTTAGCTGGTGTCTTGGGATATCGCCGGTCTGCGACCAGACGGCCTTTCCCGCGTCGTGAATCAGTCATGGCCCCCGCCTGTGATGCTGCTCTTTTTTTATTAATCTAGTGGCTTTCACAGTCGATGTGGACCGGTCAAGATTAGGTTACTTGGTTTTTTGATTGCCCAAAAAGTAATCATTTGGGCATTTTTGTGCAAAATTTGTGCAACTTGGCGCGCTGTGACCTGCTGGCTACTGGCTGAAATCTTCCATTCCTCTCCCGAGTGCCTCTTTTCTGCGCTTGCAAACAAGATCGACCTGCAAGGGAAAGGGACCAAGGTGAAGTTCATCATAGCGACAATCAAGCCGTTCAAGCTTGAAGAAGTCCGCGAGGCGCTCACAGACATTGGCGTCCGCGGCATGATGGTAACCGAGATCAAGGGGTTCGGGTCTCAGTCCGGCCATACCGAAATTTACCGCGGCGCAGAATACGCGGTGAACTTTGTGCCAAAAATCAAACTCGAGATCGTGGTTGGTGCCGACATGGCAGATCAAGTGATCGAGACCATCACCAAGACAGCCCGCACCGGCAAAATCGGTGACGGCAAGATCTTCGTGCTCGATGCGCAGCAAGCAATCCGCGTGCGCACAGGCGAAACTAACGGGGATGCGCTCTGAACAGGCGCTGTGACAGAGACTAGGGGACACATACAGATGAAACTAATCAAGACACTCCTGCCCGCTGCCGCGCTTGCTGCGCTGCCAGTTATGGGCATGGCTCAAGAGGCCGCCGCGCCGACCATGGACGAGGTCGGCCCGTATATCTTCACCACACTCCTGTTCCTCATGGCAGGTTTCCTCGTGTTCTTCATGGCAGCCGGATTTGCCATGCTCGAAGCAGGCCTCGTGCGTTCCAAGAACGTGGCGATGCAGCTGACCAAGAACATCGCGCTCTTCTCGATCGCCGCCATCATGTACTGGCTCGTTGGCTTCAACACGATGTACCCGGGCGACTTCAACGGCTTCTTCGCCATCGGTGGCCAAACCGTTCTTGATCCGGTCGGCGTTGCCGCAGCCGATGCTGCGCTTGATTACGCGTCGATTGGCTCTGACTTCTTCTTCCAGCTGGTGTTCGTTGCCGCAACCGCGTCCATCGTGTCCGGTGCCGTGGCTGAGCGCATCAAGCTGTGGCCCTTCCTTGCCTTCGTGGTTGTTCTGACTGGCCTCATGTACCCGATTTCCGGTTCCTGGCAGTGGGGTGGCGGTTGGCTGTCCGAAATGGGCTTCTCCGACTTCGCAGGTTCGACCGTCGTACACTCTGTCGGTGGCTGGGCTGCTCTGGCCGGTGTCCTCGTGCTGGGTCCGCGTATCGGCAAATACAAAGATGGCCGTGTGAACCCGTTCCCGGGTTCCAACCTGGCACTCGCAACCCTCGGCACATTCATCCTGTGGCTCGGTTGGTTCGGCTTCAACGGTGGCTCGCAGCTCGCAATGGGCACTGTGGGTGATGTGTCCGACGTGTCGCGCATCTTCGCCAACACCAATATGGCCGCTGCTGCCGGTGCTGTCGCTGCTCTGCTCCTGACGCAGGTGATGTACAAGAAGGTCGACCTCACCATGGTTCTCAACGGTGCTCTGGCTGGCCTCGTGTCGATCACAGCTGAACCGCTCGCTCCGACGCTCTTTGGTTCGCTCTGGATCGGTGCTGTTGGTGGTGTGATCGTGGTCTTCGCTGTGCCGTTCCTCGACAAGCTCAAGATCGACGACGTTGTCGGCGCCATCCCGGTCCACCTCTTTGCAGGTATCTGGGGCACCATCGCCGTGATCTTCTACGGTGAAGCAAGCCTGGTGACCCAGCTGACAGGTATCGTGGCCTACGGTGTGTTCACCTTCGTCGCCTCGCTGGTCCTGTGGTTCATCCTGAAAGCCACTGTGGGTATCCGCGTCAGCGAAGAAGAAGAGATCAATGGTCTCGACATGGCTGAGCTGGGCATGGAAGCCTACCCCGAATTCTCCAAAGGCTGATCTCCTCCTTCCTATCAGTCTTTTGTGACCAACTGCCCGGGCGCTCGCGCCCGGGTTTTTTTGTTGGCGGGCCTAAGTCTTACCCGCTACCGATCAGAACACCCGCCGCAAAGACAAGCGCCCCACCCAGAACCACCTGAAGCGCGGCACGGAAGAACGGCGTGTCCATGTATTTGTTCTGAATCCACGCAATCGCCCAAAGCTCGATGAACACCACCACAAAGGCCGTGATCGTCGCGGTCCAGAAATCCGGGATAAGGTAGGGCAGGGCGTGCCCCAACCCGCCGACAGTTGTCATGATCCCAGATGCAAATCCACGCTTCCAAGGCGATCCGCGCCCGGACAACTGACCATCATCCGACGCAGCTTCGGTGAACCCCATCGAAATCCCTGCGCCAACCGACGCCGCCAGACCAACAAGAAACGTGGTCCAAGTGTCTTGCGTCGCAAAAGCGGTGGCAAAGATCGGGGCCAGCGTCGATACCGACCCGTCCATCAATCCGGCCAAACCCGGCTGAACCCAAGTCAGAATGAACTTACGGTGAGCGTCTTCTGCTTCGCTGCTGCGAGTGTCATCGGTCAGATGGTCCTGTTCCAGTTTTTCTGCGGTGTTCTGATGTCCTGCTTCGGCCGCTGCCAAGTCGCCCAACAATTTGCGTGTTGTCGCATCGCTCGTGCGTTTCGCGGCGGCAAGATAGAACCGCTCTGCATCCCGCTCCATCGCCTCGGCTTCGGCGCGGATGCGGTCGATTCCAAGGTTTTCGACCAACCAGACAGGACGACGTGCATAGTACCCCGCGACGTGCTCGCGCCGGATCAGTGGGATCACTTCACCAAACCGGTCCCGGTGCAAATCGACCAATCGCTTGCGATGCTCATCCTCTTCTAATGCCATGCCCTCAAAGATCGCAGCTGTGGATGGAAATTCCGCACGCAATCGTTCGGCATAAGAGCGGTAGATTTGGGCGTCGTCTTCTTCAGAGGAAATCGCGAGCGCCAAAATCTCCTGCTCGGACAGGTCGGAAAAGCGGCGGCGGTTCAATGTAAATCGCATAAGATAATCCTTCAGTCCAAAGGGCGTAGCGTGTGTACCTGCGGCGTCCGGCTTGTTTTCCGGAACGCTTAACACACATCCCTACTTGCGAGCACACTACACGACACAGGGCGCATTTCGCCAATTTTAGGGGTGGTGCCGACCGGCGAGATGGATTCTGAACACGGA
>CANNCS010000143.1 GCA_947503115.1 uncultured Marivita sp.
ATGGAATCAGAGCGCGGGCGAGCTGGGAACCTCAGAAATCCCTAATGAGTCAGAAGCCAGCCCCTTTGGTATTAGTTACACAGAAAAGGCATGATCTCCAAGGGTGGAGGGCGTTCCGTTCACAATTGCGCAACAATGGTGAAACGACTCTAAAATAGAGAAATGCACTTCAACAAAGCTGCCTAATTATTCCGCAGCACGTACCGGAGGGATGCTGTCATCGGCCTGTGATCGCTGTAAGACCCGCTTGAGATCCTCGAGTGCTGGCGCGCCTGACGTGCCTTCTTCGTAGTCTACCTCGGGTCGCGATTCATCATCTTCCCACAGGATTGTCAGTGATTTCAGCTTGCGGGCAGCCCGTTGCAGCGCCCAGTCACGTCCGGCTCGGCTTGCGCTCCCGCCACCCAAACGCGCCAGTAGACGGAATACCCACAGCGCGTAGGTGCTAAACCAAACCCGCGCCGCCAGCATTGACGGGGTGAACACCAAAGTCAGCACCGTGGCGATGCCAAGGCCGAACACAACAGCTGTCGCGAGTTGCTTCCACCACAACGCGGTCGGGCTGTTGACCGAATAACCGCCACCGAAGAAATCAAGGCTGAGGCCAAACATCATCGGCGCAAGGCCAGCCATGGTCGTGATCGTGGTTAGAAGAACAGGACGAATGCGATCTTCAGCAGTGCGCACGATGGCCTCGATCCGCGGCATGTAGCGCGAATACTCTTGATAGGTGTCGATCAGAACAATGTTGTTGTTCACGACAATCCCGGCCAAAGCGACGATCCCGGTACCCGTCATGATGATGCTGAAGGTCTGGTCCATGACCAGCATGCCGATCAGTACCCCCGTGGTGGACAGCACGACCGCAAGTAACACCAGAACCGCGTTGTAGAAGCTATTGAACTGCGCCAGCAGGATGATGAACATCAAGCCAAGTGCGGCACCGAACGCGCTGCCAAGAAACGCTTGGCTTTCCGCCTGTTCTTCCTGATCGCCGGTCCACTCCCAATCGATGCCGGGCAGGGGGGTGGCTTCCAGCCAAGTGGTCAACTCGGCAATGCGCTCGTTTGCATTGATCGGAACCACACGCGCGCCGTCTTCAATTGCCGTGGTTGCATCGGCGACAGTGATTGATGGGGACTCAAACAGCGCGTAGCGCGTGCCGTTTGGCCCTTCAATTGGTCCGTCTTCGCGTTCCTTGAGAGTGGCAAGTGTCGTGGGGCCCTCCGGTCCGTCTGATACCAGCTTGGACAATCCCGGCAGCACATCCGCTTTCACGTCGAAATAGCGTTTCTGATCGACACGATTGATTTCGGCCAGCTTGGCCACCGGTTTGCGGGTAATGAAGTTGGACAGCGGGACCAGCCCGTCCGCGGTGCGCACCCGCAATGTGTCTAGTGTGGACAGGAACCGATCCTCTTCCGGCAGGCGCACGCGGATTTCGATCTCTTCGTCCGAGCTATCCACCCGCATCGTGTCGAGCAAAATGCCCCGGGTCACCAACTGCACCATCGCGCCGACCACAGCCACATTTGCTCCATAGCGTCCGGCTTTCTCTACGTCGACGTCAATTTGCCAATCGATGCCGGGCAGAGGACGCGTGTCTTCAATCAGCGTCAGCCCTGCGGTTGAATCGAATTGTTCGCGTGCCAGCGCGGTCGAGGCCAGCAGCGTGTCCCAGTCATCTGCCTTGAACCGTAGATGTACGGGCTTGCCACTGGCGGGGCCGCGGTTCTGCGACAGTATTTCGATCTCGACGCCTGGGATGACCTGCAACTGAGCAGTCAATTCCTCTAGCACGATATCGCCATCCAGATCGGGACGATCCGCGCGGTCTTCCCAAGGTATGGTCTCAAGTTGTACCTGACCGATTGTATCTTTTGGCACAGCGGCACCGCTGGCATCGGTGTTCAACCCGCCTTCACCGGCAAAGGAAAACGCATTTTTCACGCCGGGATGGGCTAGTACGATGTCTTCGGCGCGCATCACCAGCGCGTCTTTCTCGGCAAGGCTCAGGTTGCCCCGCGCCCGAACGTAGACGATGGCCTGTTCGGGTTCGGATTCCACAAAGAACTCAACGCCATTGCTGTTCTCGCCGAAGTAGGTGAACACGCAAAAGACAAAGGCCAAAACGGCAGCACCTGCCACGATGGGCATGATTGGGTTGCCTGCGATGAACTTGATGAAATAGCCGAAAACGGTGCGTTGACGACGCCCTTCAATGCGCTTGCGTTTCCATTGGATGGATGCCGCGTCCAAAACGATAGACGCCAACACTGACCCAAGAAGAAATAGAACGATCCCCGGAACATGCGCAGCAATACCATCTGCGACGGGCGGGAACAGGAATGACGGATCCAATAGTAAAAGCGCACCAATAAACAGCATACCCAGTACAATCGGCACCAAAGCCGCACGTAGAAGCCAAGGCGTACGCGCCCTTAGGCCTTGGGATGCCCGATCCAACATGCGTGAGAACCGCCCTGTCACACCACCCATGACAGGCAGATACACCAGCGCTACCACCAATGACGCCGAAAGCACGAAAATAAGCGTGACAGGCAACATGCCCATGAATTCGCCGGGAACTCCTGGCCAGAACAACATGGGTAGAAAGGCACAAAGCGTCGTTGCGGTCGAACTGACGACGGGCCAGAACATCCGCTTGGCTGCCTCGACATAAGCGTGCATCGGGCCCGAGCCTTCGCTGATACGCTTGTCTGCGTATTCCACGACCACGATGGCCCCATCGACCAACATGCCCACCGCAAGGATCAATCCGAACATCACGATGTTTGAAATGCTGACACCCATGATCGACAGGAATACGAAACACAAAAGAAACGAGGTTGGGATTGCAAACCCAACCAACAGCGCCGCGCGCAAACCCAGTGCCGCCAGCACCACGATCATCACGAGAGCGATTGCTGTCAGAACCGACCCTTCAAGCTGCTTGACCATGCTGTCCACGATCCGGGACTGGTCGTTCGACGTTCCCACGGTCACAGCCGCTTGCAACTCAGCAGGCCAGTTTGCCTCTGCGGCGGCAACTTCGGCCTTTACGGCATCGGCGGTGTCAATCAGGTTGAAGCCTTTGCGTTTGACAACCTGCAAGGCCAGCGTCTTTTCCCCATTGAACCGCGCCGTTCCCATCCGATCCTCAAAGGTCAGATTTATCGTCGCCAGATCACCCAGAGTGACCACACGGTCGCCATTCACCTTGACCGGCAGGTTGTAGACATCGCGTTGGTCGTCAAAGCTCGACGGGATCTTAACGGCAAAACTACCTTGTTCGCTTCGCAATTCACCGGCGGCGATCAACTGGTTGTTGTTCTGCACGACGTTGATCAATTCACTTGCGGTAACGTTGTAGCTTTCCAGCTTCAACGGGTCGATCACCACTTCAAGCATCTCGTCCCGGTTGCCGGCGATCCCGGCCTCAAGCACGGAATCGAGCGACTCGAGCCGATCCTGCAAATCCTTCGCGACCCGCGCCATCGTGCGTTCTGGCACGGGACCCGTCAGGTTGACGATCACGATAGGGAATTCGGAAAAGTTGATTTCGGTAATGGAATATTGTTCTGCGCCTGCAGGGAACTTGGACTGCGCCTTGTTCATCGCATCACGGACATCGGCCATGACTTGCGTCTTGTCCCAGCCGAATTCGAATTCCAGCGCGACTCCCGCATAGCCTTCGGCAGCTGTACCCGACAACGATTTCAGCCCGTCCAGATCGGCAAGCTCGGTCTCCATCGGTTTGACCAAAAGGGTTTCACTGTCTGCAGCCGAAATGCCGGGGAAAACGGCTGATACAAACAGGGCAGGGATCTCAATATCCGGTTCACCTTCCTTGGGCAGGCCGACATAGGCATAGGTGCCGATTGCCAAGGACAGGGCGATGAACGCCAGAACCATGCGGGCGCGTTCAGCCGCCCAGTCGACGATCCCGGTCATTGGATGACCTCTTCAAAGCTGGGAGCAACGGTCACCCCGTCGGTAACAAATTCCTGCCCCACAGTGATCACATCCACCTGGTCGGGCAATCCGGTCACATAAATTCCTTCCGGCGCATCCCGCAGCACCTTGACCGGCTTGAACTGCGCCGTGCTGTCGGCATCGATGACCCGAACACCGAGAGTGCCTTCATCGTTTAGTGTCAACGAAGACGAGGCCAACACATGCGCCATAACACCTTGTGATTGAATCAGGATTTCGGCGGTTTGCCCGTCGCGGATCGCCAGATCAGGGTTTGGAACGGTTAGTTCGACCCGAAATGTGCGCGTCGTCGGATCCGCCGAGCGTGACAGAAACGTTACGCGTGCTTGAAGATCCGGCCCTTCATTCAGACGGGTGCCTGCCAATGCGCCCACTTCGACACGACTGATCTCTGTTTCCGGCACAAAGCCGACCACCTTGATCGGATCAAGCTGGATAACCGTCGCGCAAAGGCCGCCGGGCTGCAAAAGACTTCCCAATTCGGCCGTATCCGTTTCAAGAACACCGGCAAAAGGTGCCGTGATCTTAAGCCTGTCGATTTCGGTCTGCGCGCGCGTCACTGCAGCGTGCGCACTTTCGATGCTTGCGGTAAGTCCGTCCAAACCGGCCTCGGCCGCCTTGAGACCCGCCTCTGCTGTGGTGATTGTAGCCTGTGCACCTTGCACCGAGGCTTCAGTGTTGGCGACGCGGGTCTGGCTGGCAAACCCATCTTGGCTCAACCGCTCCGCGGCGGTCGCGTTAATGAGCGCCTCTTCAAGTCGTGCTTTGGCTTCCAACACACGTGCCCGCGCTTCGGGGATACGCGCCTCAACTTCAGGTCGGCGCGACTGTGCTTCTGCCAACCGGGCCTGAGCCTCTGCAAGCGTTGATTGGCGCGTGCCCGGATCAATTGAACACATCAATTCGCCAGCCTCAACGAACGCACCCTTGCGCAAAGGAGGGGATATGATCTTGCCGCTCACTTCAGAGACTACGGACACCTGACGAGCGGCTTCGGTCTCGCCGCGCAGGCGCACCTGTGTTCCGACCTCTTGAGCCACGGACCGCTTCGCCATGACGCGTACAACGTCGTCCTCGATCTCATTCGAAGCAGTTTCGACAACCGGGTCTGGTTCGGGTGTGGCGGCTTCTGACGGCGTTGCGACCTCTTCGCGTGGGCTCAGATCGGACAGAAGCGCAAAGAAGCGCTCCCGTTCTATGACCAAACCAAAAAGGACGATCGCCACTATGAAGGCGGTTATAAGAGGAACTATGCGCATCAGACGAACCTTGTGCCTGCACTTCTATCGTTAAACGGGTGCTGATGACCCGGGTCTTGGTGCCATTACCGATTGCGTCAATGACGGAACTTATACGGTGAACTAATCGGTTTAGATTAATGACGCACGGTCTTTTTTTCAAGATGAACCGAACGGCTAACTGTTTCGACGCGGATCTTTTACTTTTGTTGCGCCACAATCTTGCATAATGGTGGAAAACACGTCTCTTGACGGTCGAAACATCTATACAAACCCCGACTTGGCACCTGAGCCGCATCACGGTATGAGGGGCGAAATCCACGCGCGTCCGACATGAGGCGCTCGTAAAAGGGGGCTTCCGAGTGAGCGACACAGACAGCTTTATCGAAGAGGTGACCGAAGAGGTCCGCCGAGACCGTCTTTTCGGTTTGATGCGCCGTTATGGCTGGATCGCGGTGCTCGCGGTTCTACTTCTGGTTGGTGGCACCGCATACCGCGAATACACCAAAGCGGCAGAAACCGCGAAAGCGCAGGCCTTTGGGGATGCGATCCTTACCGCTTTGGAAAACGATGAAGCCTCCGACAGGGTAAGCGCGCTTGACCAGATCGACGCGCCCACCGCAGAGGGGTCAGCGGTTCTAGACATGCTGATTGCCGCCGAAGAAGCGCTAGATGGAAACGGCACCGCCGCGTCGGAACGGCTTAACGCCGCCGCAACCGATGGCGAGCTGCCGGAAATCTACCGCCAGATCGCGAGCTTCAAGGCATTGACCCGTCCTGAAAGCCCGCTCAGCGCCGAAGAACGTCGCGTTGCATTCGAAGCGATGGCAAGCCCGGGCGCGCCTCTACGCCTCTTGGCAGAGGAACAATTGGCGCTGCTCGACATTGCAGCAGGTGATACCGAGGCCGCACTGACCCGCCTGAACGGACTTCTGGCGGATTCGGAACTGACAGCAGGCTTGCGCCGACGCGCTTCTCAGTTGATTGTAGCGCTGGGGGGCGAGATCGAGGCGTCCTGATCGGAGGACCAAAAGGGTTCGACGCGACAAAAAGACGAGGGCAGGGCAGTGCAAGCGAAATTCATTTTGGCCAGCGTGATCGCAACTGGTGTGTTGGCGGGGTGCGGAGATCGCGAAATCATCCTGCCGGGTGAACGTCTTGGGGTGCGCGAAATCCTGCAAGACACGCCCGGTACAAGCGCCGCTGTTCAGGAAAACGCCACGGTTGCCGTGAACCTGCCGGCTGCCACGAACAACGCCAACTGGCCGCAGAGCCATGTCAGCCCGTCGGCGCGTGTCAGTAATGCAGCACTGTCCGCCAACTTGACGCCGATCTGGTCCACGTCGATTGGACAGGGCGACAAACGCCGTGCGCGGATCATTACCGACCCTGTCGTCGCCGACGGCCGAATCTTCACCATCGACAGCGCGGGACGTGTGTCCGCGACGTCCACAAGTGGCGAAGCACTTTGGTCCTATAGTCTCGTGCCACTCCGCGATGACGCGTCCGAGTCGTTGGCCGGGGGACTCGCTGTCGACAATGGTCGCCTCTATGTGACATCCGGTTTTGGAACACTCAGCGCGCTTGATACCGCCACCGGTCGCGAAATCTGGACGCAACGACTGCAAGCCACCGCCACGGGCGCGCCCACCGCGTTCGGCGGCTTGGTCTATGTCATTGCTGGTGACAGCACTGCTTGGGCGATCGAGGCCGAGGATGGTCGCGTCCGCTGGCAGTCCGATGGTCTTGGTGACACGAACAATGTCGCAGGCGCCGCACCACCCGCAGTCAACAACACCCATGTCGTTTTTTCGTTCGGCAGCGGTGCCGTACAGGGCGCGTTCCGCCAGGGCGGTTTGAGGCTCTGGAGCGCGGATATCGTTGGCGCACGTCGTGGCTTTGCGATTTCGTTGGTTGATGACATCACCGGCTATCCCGTGATCGACGGTGACACGGTGTATGCGGGCAACCATTCTGGCCGTGTTGTCGCTCTGAACGTGAATTCAGGTGAACGGCTGTGGACTGCCCAGCATGGTGCGATGGATCCGGTTTGGCCTGCGGGTAACTCTGTTTATTTCGTGTCCGACCTGAACGTGCTGGTCCGTCTGGACGCGACCGACGGTTCGCAAATTTGGGCGGTTGATCTGCCAGGGTACGAACCTGTGCGCCGGCCGCAGCGGCGTCGCGACTCGGCCTACACCAACCAAGGTCCGATCCTTGCTGGCGGGCGCCTTATTGTGGCGTCGTCCGATGGGTTCCTGCGGTCCTTTGATCCGACCTCAGGCGAGCTTGTGAGCCAGACCGAGATTCGCGGCGGCGCCACAACCCGCCCAGTTGTTGCGAATGGCACGCTTTATGTCGTGTCGACCGACGGTGTTTTGCACGCTTATCGCTGACCCCTTCCACAGGCGCGGGAAATAGGCTAGGCGGGCGGCTTGATCTGAAGCGGAGTCTTGTGCGCCCATGTCTTTCACCCTCGCCATCGTCGGTCGCCCCAATGTCGGCAAGTCGACCCTGTTCAACCGATTGGTCGGCAAGCGCCTGGCGCTTGTGGATGACCAGCCCGGTGTGACGCGCGACTTGCGCGAAGGTGCGGCGCGTCTTGGCGACCTACGCTTTACCGTGATCGACACCGCTGGTTTGGAAGAGGCGACAGACGAAAGTCTGCCGGGTCGTATGCGCAAACTCACCGAACGGGCGGTGGATATGGCAGACATCTGCCTGTTCCTGATCGACGCCCGTGTGGGTGTGACATCTGCTGACGAAGTGCTGGCCGACATTCTGCGTAAACGCGCCGCCCATGTAATTCTTGGGGCCAACAAGGCCGAAGGCAACGCAGCCGAGGCAGGTGTGCTGGAAGCATACGCACTGGGCTTGGGTGAACCGCTGCGCATTTCTGCTGAACACGGCGAAGGCATGCCGGATCTCTACGCGATGCTGCAGCCGCTTGCAGATGAGTTCGAAAAACGCGCTGAGGCGGATGCACCCGAAACCGAAGTTGATGTGGGCGAAGAAGACCCCGACGCTCCGCGCGCGATCACCGCAAGCAAGCCGTTGCAAATTGCTGTTGTGGGCCGTCCCAATGCGGGTAAGTCCACGCTGATCAACAAAATTCTTGGTGAAGACCGCCTTCTCACCGGGCCCGAAGCGGGAATCACCCGCGATGCCATTTCTGTGCAGACCGAATGGGACGGCACGCATATGCGCATTTTCGACACGGCGGGTATGCGCAAAAAAGCCAAAGTTCAGGAAAAGCTGGAAAAGCTGTCCGTGTCTGATGGCCTACGTGCGGTCAAATTCGCCGAGGTCGTCGTGGTCCTGCTGGATGCCGCCATCCCGTTTGAGAGCCAGGATCTGCGCATCGCGGATCTGGCCGAACGCGAAGGCCGCGCTGTGGTCATCGCCGTGAACAAATGGGACATGGAAGACGACAAACAGGACAAGCTTAAGATGCTGAAAGAGGAGTTTGAACGCCTCCTTCCGCAGCTTCGCGGCGCACCATTGGTCACTGTCTCTGCCAAAACCGGGCGCGGCCTTGACCGTCTGCAAGCCGCCATCGTTAAGGCCCACACCGTCTGGAACCGCCGCGTGACGACCGCTCAGCTTAACCGCTGGCTGGCGGCTATGCTGGAACAGCACCCGCCACCCGCACCGCAGGGCAAGCGGATCAAGTTGCGCTATATGACTCAGGCAAAAACCCGTCCGCCGGGATTCATCGTGATGTGCTCGCATCCCGACAAGATGCCTGAAAGCTACAAGCGCTATCTCGTGAACGGTCTTCGCGACGATTTCGACATGCCGGGCACACCTATCCGCCTTACGCTGCGCGGGCAGGGTGACAAGAACCCCTATAAGGGGCGTCGGGAAAAAAACGCGGGCGCTTTGAAAAAGCACTTGGGCAAGGGACGGGGCTAAGGGGCCCTAGTGCTCCGAGTCTGACACTTCTTACCTGTTTCCGCGGATTTCATCGAGCGCGTCCAGCGCACGGCGTTCCCTG
>CANNCS010000144.1 GCA_947503115.1 uncultured Marivita sp.
CCCTACCGGACGTCATCACGTCAATCGGAATCAGAGATTGGGCGAAAGTGGGTCAATGATCGCAGCCCTTGGTATAATCCACGGTAATTTTATATTGCGCCTGTACACTGTCGCCGGAAACCTGCGGATTAGAAAAGGTATCATCTTGGGACATGACGGCGACTAACTCGGCTGCAGCGTCTGTCATAGCGTCTACATTGGTGCCGCTCACCGCGAATGTCAGTCCGTTTCCTCCGCCACGGATGTTCAGACTGTTTGGCGAGATCGCAAAGACCTGCACGCCAGGAACGGATGATAGCATGCCGTTGATCGGCCCCATCAATTCCTGTTGTGACCAGTCCCGGTCTGCCCAATCAGGCAGGCGCGCTACGACGAATGCGGTGGTGCCGCCGCCTATGCCAATGATGCTTTGAACGGATGTGATTTGCCCGCGTTCCTGAAATGGCGAGAGGATCTCTTCGATCTGGGTGATCTGCGAGTCCAGATATTCGGCCGTCGTGTCAGATGCGCCGCGGGCCATAACCAAGAAGAAGCCGCGATCTTCTGTTGGTGTGATCGTGGATGTCAGCGTGCTCGCCGCACCAAGCGCGATAAGGGCAAAGCCACCAGCAACGGCCACAACAAGGAGAGGCGCGCGGATGGCGTGGTCCGTTACCCAGTCAAAACCACGTGAAAGGCGGCTGGGCGTTGCCGAGGGGTGCGGCGATTTTCGATCGTGTTTTCCCGGGTCCAGAAGCGCGGCCAAGACAGGGGCCAATGTGAGTGCCGCGATGGAAGACAATGTGACGGCAAAAGCCAGCACAAAACCGAACTCGCTAAACACGCCACCCGCCTGACCGGGAAGGAACGATATCGGGATAAATACGGCGGCCAATGTCGCTGTGGTTGAGATAACTGCAAAGAACACTTCGTTTGTGCCAGCAGCGGCAGCGGCAAAGGCCCCCATGCCGTCTTTGCGTTTTCGGATGACGTTTTCGACAACAACGATTGAGTCATCCACCACCATCCCCGTCGCAAGAACCAAGGCCAGTAGGCTGATTGTGTTGATCGAAAATCCTGCCATCCAGATCGCAGCAACCGTGCCGACCAAAGCGACCGGGATGGTAATCGCGGGAATTAGCGTCGCTCGTAACGACCGAAGAAAGGCGAAGATCACAAGGATCACGATGCCCGTCGCCAAACCGATAGACTTGATAACTTCGCTCAACGCGCCTTCGATGAAAATGCCATCGTCCGTCGAGACGATGAGTTCTACACCTTCCGGCAGAACCTCGCGTAGTTCTTCCACGGCGGTGTTGACCGCGCGTGAGATTTCGAGCGTGTTGCCTTCGGATTGGCGGGTGATGTCGAGCCCAATGGCCGTTTGCCCGTTGACGCGGGTTGAAACCTCGGTGTCTTCGGGCACCAGTTGGTCCAGTGCCACATCTGCTATCCGCGTGTTCGAGTCGATCAGCGTGTCGCCAATCGTTTCGACAGTCACGTCGGCGTTTCCGACTTGCAAGGCGATCGTTTGTGCGCTGGTTTCAAGCTCACCCAAAGGCGTGTCATCGCGCAGATTGGCAAGGGCGGCCGTGACGTCAAACACCGTCAATCCGCGACTGAGCATGAGGCGGTCATCAAGGTTGACGCGGAACTCGTTTGAGCGATCCCCACGCGTTGTGACTTCGGCGATGCCGTCGATCAGGGACAGGCGGCTATAGATCGGGCCTTCGGCAAGGGCGGTCAGCTCGTCCAGCGAGACATCCCCCAACACTGCCAAGCGAATGATCGCACTGGCGTTGCTGTCGGATTTCGACACGCTTGGGTCGTCATCAAGGTAGCTTGGTAGCTGGCGTACCGTGGCCGACACGATTTCCCGCGCCTCGTTGGCAGCCACGTCGATATCTGTGCCGTCAGACAGGTCGATGGTGATGCTGCTAGAGCCTGTCGAAGAAGTGGATTCGATGTAAGACAGACCTTCGAGCGCGCTCAGCGCGTCTTCCAGAACTTGGGTGATTTCCTGATCGATTGTTGCAGGGGTCGCGCCTTCGTATTGGGTACGGATCGTGAGTACCGGTTGGTCGACATCAGGCATCTCGCGTACGTCAACAGAGATCAGCGCGGCCAGACCTGCAATCAAGATCAACAGGTTGACAACAAAGCCGAAAATAGGCCTCGCAACGAACAGATCGGCCAATCCAGAAGCCGCGCGTTGGATCGTGGGCGTGCTCATGTCTAAGATTGTTCCGGTTGTTGGGTGGGGGCCTTTACGTTGGTGATTTCCGAACCCGCTCGCAATTTGTGGGCACCTTCGGTGATCACCAATGTGCCAAGAGGAAGGTCGACATCCAGCCAGACGTTTTCGTCACGACGATGAAGAATCGTCACGGGCGTGCTTTGGGCTTTGCCGTCTTCCTCGAACCAGATGCTGGCGCCGTCGCGGGACCAGGTGATGGCCGTTGTCGGCACCACTATCAATGGATCGCTCATATTGCTAAGCCGCGCGGTAAACGTCATCCCTGGCCAAAGTGTTTCATCCGGGTTCTCGACCTGAACTTTGACGGTTACGCTGCGGGTGACATCGTCAATTCGGCTATCAAACGATGTGATCTCGCCTTTGAAAAACAGCCCCGTTGTTGCGGGCGTTTCAAGTGTGACCTCTCGCCCAAGGGACAAGTACCCGACGGACCGTTCAGGAAGTTCGAATTCCACCAGAAGGGCGCTTGAATCGTCAAGTGTGACGATTGGTGTGTTGGCGGTGAGGAAATCTCCGACATTGACGTCACTCAGCCCGAGTTTGCCTGAAATTGGCGCACGGATTGTAAGGTCTTCCAGCACAAGTTCTGCCTGCGCGACGGTCGCCTCGGCCAGACGAAGCGCCAGCTGCGCCTCGGAGATAGTGACTTCGGTGACCGTCGAGTTGCCGGACTGCTGCAAACGTTCATAACGTGCGACCGTCGCGGAGGCCTGTTCCAATTCGCTTTGGGCTGTCTCAAGGGTCAGGGTGGCCGCGCGGGCATCAAGTTGCACCAACAAATCCCCTTCGGACACCTGTGCGTTTGAGCTCAGGTTCACCTCGACAACGCGGCCGGAAACGTCAGAGGTTAGCGTGGCGCTGGTCACGGCTTCGGAGCTGCCAATCGCGCGAAAGGTGTCCTCAAAGGGCTGCATGTTCAACGGCATCAACACGACAGCGGTCGCGCCACCGCCGCCTGGCCTACCCGGAGGGCCACCAGGCCCACCCGGAACACCTGCGCCTTGTGCGGCGGCTGCTTCACTCTCTACGCCTGCTGGCGGTCCTCCCGGGACGCCAAACGACCAAACATAAGCGCCTGCAAGGATGGCGACTGACGCGATGACATAGAGAAATTTATTCATGTTAGGGCCTTTCGTCGAACCTCTGGCGCGGTCGTGGGGCGCACGCAACACGTGACACACGATGGGTTATACGGAGCACAACACCTGGTCCGTCGTTGTTTTTGACAGCAAACTATTCGCCTCTCTGCGAGAGCAGCTTTGATGCGTCCATAAACCCCTCCCAAACACGGTCGAGCGCCGTACTAAGAGTTATGTTGTTTTCGTGTTCCCAAAGGGAGATCGCGCTGCCGATGGCGCTTGTTGTGATAAAGGCGAGCGCATCGGCGGCTTGGCGGTTGGCCATGCGATGGCAGAGAACTTCCGCTAACTCTTTGCGCTGAGATAAGAGGAACCCGTCAAGGATGCCGCGGGCCTTTTCGTTGTCCCGTAGGACATTGCCCACCATTCTCAAAATGGCCTCATCCTCAGCCAGTTTGTTCAAATGCTCATCGAGTAGCCGTTTAATGTCTTCGGCCAAGGGGGCGGTGCTATCGCGCAAGGCGACCAAGTCGGTGTCGCAGAATTCTGGTGGGTGTCCGATCGCGGCGGCTTCTTTGTTGTGGAAATAATTAAAGAATGTTCGCGTACTGACCCCTGCGGCAACGGCGATCTCTTCTGTCGTGACGTGATCAAGGCCATTTTCTGTGCCCAGCTCTAGCGTCGCCCTTTGAATTTGTAGCGCCGTTTCATGGCGTCGTCTTTGTCGTAACGGAAGTGTCATCTTCAAAATCTTGCGCAGTATGCAAATTTTGCATAGCGAGCAAGAGTAGCTAACGCAAGTCAAGGATTGGAGAGAAAATGAAACATTTGGGAAGGATCGCCGTGCTGGTCGCTGTCGTCGGTGCCGCAGCTGCGACGTTGATGGTGTTCGGGGCTCGTTTGGGACTATGGCAGCCGATCACAGGGTTCGGGTTCTACCGGTCTTACTTCAATCCGTTGGCGATGGTTGTCGCGGCACTGGGGTTGTTGGCGCTGGTTATCCATCTGATCCGTAGGGAAAAGGGGCTAGCAATGTTGGGCGGCGTTGCGGCCGTGATTGGTGTGGTCATGCTGGCACCGATGATCTCGTCTATGATCAATCCGCCGGTCCGCGGCGCCCCGATCAACGACATTACTACAGACACCTCCAACCCGCCGGCGTTTTTGGCTTTGGATGAGACGCGGGCAGGGGCTCGTACGTCGCTTGTCTACGCAGGTGAAGAAGTCGCGAGCCTGCAAGCGAGGGCGTATCCCGATATCGCACCGCTTGAGACCGACCTAGACGCAGATGCCGCATATGCTCGCGCCTTGGATGTGGCCGACGCGATGGGCTGGGAAATCATCGCTGATGAAGCAGAGAACCGCCGGTTTGAGGCGACCGCGCGCACATCAACGTTCTATTTCGCCGACGATGTCGTCGTTGTTGTGACCGCGCAAGGCAGTGGCAGCCGCGTTGACATGCGCAGCGTGTCGCGTATCGGCCGCAGCGATCAAGGCGTCAACGCCGCCCGCATTCGCACGTTCCAGCAGCAATTCTGATTCCGAGCTTTCTAAACGGATAGACCGATAAAAAATAGCATTTCCCTATGCGCCAACGTGATGGCCACCGTATTGAGTATGACGATCCCGCAGGACACATTCTCCGCGGCGCCGACGATCCAAACTGTTGGGCCGGTGATTTCCCCGCGACCAAACAGCTAAGAATACCTTGTTAGGCTTCTCGCAACTTGATGTTGAAAGTGATCAACTAGTTTGGTCGAAAGCGACACGGTGGTCGTGGCTTGCACACGTGAAGATGCCTCTATGACCAGAGCGGCAGCCACGATACCCTTGTGTTGACTGCTACACGCAGCCGCAATGTCTGCTATTAGGTAAGGGCACGACACAGGCACGCTTGGGTTTGGTCGGCGATCAACGGCGGAGCTATCTCTAGATAGCCATGCCACTTATTATACACGAAATGTTGTGACGGACAGCAAACATGAGTAACAGTTTGCTCAGGTTAGCGCCAAACGGACGCCTTTGGGGGCACAAGAGAGAGGCCGCATGAAAGGCACGATTTTTGTAGAATTGTTGAACATGGCTGAAGACGCCTTTGGCGAAGACGTGGTCGACATGGTGCTTGATAAGGTTAACCTTGAGAATGACGGAGCGTTCACTTCCGTGGGGAATTATCCTTGCTCTGACCTTGTCAGGATTGTTACGGCATTCAGCGAACATTCAGGCATCAGTGCCGAAGCCCTCCAGCGCAAGTTCGGCCATTGGATGATGGACCACTTTTCCGAAAACTACGGTGAGTTTTTCGTTGGCAAAGAGAACAGCTTTTCCTTGCTTGAGGCGATTGACGGCGAAATCCACGTTGATGTTAAAAAGCTTTACCCTGATGCCGAGTTGCCGGTGTTCGAGACAGAACGGCTCGCGGACAAACAGCTCAAACTGACCTATTCTTCCCCGCGCCCCTTGGTTGAGTTTTGCCATGGCATGGTTGAAGCCTGCCTTGATCGGTACGACGAGCAAGCTCAGATTGAGCGGGACCCCGCAACAGGCAGATCGAACGCGACAGAATTTGACATACGTCTAAAGACTTAGGCGAGCCAAATATATGAATGACACGCCTAACATTGCCGATGACCGTGTTTCACGCCGCAGATACCTGCGTGAGCGTGCGGCCCGCCATGAGGCTGAACAGCTGTTGGAAGGCAAAAGCAGAGAGCTGTTTCTAGCGAACCAACAGTTAAGCGATTACTCTGCTCATCTCGAGGAAGCTGTCGCAAAGCGGACGGTGGAATTAGAGCAAGCGCTGGCGCAAGCCGAAGCGGCGGGCAAAGCGAAAAGCAGATTTATCGCTACAATGAGCCACGAAATTCGCACTCCATTGGGTGGCATTCTTGGCATGATTGACTTGCTGTCTATGGACGAGACGGACCCGGCCAAGCAGGAACTGCTCAAATATGCAGCGACGGCAGGCATGGGTCTCAGCCGCATCGTCAATGACGTCCTCGATTTTTCAAAAATGGAGGCGGGTGTATTCATATTCGAGGAAGGGCACGTAGATATTCGCGCCCTGATCGAGAGCGTCCGCACGTTGTCCAGCGCAAGCGAAATCAGCGCAAATCGGGAAATCAAAGTTGATATAGACGACAGCGTTCCACAAATTTTGCTGGGCGATGCAACGCGCTTAAGGCAGGTGATCTCGAATCTGATTAACAACGCAGTGCGCTTCTCTACTGAAGGGGCAATCTTGATCCGCGCAACATCAGCACCCCATGAAAAGGGTGCATTGTTACGTGTCGAGGTTGAAGATTTTGGCATAGGCATTTCCGAGGGTGGTATAAAAAATCTGTTCAAAGATTTCTCCCAGATCGCCAACCCACTGACTGCGGCGGCAAAAGGCACGGGTCTTGGCCTCGCCATCTGCAAACGCATCCTTGAGGGATGTGGCGGAAAAGTGGGTGTTGAGAGCCAACTCGGCAAAGGTTCAACATTCTGGTTCGAACTGCCCGTAGAAATCGGCGCCGAACCTGAAAGCAATACCGTCCCAAGCATGGCGCAAGAGGGTCTTGCCAATATTCTGGAAACAAAGCGCGTTCTGATCGCTGAGGACAACATCGTTAATCAAAAACTGCTTCTCAGCTATGCCAAAAGCATGAACATGGTGCCGCAGCTTGCCAAAAACGGGCGCATTGCGCTGGAGATGTTCGACCCCGGATCGTTCGACCTGGTTTTGATGGATGTCGCCATGCCCGAAATGGACGGGCTGGAGGCCACGCGCCGCATCCGTATGAAATGGGGCGATGTGTCGATGCCGCCAATTCTGGCACTGACGGCACATGTAATGGAGGCCGTTGAAGAAGAGGCAGCGTTGGTCGGGATAACGACCATACTTTCCAAACCGATCCCATTCGAAGAACTGAAGGCGGCACTTCAACATGCGTTGGCGGATGCTGGGAGTAATGTGATTGCTGATATTGCTGTGCCTGAAGCAGTTTCTCCAAGCGCCAATCGCGCGGACGTTTTGTCCAAAATGACACCTGCAACCCTGACCGAGTTGTTGTCGATAGTCTCTGAGGAGATGCTTTTGATCTTGTGCAAGAATACGTCACCGACGCATCCGAGCGAATGCAACAGATCATCGGTGCGGTTGCAGATAATGACATAAATATCATCAAGGAGCAGGCTCACTCCATAAAAGGTTCATCCCTCGTTTTGGGGTTCTCGGCTATTTCGGACTGCGCGCGCACGCTGGAGCAAAATTCCAGAGAGGGCCAGATAACACCCCATGCGATAGACCAGATTAATTCGGAGCTAGCAGAACTGGCTTCGTTCCTCGCATAACCGATCATAACTTGAAGTTGCGCGATATCGAGATTGCGCTACCGAAATCACCTTCGTCGGAACCGCTGCTCTTGTCTTGGAAGAACCGGTTGTCGCCTTCGTTTCTGTAGCAAGGTGACCCGTTCAATCTGGAAGCGAAAGCTTCGTTCAGAACCTTTGATCCGGTGATCGCTAATAGCGAAGTGATGTCAATTGAGTATTTGCAAATTTATGTCGAGAAATTGAACAAGGCTTTCATGAACGCCACCACTCGGGCAGGAAAAAATCGAGGATGAATTCATTGGGTGCCTGTCTGCACGTATGTTCCACAGGTGTTGGTTTTTCGGTTGGCATTTGGACAAGGCTGCTGTCGCCGCAGCGTTGCATCTTCCTCGGTATCCCAATTTGAAAAAGACTGACTAGACTTGGCAAAGAATCGTAAGTGTAGAGCCGGGTTACTCGGCTGGGTGAACGTGGTTGTTCAACCAGTTGAGCACATCATCTACGCGCGTACGGGCCACAGGTACTTCTGTGTCGTCGCGTAACCTCAAGATCAGTCGACCGTTCTTGCGCTCTGCACGGATCGCGGGGTCGCGTGCGACCCACCACGACCTGTGTGGTTGCAGGCCGTCTTCGGCTTTGGTTTGCGCAATGATGTCCCCTAAACGGGCGCGGGCGGAAGACTTCTCGTCCTGAAAGGTCAGGTGAACGTGATGTTCACGGGCTTCGATGTGCAGCAATTTCGCCAGAGCAATTTTTTCTCCACCTATGACCAAGTGGCGTTGAGGTGTGCTGTCTCCGATATCCTGGCTGATGTCGGGAAAAACGAAGCGATAGAATACCGTTTCGATCCCTTGGATCGTGAAGAAGTAGAAAATCAACTGTCCTACGAAGTTATATGGAAACGTGCCCTTGCTTGCGATCGCAACAGCGGCTTTGCACAGCGTGATCGTTGGAATCAACGCGATGAACCCGATGAGGGGCATCGGGACGCGTAGAGTTGAGTAGCGCTGCGCCAGAATCGCGAACAAGGTAATGCAAATCGCTGACATCGAAATGTAGAACACGAACAAGATCGGCCAAAAGCTGATCGCAAACCAAAGCGGAACGTAAGGTCGCGCACCTGAAGGATCGGATGCAACGAAAGCCACCATACAAAGTAAAAGGAACAAGAGCGTGCGCTTGTGACCCAGTACGCGGAAATACGAGTCTAGGCTGAAGGACATGCGTTCGCCCAACAGATTCCAAAACCTGATCTCTCTTTCCAACAAGTGTCTCACGACTGACTGACTACCCCACTAGTCCAGCAATCGAGCATATTTAACTTTAGCACCTAGGCAATCTTAAGGGTGCATATGTTTCTCGAATGGATATTCATATGACGCTGATGTGCATCACTTTTATAGCAATTTTGCAGAATCCTAGTGCTCCGAGTCTGACACTTCTTACCTGTTTCCGCGGATTTCATCGAGCGCGTCCAGCGCACGGCGTTCCC
>CANNCS010000145.1 GCA_947503115.1 uncultured Marivita sp.
CGCCCTCCCTCCGAGACCCCACCCCCGCGTTCTCATCCTGATTGACGCTGGATTCTCACCTTGTTTGTCGCGCGGCAGCAATTGGTCGATGGGGCTTGCTCATATCGAAAGCAAGCACATGAAGAGCCTTCCCGGTCTCATGGATATCCAAAGCGCCCGCAGCATGCTGTCGAAAAGCGGAGCAGCTGAAGGCCTCGTAGCGTTGATCAAGTTCCGCCATGGCGACAGTGACAGGGATCCCGAGGTCGCCTAACCTTTCTGCCCGTTTTTCCAGCGCATTTTGATCTGGCTACAGGCCTGTTGACGTGTCCCCCGCGGCGTAGATCATCAGCAATGATCGCGTTCAATCAAGCGCAGCTTGAGATCTGCAGTGGCCGTGCCACCTGACGCTGTCGTGTACTTTTCATCTCCGACAAATACG
This sequence comes from uncultured Marivita sp., assembly GCA_947503115.1. Taxonomy (GTDB): domain Bacteria; phylum Pseudomonadota; class Alphaproteobacteria; order Rhodobacterales; family Rhodobacteraceae; genus Marivita. Next base: position 422 of record CANNCS010000145.1, read on the forward strand.
TCCCGAACGAGGTTCACTTCAGGGAAGTTTTCTTGGAAATTGTCGTGATAGTCCCAAAGGGTCGCCGCCTTACGCCCGTTCAAAAAGCCCGCCTACACAAAGATGTAGCCCCCCGAATACAGCGCACCGTTTTTTGTTTTACAGGTTCGATCAATTCGGCGCAGGGCATTCAACAAAACAGAATGTTCCATCAGCTGCATATTGATCACCGATAGTACAAACAATTGTTCGCACGCGGCACTCTCCGGAAACCTATGATGAGTCAGTGTTACGGATGTGTTGGGACTCGTGGCGGTCTCTCCGTCTAGCGGAGCAAATGACCACGTGTAGAGGTCGCGACTGCTGATCAGGTTCGCAATCCGCAGGGGATCAACGGCGCATGAGAATGCCATGTGGGAAAAATCCTCAACCAAGGCAAAAACGAAACGCTGGGGTTTGTCTGCTTTTGTGGGGTCGGAGATTGGTGTCTCCAATGGTTAGATGCAGGTCATGTATTTCCCTTGTAGACAATATGTATTTTTTGTGGTGTGAACAGACCAACACGAAGCCGGAGGCGTCCGTTGACCGATCAACCCAAGACCAAAAAGGCCCGTTGCCTTGAAGACCTGCGCAATCGGATCTTGACCCAAGAGCTGCCGCCTGGCGCGTATCTGGATGAGGTTGATCTGGCCAAAACCTATGACATTTCGCGCCCGCCGCTTCGCGAAATTCTGAACCAATTGGCGGGCGAAGAATACGTCTTGCTACACAAGAATCGCGGGGCGCAGGTTTCCCCCATGACCCACAAAACACTGCGCAATTTCTTTGTGGCAGCACCGATGATCTATTCCGCCGTGACGCGACTTGCGGCCATGAACGCGACCACTGCGCAGTTGAAGCATTTGAAAGAAACACAACTGTTGTTTCGCACCGCCATTCAGAACGGGGATGCAGCGGAACGGGCGCTGCTAAACTTACGGTTTCACACGATTATTGGTGACATGGCTGATAATGAATACCTTGCCCCCAGTTTACGCCGCCTCTTGATCGACCATACCCGCATCGGCATGACGTTTTACAACCCGCGCAATCCGTCGCTGACCCGTCAACGCAAACAGGCCGCCGATCAGCACGATGAATTCATAACGCTCATCGAGGCGGGCGATTCAGATGCCGCCGCCACGCTTGCGGTAGCCCATTGGGAATTGTCGCGCGCTGAAATCGAAAGTTTCGTCACGCCAGTTGGAATGGAAATTCCACTTGGTGAGGCTCCACAAGTTCTTAGCACGAAAGGCGCCTCATGAAGTTTGAAGGCATATATACGCCCGTCATCACGCCTCACGGCAATGACGGCAGCATTGATCGGGACGCCTTGGCAGCTCAGATTGAACACCTGATTTCGTCGGGTGTGCATGGATTGATTAATGGCGGGTCCACCGGTGAATACTACGCGCAGTCGATTGATGAGCGTAAAGACATGGCGACGTTTTCCAAAGACGTCATTGCAGGGCGTGTTCCTTTGGTCGTCGGCACGGTGTCTGTCCGACTCGACGATTCATTGTTGATGGCAGAACACGCCGCCAAAATCGGCGCGGACACATTGCTGGTCGGATCACCGCCCTATTCTGTGCCAACAGAACGCGAAAACGCGTTGAATGCTTTGGCGATTGATCGCGCCGCCGATCTACCAATCATGCTGTATAACTATCCTGGCCGCATGGGCATCAACATGGGCGAAGAATTCTTGGACCGCGTTGGGCGTAGCCGGAATTTTGCGGCGATCAAGGAAAGTTCAGGAGATATCAACCGTGTGCATTTGTTGGCGCGCGATTACCCACACATTCAGATGTCATGTGGCATGGATGATCAGGCCCTGGAGTTCTTTGCATGGGGCGCGCGATCATGGGTCTGTGCTGGGTCCAATTTCTTGCCCAAGGAACATATCGCGCTTTGGCGTGCCTGCGCGGTTGAGGGTGATTTCGACAAAGGCCGTCGCATCATGTCGGCGATGATGCCCCTGATGCGCGTGCTGGAGCAGGGCGGGAAATTCATTCAAGCGGTCAAACACGGTTGCGAAATGGCAGGCCAATACGCAGGCCCGCCGCGTCCACCCCTGCACGGGTTAAACAAAGACGACAAACGACAATTGGAACAGGTGGTCCGCGTTCTCAAACGTACGGTCGCCCAAATCGAAGCGGAGCCACGCACATGAGCGATCTGTTGACAGCCGAAGAATACAAAGCCGTGGCCGCAGGACTGACGTTCCCAACGCAGGCCTTTATCGACGGCGGGTTTCGAGCTGCTGCTTCGGGAAAGACATTCGATACGATCAACCCCGCAACCGGCGATGTGATCGCACAGGTCGCGGCTTGCGCCAGTGCGGATGTCGACGTCGCCGTTGAAAAAGCGCGCGAAGCGTTTGACGATGGCCGTTGGTCGAAAATGCATCCCTCCGAACGCAAAGAGGTGCTGATCAAACTTACCAAACTGATCAAACGCAATGCCCGCGAACTGGCAGTGATGGAAAGCCTTGATAGCGGCAAGACCATTTTCGATTGCGAAACGGTCGATGTGCCCGAAACGATTCATTGCATCGCTTGGCACGCTGAACTGATCGACAAGATATACGATCAAATGGCTCCTGCGTCTGATGATCACATTGCAATGGTGGTGCGTGAACCGGTGGGTGTTGTTGGGTTGGTTCTGCCGTGGAACTTCCCGCTTTTGATGCTTGCTTGGAAAATCGGCCCTGCGCTGGCCGCTGGCTGTTCTGTCATCGTCAAACCCGCAGAGGAAACGTCACTGACCGCCCTTCGATTGGCCGAATTGGCAATGGAGGCTGGCATTCCCGCAGGCGTATTCAACGTATTGCCGGGCAGCGGCGCGGACGTGGGCGAACCTCTGGGGCGCCATATGGACGTGGACATGGTCTCGTTCACAGGATCAACCGCAACGGGGCGTCTCTTCCTTGGTTATGCCGCCGAATCCAACCTCAAGGAAATCACCCTTGAGATGGGCGGTAAGAACCCTGCCGTGGTGCTGGATGATGCCGAAAACCTTGACCGTGTAGCGGCCCACATCGTCAATGGTGCGTTTTGGAACATGGGCGAAAACTGTTCTGCGGCGTCACGCCTGATCGTGCAAAACGGCATCAAGGACGCATTGATCAAACGTATCATCGCCCATGCGCGTGAATGGCCGATGGGTGATCCGCTGGACCCTGCGAACCGCGTTGGTGCGTTAGTGTCCAAAGCCCATTTCGATAAGGTTTGCTCATATTTGGAAAAGGGCCCGACGATCCTGCTGGGCGGAACCGCCAAGGATGGGTTTGTCGAACCAACCATTCTGGACATCTCCGATTTGGACGCGCCACAAGTGCGTGAAGAAATCTTCGGCCCTGTTCTTTCGGTTCTGACAGTTGCCACTTTCGATGAAGCCATCGCTTTGGCCAATGACACGGAATACGGCCTCGCTGCATCGATATTTTCGGCCAATGCCAAACGAGCGATACGCGGTGCGCGCTCTATTCGGGCAGGCACTGTGACGGTCAATAGTTTTGGAGAAGGCGACATCGCGACCCCGTTTGGCGGCTATAAACAGTCCGGCTTTGGTGGACGTGACAACAGCATTCACGCGCATGATCAATACACTCAGCTCAAGACCATATGGGTTGATCTGGCCGATGATGACGACGAGGCGGTCGATTGACGAAGGGGGCTGTTCACAAGTTTGCGCCGCTTGCGGGACCAGCAGCGTGGAACACCATCCTTGGTCCGCATCCTGCGGCGCAACCGCTCATTACAGCAAGCACAGCAGATATCGTAATCATCGGAGCTGGGTTTGCTGGGCTGTCAGCCGCGCGACGGGTAAAACAACTGCAGCCGAACACGTCAGTCGTTGTATTGGACGCTCTGCGATTGGGCGAAGGATCGGCAGGTCGCAATTCAGGTTTCATGATTGATCTCCCTCATGATCTGGCGTCGGATGATTATGCGGGTGCGGGCGATGATCGAGCGGTGATTGATCTGAACCGCCATGCCATCACATTCGCCGGGGACGCTGTTGAGGAATACGGCATTGACCCAAACTTTTTTGATCGTGCTGGTAAAGTGAACGGGGCCGCAAGCGCCAAGGCACAGTCGCACAACGAAAGCTATGCGCAGCACCTTTTGTCGCTGGGCGAAGCAAGCGAGGCGTTGGATCGCCAGCAAATGCAAGACCTGACAGGATCGCCGCATTATGGATCTGGCTTATATACGCCGGGTACAGTGATGTTGCAGCCTGCTGGATACATTCATGGATTGGCCAAAGGCCTGCGCGCACAAGGTGTCATGATCCATGAAAACTCACCCGTTACGGCGTTACATCGCCAAGGCACCGCATGGCAGGTGACGACCTCGAAAGGGTCGATCAGCGCGGGGCAGGTTATTCTTACTGTCAACGGTCATCTTGAAAGTTTCGGGTTTGAGCGAGGGAAGCTCATGCAGGTGTTCCTGTATGCCGCCATGACACCGGAACTGGACCCGGCCACGTTGGCCCGTTTAGGCGGACAGTCACGCTGGGGTGTCACGCCATCCGACCCGATGGGAACCACCGTGCGTCGCATCGATACGGGGCAAGGTGGCAATCGCATAATTACACGCACTTGTGCGACGCTAAACCCCAATCGATTGGTTACACAGCCCAACATTGACCGCGCCGTTAAAGTCATGAAACGCAAATTCGATCAAAGATTTCCGCAGCTTGCAGGATTGAAAATGGAACATGCTTGGGCGGGGCATTTATGCCTGACGCGCAACGGCGTTTCTGTCATGCGTCAGCTTGACGACGGGCTTTATTCTGGCTGCGTCCAAAACGGGCTTGGCACAACACGCGGCACGTTGACAGGTATTGGTGCGGCGGAACTCGCTTGCGGCGAAACCAGTGCAATCACGCGTCACTTTGGTGCTGAACAGCCGCCCAAAAAGCTGCCCCCCCAACCGTTCCAACAAATTGGCGCAAATGCGTTGCTGCGGTATCGCGAATGGCGCGCAAAAGCTGAATAACCAGCCCCTAGGGTCAGGGCCCATTGATTTCGGCGGGGTTGCCTGATGCCCGGTTCGAAAAACGAGCAGCGGCGTTGATCCTTGAAACAGAGAAATCGAAAGACTGCATAGCAGCCTCCGCCGCATGGCAACCAAGGTCGGTTTTCCGCCCTGCCCCTTACCCTTTCCAGACCTCTGGCGTGACGTAAACCATCCCCTCGTCGACGCTGACCATGACATCGCCGTCTTGAATGTTGACCTGCATCTTCATGGCGCGGCTAGCGAGGGCGGCCAGCGCTGTGGTCTCGGCCTCGGGGAGGCCCACGACGGACAGGTTGTCAAAGCGGGTGGTGCTGCCTTTGACCTTGTCCCACCAAATCTCGGCCGGGCGGCCGCCATAGGCGTAAACGATGACCTTGCCCGCCTTGGCGCTGGACTGGCGCAGCACTTTCTCGGACGGCAGGCCGAGGGCGATCCAGACGTCCAGCTCTCCGCTGAGGCTTTTCTGCCAGATGTCCGGCTCATCATCAGTGGAGAGTCCTTTGGTCATCTCCAGATGCTCATGCGCGTTCAGAGCAAAAGCCACGAGGCGCACCATCAGGCGTTCGTCGGTTTCGGACGGGTGTTTGGCCACGGTGAGCTTGTGGGTCTCGTAATAGTGACGATCCATGTCCGACACGGTGAGTTCGACTTTGTAGATGGTGGCATTCTGCGCCATGACATGTCCCAACCTTGTTTGGATTGGGATGCCTACTGCGTCTGGAGACTGCGGGAAAGCAGATAAACGGCTGTGGGTGTGGGCCTGTGTCTAGTGGATCAGCACCTTGAGCCCCGCGAGCAGTGCGCCAATGGCCCCGGCGAAGAGTGCCCCGAGAATGGCCGATCCTGTGCTTTTGTCGATCACCCACCCAACGCGCGCGCCAAGCACCGCCAGAAGGCCGATGCACAAGGATTGCGCCAGCACGTTTGCGGTCTCGGGGGTGATCCACTGAAGCCCTGCGGCGCAGAAGAACAGCGCTGGCAGGTTTGCCACTGCGAGGGTCGGCGCGCTGTGATGCCACGCCGCACGCCATGCGCCGTTGGAGATGCGTTCTCCGGTGTCGAGCGCATGTGCCAAGAGCTCGGCAAAGGCTTTGGCCAGCGTGATGGCGAACACCGATCCAAACAGAATGGCCGCGGTTTCGAATGGCGCTTCGGGATGTGCGCCCATCGCCATCAAAGCGCTGAGCACCATGATCGCTCCGTAGATCAGGCCAAACGCGGCCTTGTCAAAGCGCACCCATCCAGAAGTGGCCGTATCGTGCGCGGTCTCGGGTGTGCTTTGGGTCATGCCAATAGAGCCAATACGTGCGCCGGGGTCGACTGGGTTGTCGACCCCGTGCGATGTGGTGTCATCGCGCCATCAGGTATTCCGCGACGGCTTGATAAGCGGGCAAGGATGTCGGGTCGATAAACCCGTTCTGCGCCTGCGGGAAGGACGCGAGGCGCACCAGAACCATCTCGGCGGTGGGATCGACATAGATTGTTTGCCCATGCACTCCGCGGGCGGCGTAGGCACCATGATCGTTATGCGTGACCCACCACTGGCTGGTGTAGCTGCCAGCACCAAAGGTCGGGAACCCGTCGCCAAACTTGGAACGATCTCCGCCCGCGCTGATCTTGTCCACAACCTCTGCCGGGAACAAACGTTCGCCGTTTAGTTCACCGTGGTTCAGCATCAACTGGCCCAGCCGCCCCAGATCGCGCAGGCCTGCGGTGATGCCACCGCCCGCAAAGGGCACGCCCTTGCCGTCAACCGTTTGGTAGGCGTCCTGCTCCACACCCAAACGTCGCCACAGACGTTCCGACGCAAGTTCGGTCACGGACTTTCCTGACACGCGGCTAATGATCCAACCCAGCATGTCAGAATTGATGGTCTTGTAATGGAATTCATCGCCATGATTGCCTTCGGGGGCGACCTGCTGAAGGTATTCCCAGTACCCGTTTGGCCCATCGTATCCTTCGGGCTTGGGCAGTGGGCTGGCGGCTGCCGAATATAGCCAGATATCCGCATTCGGATCGGCATAATTCTCAGAATACTTCACCCCCGTGGTCATATCCATGACCTGACGCACGGTGGCCGTGGCAAAGGCGCTGTCACCGATTTCGGGAATAACGTCGCGTACAAGCGCTGTGTCATCAAGCGCGCCTTCTACAACCATGATCTCGGCCAGAAGTCCGGTAAAGGACTTGGTCATCGACATGATTGCGTGTTTGCCGTCCTCCTCAAGACAGCCGAAATAGCGCTCATAGACAACCTCACCCTTGTGCATGATCAGCATGCCATCGGTGTAGTTGGCGTAAAGCGAGTCTTCCCACGTCATGTCGTCGTTGCTGTTCTGCGGCTTGAAGGTAAGAGCGTCGATCTGTGTCCGCAGGTCGGCGAAATCCGAAGGCGACGGATAATGCAACGGGATTGGTGCGCCCAGACCGCGACTGATCTCTTCTGTGGGCAGGAATTCGCGCAGGTGGCAGACCGACCATCGCAAACGTGGGAAACTGAAATACACGCTGTCGGGTTGCGTGATGATCTTGTCCTCGGGCGGCGGAAAGCCCTGCATCCAACCCATCACCTTAGGATCAGACTCTTGCGCTGAGAGCGGTGCCGATTGCGACAACGCACCGGTTGCTGTTCCGAGTGTCATTACAACCCCCGTGGCCATTGCGATGAGATTAGAAGTTGATGACGACATTGACGAAACCTCCTGTCCAAGGGTCTGCGCTCCCGCTGATGACGTTGTCGATCCCCGCCCCGGGGAACGAGACCGAGACACCGGCCGTCAGGAACGTATTGCGATTGATGATGCGGCTGTATTCAAGGAACACATCATCAGCGAGGTGGCTGTCGGTGACACCCGACACCACATTGCCGTTGATATCGACGCGGGTGGCCTGACCGAACTGCACTGGGCTGTTCAACTCATTCGACCGGATATGCGCATAGCGCAGCGTCACAGTGTCCTGCCGCGTCGGCTGAACCCGAACCGCCAGTGTCAGGGCGTTTACGTTCGAATTGATGAAGGTCGAGGCCGATTTGGACCCTGTAGCCCACGCACTGGGGCTGCCTTGATAGTAAAGCGGATCAAACCGTTCGAGTTTCGTCGTGTCGGGATCGTCACCGGAAAAGCTTTGGTAGCCAAGGGTGACATTCGGCGTCCATGGCACGTTTGCAAAGGTGTACCCGGCTGTCACGCGCCCGGCCCAGGCCTCAAGATCGATCCGGTCGTTCCACTGGTAGGCAAAATCCCCGGTGAAGGTCCAGTTCTGCAGTCCGCCCTCAAACGGGTTTGTCTTGGCGTAAAGACCGATGGTCTTGGTGTCTTCCCGTGCGCCCGGTGTCACGCTTGGCGCGCCGACGCCCCCCGGTGCGGCTCTATGACATTCACACATCTTGGTTTCAGTTATTGAGCTGATCTGATTCCCTTTTTGAAAAGGGAGACGATGATGCAT
>CANNCS010000146.1 GCA_947503115.1 uncultured Marivita sp.
CCCTACCGGACGTCATCACGTCAATCGGAACCAGAGATTGGGCGAAAGTGGGTCAATGATCGCAGCCCTTGGTATAAATACTTACTCTTTCCCAAACCGGAATTGCAGGAACACGCACCGGGATGCCTTTAAGATCGAATGCAAATGTGGCACCTCTATGAGCAGGCCGTGTCATTTCACGGACAATTTTGACCAAATTTGGGAGTGAGCAAATGGATCTAGGGATCAGCGGAAAGCGGGCGCTCGTTTGCGCATCAAGCAAAGGGTTGGGGCGCGGATGTGCCGAAGCATTGGCTGCGGCGGGTGTAAACCTAGTGATGAATGCCCGCGGCGCCGAAGCGCTTGAGGTCACCGCCGAAGAAATCCGCAAGACCTATGGCGTTGAAGTCACTGCTGTTGCCGCTGACATCGTGAGCGAAGAAGGCCGTGCCAAGGTTCTTGAGGCGGCAGGCGATGTAGACATTCTTGTGACAAACGCAGGTGGCCCGCCTCCGGGGCTGTGGTCCGATTGGGCGCGCGATGACTTCATTAAGGCGCTGGACGCCAACATGCTGACGCCCATCGCGCTCATGACGGCGCTTATGCCGGGCATGATCGACCGGGGTTGGGGCCGGGTGGTCAACATTACATCGCAATCTGTCAAAGCACCGATCCCGGCGCTGGGATTGTCGAATGCCGCACGCACTGGTCTGACTGGTTATGTTGCCGGGACCGCGCGTCAGGTGGCTGAACATGGTGTGATCGTCAACAACCTGCTGCCGGGCATCCACGCCACAGACCGTGCCGATCAGCTAGACGGTGGTGTTTCCAAGGCACAAAGCATCTCGGTTGAACAAGCGCGCAAGAACCGCCAGGCCACCATTCCCGCTCGCCGCTACGGCACGCGGCAGGAATTCGGCGCGACCTGTGCGTTCCTGTGCTCACAGCATTCCGGCTTTATCGTTGGCCAGAACATCCTGATCGACGGTGGTGGAACAAACGCGACGATCTAAGACATGGCGCGCGGACCGGACGGGGCAGGGCAGGCACAGGGATTTTCCCTGAAGGACGAGCTGTTCAATGCGCACTCCATCGGAGATTTGGCTGCAGAATATGCCGTTCTTCCGGGGTTCGATCCCGCGCGCTTTGAGACAGACGCTCTCGCGGGGTTGTCCTCGCGCGGGCTGCTTGAACGGCTCGACTGGCTGGCTGATTGTGTTGAGGCGCAGTTGCCCAACAGCTTTGCGGAAATGGCTGATGCGCTTGAAGCTGCGATGCCACGGGCGCTTGACCCCAGAAAGACAGATGATGATTTTGGACGTTTCATCCATGCAGTGCCGGGCATTCTAGCCGTCCGCCACGGGCTAGAGAACCACCGCGATCGCGCCCTTGATCTTCTGGAAGCCGCAACCCAACGCTTTTCGATGGAGTTCTACATCCGGCCTTTCCTGAACCGATGGCCCGAAGAAACCCTTGCCCGGTTGGATCGCTGGGTGGAACACGACAATTACCATGTTCGCCGGCTCGTCAGCGAAGGCACACGTCCGCGTTTGCCGTGGGCGGCCAATATCAAACTTGACCCGCTGGTGCCGCTGCGCTTTCTGGATGCGTTACATGAAGACCCGACGCGCTATGTCACCCGGTCTGTAGCTAATCACATGAATGATCTGACGCGCCATGCGCCGGACAGGGTCGTGACACACCTGCGCGCATGGAAAGCGACGGGCCGCCAGACCCCAAAAGAACTGGACTGGATGACCCGCCACGCGTTGCGTACCGCCGTCAAACGCGGTGAGGCCGAAGCGTTGGCGCTTCTCGGTTATAGCCAAAACCAAGACATGTCAGTCTCACTGCGTCTGACCCCGGATCCGGTCTCCATTGGAGACGCCTTGCAGATCGAAGTGACGCTGATGGCCGACGTGGCTCTACCGGTGATGGTTGACTACCGCATCCGCTTTCATCGTCCGAATGGGCGGAGTGGCGAAAAGGTCTTCAAGCTCAAGACGGCGCAGCTCAAGCAAGGAATGCCAATGACCTTGACCAAGTCGCACCGGCTCAAAGGCGAGGCGTCTACGTTTAAACTACATCCGGGTCCGCATCAGATCACAATCCAGATCAACGGACAGGACCGCGCCGAAGCTGCTGTCATGTTCGTTTGACTTTGGCGCACCACGGGCCGCTGCAAAATACTAGGGCGTGGCATCATTCCAGCGCGTCTCAAGCTGTTCCAGCGCCGCAATACGCTCCGAGGTCTTGGGATGCGACATCAGCCAAGCTGGCACCACGCCAGAGCGCGATTGCGTCAACGCATCCAACTTATGAAACAGCGATTTCTGCGCTCCGATACCGATACCGGCTTTGTGCATCAGCGCAGCGGCATAGGCGTCAGCCTCGTATTCATCGCTGCGTGACAGGCGCGCGGCCAACAAAGTGGCAATCGAATTGGCGATCAATACACCAACGCCGGGAAGAAACCGCGACAGCACCATCGCCAAAGCGGTGCGCAACGCATTCTGGCCGGAAAAGTCGATCATCCGTCGTCGGGTATGCCCAAGCGCCACATGTCCCAATTCGTGCGCGATCACGCTTGCCAGTTCTTCGCCGGTCACTTCGTTATTCTGGTATTTTCGGAAAAAACCCCGAGTGATGAAGATACGACCGTCTGGAGCGGCGAGTCCATTCACAGGATCAATTTCGTAAATGTGGACCCGGATTCGGTCCAAATTCAGCGCCGCTGCCAATCGGTCTGTCAGGGCCTTCAGACGTGGGTCTGCAAGTTCAGTCGAGCGCGCATCAAGTTCGCGTTTGGTGCGCCAGACCGAGAAATGGTACATCGCCATCGCATAGAGGATCGCAAGAAGGATTGGGGTTAGTTTCAACATGCCCAAGATATGGGGCTTACGAACGCGCGCGGCAAGCACGACACAGGTCGCTGTAGATACTTGTCCGTCAAAATCGAGTCAGCACGCTAGCTTTGCGTCTAACGTGATCTCGGCCCCGGCTGAAGCCCGGGAAACTGGGTGGGAATTCGGTGAAAATTGCCCAAGCTCATCTTTCAGTTCACGACGATTAACGTGCCTGACTGCTTAGACGGCCCGGGCGGCCGCGCCGCGTTTTTTGATCTGTTTGACCAACAACCATCCCAACAACAGGGTAATCGCCGTAGCGACAAGGAATCCCGATAGATTCGACGTCAGATCGGACACCTGCGTCAATTGTCCGGCAAAGCTGTAGCCAAGAGCGATGTACCCAGCGACCCAGATTGCTTCGCCTGCGGCATCCCAAAGCGTGAACCGCAGCCAACCCAATCCCGATGCTCCTGCCGCCATGTTCACCCATGGGCCTAGAGGCGCAAAAAGCCAGGTGCTGAAGAAAACACCGATCTGGCCTTTGCGGCGCACGGTGTCCGAGGCTTTACCGTACAGCTTTTGCCGCGACGTGCGTTTCGCGGCAAAGCGTTCCAACAATGGTCCAAACCGCCGACCAATCGCAAACCCTGTTTGATCGCCCAGCACCGCGCCCATCCAAGCGCCCGCAAAAGCTGTGCCACCATCAAGATCACCGGCGGCAACAAAAGCGCCGCCAGCCAACATCAGCAGCGAGGTCGGAATAGGCACCAGCAAGCATGAAAGGAAACAGGACACGGCCAAAACCCAGACGCCGTAATCCGCCACAAGTCCAAACAACACATCGGTCAAGGCTTTTTCACCGCTTCGTTCTGGCGGTACTCTGCGATGATTGCTTCAATCTGACCGACGATGTCTTCAGTCGGCACGCCCCGCATGTCGGCCAGTGCTTTGATCGTCACGCGTTTTGTGCCCTCTGGCACGGCCAGTTCTTCGCGGATTATTTCGGTGGGAACCGCCCAGGAATGGGCGACATAGCGCGGGGTCATCCACCCGGCGATGGGTTCTTCGCGGTGTGCCGGATCGGCCCAATAGACCCAGAACATCACAGTGCGCACGCCGAAATAAAGCATAACAGCCACGGCCAGCGCAAACCCCGTCAGCAACAGCTTGTGGTCTTTCCACACTGCGCGAAGCCCCGGTGTCATTTCGCCAACGCCTTGATCCCGCGGCTGATCCCATCAAGCGTCATAGGAACCATTGCATCCTCGAAAATCTCGCGGATCATCTGGATCGATTGCGTATACTGCCAATGACGTTCAGGCGTCGGGTTGATCCAGAGGTTATGTGGCCATTGCTGGCGCGCACGCTGTAACCAGACCTGTCCAGCTTCAGCATTCCAATGCTCATTGGCACCTCCCGCATAAGCGATCTCGTAAGGCGACATGCTGGCGTCACCGACGAAGATGCACTTGTAGTCTGGCCCGTAGGTGTTGAGCACGTCCATCGTTGATGTCTGCGCATCCCAGCGACGCCGGTTGTCCTTCCAAACACCTTCGTAAAGACAATTGTGGAAATAATAGTGTTCCAGATGTTTGAACTCGGCCCGAGCCGCGGAAAACAGCTCTTCCACCACCTTCACATGCGGATCCATCGATCCGCCGATGTCCAGGAACAGGATCACCTTGACCGCGTTGCGCTTTTCGGGCCGAGTCTGCACGTCAAGATAGCCGTGTTCTGCCGTTGCGCGGATGGTTCCATCCAGATCAAGCTCTTCGGTCGCGCCATCCCGCGCCCAACGGCGCAGACGTTTCAGCGCCACCTTGATGTTGCGGGTGCCCAACTCGACGCTGTCATCCAGATTGCGAAACTCGCGCTTGTCCCAAACCTTGACCGCGCGCTGGTGGCGGCTTTCGTTCTGACCAATACGGACCCCTTCGGGATTGTACCCGTAGGCCCCAAAAGGCGAAGTGCCAGCCGTGCCGACCCACTTGCTGCCACCTTGGTGCCGGCCTTTCTGTTCCTTCAGTCGCTCTTTGAGGGTTTCCATCAGCTTGTCGAATCCGCCAAGGGCTTCGATCTCGGCCTTTTCTTCGTCGCTCAGGTGTTTCTCGGCCATCTTTCGCAGCCAGTCCTCGGGCAAGTCCAGCGCATCGAGAACGCCATCTGCACTTAGATGCTCCAGCCCCTTGAACGCTTCAGCAAACGCGCGGTCAAACCGATCAATATGGCGCTCGTCCTTCACCATTGCCGTGCGGGCAAGATAATAGAATGCCTCGGGATCATAGGTGGCCAGACCTGCACGCATTGCTTCAAGAAAGCTCAGGTACTCCCGCAAGGACACGGGGACGCCAGTGGATCGCAAAGTGTCGAAGAAGGGAACAAACATGATCTTGGTCTAACAAGCGGACTTGAGTCTGACCAGATACCCTTGTCTTCTCTGATTCAAAAATATCCCGGGGGAGGCCGCCATAGGCGGGCGGGGGCAGAGCCCCACTTGTTTCCGGCTGTAATGACGTACGCTGCATTGACGCAGCGCAGCCCAGCTCAGAACACGAGTTTCTCGATGGCGATTGTCAGGATCAGGCCACAAAGGGCAAAGGCGATGGCGTAAACCGCCCCGTATTGCCACATGTCTGCGCGGTTTCCCTTGCGCTTTTTCGCGGTCATGGTGCCGAAGATGGCTCCAAGAATTGCCCCTGCAAGAACGATCATATACTGCCTCTGGCCCTGTTGAGCGGGTTGAGGGACGCGATCTCGCGCAGTTTTGCCCGCACAGACCAGTCCGAGCCGAACCCGTACCGTGCCCACCCCAGACTGTCCAGACGCACATCCGCCCCGGCCGACGCGCGTCCGGCCAGATCGTAGGCCTCGGCGCGCAGCATAAGAAGGGTCGATAACAGAGCCGCGTTCTCGTGACGTGCTGCAAGATCGATTGAGGCGCCAGTCAGGTTGATCGCTGTGTCAGGGCTATTTTCAGTTAAAGCGTAGGCCGCCAGTTGCGACGCTACATATGCGCGGTGCAATTCGGTGTTGGGTGTGCGGGAAAAGTACATGTCCGCCTGAATAAATTGCGCGCGAGCTGCCTCGGGATCCGTGCTTTGCAGGATGCGGCCCATAGCATAATGGGTGAAGCCTCGACGGTGATCTTCCCAGCCCATGGCGGACGCGATGCTAAGCGCTTCGGTTGCAGCTGCGCGGCGGGCAATGGGGGTTGCGCCGGGTCCAAGCGCTGTCTGGATCGCCTCGATCCAAGGCCGCGGCGTGCGCGCAGCGCGACGAGCGGGCAAGAATTCCCCCTCAGGGTTCAGCCGTGCAAAGATCGCAGAAATACGGCTCATCACGTCGGCCCTAGACATACCATTGTGCAGCGCTGGGTCGTAGTAGGCGCGCAGGATCAGCATATCATATCCGGTCAGAACCGTGTGGACGTTGTCATCGTTGAATACGGAATTGGGCAGGCGATATAGATCATTTAGCGGCCCAAGCGCTTGTGCCAATTCTTCGTGCAGGCAATCGCGAGCCTCTTGTGGGCTGGAATCATTCGGCAGGAAAATCGCCAACCGGGTGCGGTTTGTGATTTTGCCCCAGTTCACCCGGTTCGACCTCCGCGCCAGCCGATATTCTGACAGGGTGGACACGTTAGGGACCACGAAACAGGCCGCCTGAGGCAGGAAACGTTGGATTTCAGCACGGCTGACCGCATTGATCGTGATGTTGGCTTCTGGTGCTGCGGTTGCATGTATGTTGATCCCGGCTTCCGTCCGCAAACGGTGCAGTAGCCTGTCCAGATCGCTGGGAACGGTTGTTTGGACATTGCCAATCAATCGCACCGAAATCGGTCCTTCGAACCGCGTGAACACTTCAAGATCACGCCCGGATTCCAACCCCATTGCCAAGTCGATAAAGTCCCGAGACATATCGGCGTTCGATGTGCGGACCGGCTGTGGGCGCGGTACGGAAAACACTTTCATCGCCGGAAGGCTCGATTCCACCAGAGCGGCGCGGGTCGCTGGTTCTGATTGCGACACCGGAGTACAGGCGCCAAGGAACAGATAGAGCGGAAGTAGGAATTTACGCATCCGTCAGCCCCGCTGATACTTGATAAACGGGGTAAGCTGACCGATCCGATCATAGAGCTGGCGCGCGGTGTGGTTGAACTCCTGTGTGGTCCAATAGACCGAAGGTGCGCCTGCTGCATCGGCTTGTGCGTACACCGCTTCGATCAGCGCGCGACCAACTCCCATGCCCCGCGCCGTGGGGGCGGCATAGAGGTCTTGCAGGTAACAGACATTCTCGATCTTCCAGCAATGCCGGTGAAACAGATAATGGGTGAGGCCAACCAAAGCGCCGCCGCTCTCGGCCACCAGCCCCGAGAAATCCTGTGGATCATCCCCCAGCAAACGGGCAAAGGTGTTTTCGTACACGGACTCCGGCACCGACGTTTCATAAAACGTCAGATATCCGCGCCACAAAGCGCACCACGAGTCGTAGTCATCCGCACGCAAAAAGCGCACGTTCAATTCAGTTTGGGACACGTATGAAGCCTGCCTGCTCTTTGCGGATGCTTGATGCTCCGCGGTTTTTTTGTCCTCTGTTAGAACAGCTTAGGGCGAAATCATGGTTTTTGCCTAGACCGAACGAATCGGTGCGAATCACTTTTTTCCATGATTCGATCCGATTCTTCGAATCGCAATGAAAACAGCAACTTAGCCTGTGCAAAAGGGCAACAGCTCCGCGCTGGGACCGCACAAATTCGGGGCGACGCCATAGCGAAGGGCCAGAGTGTCTATCGGTACGTACAAATTCGCGATAGATCGCGGCCATGACACAAGATGCACCGCTTGAAATATTCCTGTCCGGCACGCCGGGGCTCGAACACCTGCTGCGTGATGAAGCAGCGTCTCTGGGCTTTGCCACACCAGAAAGCGTGCCAGGCGGTGTCACAATCGCTGGCGATTGGTCCGAGGTCTGGCGCGCAAACCTTATGCTGCGCGGGGCAGGGCGGGTGCTGGCCCGTGTCGCAAGATTCCGCGCCATGCATCTTGCACAGCTCGACAAAAGAGCCCGCAAGATAGACTGGTCCGCGTTGCTACGTGCTGATGTGCCATACCGGGTCGAGGCGACCTGCCGCAAATCCCGCATTTACCACGCAGGCGCAGCAACCGAACGGGTAGAGAACGCCATTGCGGATGCACTTGGGGCCAAACCCACAGACAAATCTGGCCTGACTGTACGCGTACGGATCGAAGATGATCTATGCGAAATCAGCCTCGATACCTCGGGCGAGGGGTTGCACAAGCGGGGCCACAAACAGGCCATTGGCAAAGCCCCCATGCGCGAAACCTTCGCGGCATTGTTCCTACGCGCCTGTGGCTTTGACGGCTCAGAACCGGTGCTCGACCCGATGAGCGGGTCCGGCACCTTCGTGATTGAAGCTGCCGAAATGGCGCTTGGCTTGGCCCCGGGACGGGCGCGCCGCTTTGGTTTCGAGGATTTGGCTAGTTTCGACACCGCAGCATGGAACCGCCTCAAAGCTGACCTGCCGGCACCAACCAAGACCGATCTACATTTCTTCGGTTTCGACCGTGATGCGGGTGCTGACGCCAATGCTACCGCCAACGCTGACCGCGCAGGGGTGTCTGATATCACCACGTTTACGCATCAGGCCGTGGCAGACCTTACACCGCCCGATGGCCCGCCGGGGTTGGTGATCGTTAACCCGCCATATGGCGCGCGTATTGGTAATAGAAACCTACTGTTCGCGCTCTACGGATCATTCGGCACGGTGATGAAAGAGCGCTTCAAAGGTTGGCGTGTCGGAATCGTCACGTCGGACAAAGGGCTAGCCCGCGCCACGGGCCTGCATTTCCGAAATGTCAGCGCGCCTATTCCCCATGGCGGCCTCAAGATCCAACTTTTTCAGACCGGCCCGCTTAAGTAAAAAACATAGGTGTCTTTGGGTGCCCGTTGCCTCGGTGGAGGGCTATGACATTCACACATCTTGGTTTCAGTTATTGAGCTGATCTGATTCCCTTTTTGAAAAGGGAGACGATGATG
>CANNCS010000147.1 GCA_947503115.1 uncultured Marivita sp.
AGTGTTGCCAAACGCGTTCTTGACATAGCGCGGTTGAAAACAACCACCCCATCTGGCCCAACAGCACAGACCTGAAAACTGCCTTTTGCCAGGTCAATCGCCAAAATGCTGATCTTTTTTTGTTGTCATCGATATGCCCTCCACTAAGCAAATATAGAATCGTCATGGTATCCGATGCCGCCGGGTGGGAGCATCCACCGCATCAGTTCACTTAACGTGTTGCAACCTTGGATTAACCATCCAAATATATCAGTCCAATGCCTTGAGGGGATTCTGTATGTTGGTTGAGGAGAATGATCTTGCTGGCCGATCGTAAGAAATCGCTGCCTTTTGTTTTTATCATAGGTTTCAACAAGACGGGCACTACGGCGCTGCACGAGTTTTTCGACAAAAACGGTTGGCCGTCGATCCACTGGGATAAAGGCGCTCTTGCTTGCCGCATGGTTACCAACTGTCTCGAGAACAGGCCAATTCTCGAAGGGTATGATAGCCGCTTTCGTGTATTCTCTGATATGGCGGTTCAGACTGACCGTATTAGGATCGAGGCCAACAAGCTCTTCCCTGTCCTTGATCGGGACTATCCAGGTGCATATTTCATTTACAACACACGGAAGATTGATGATTGGATCGCCAGTCGCAGTGCCAATTTTGTGACACGTCACAAGGCAACCAATCTTGAGTTGGAAATGCGTCGTCTCAACACTGATGATCGAGACACAGTGGTCCTGCATTGGCGCACCCAATGGCAGCAGTTTGATGCTGAAGTTTCGCAATATTTCAAAACGCATCCACGGTTTTTGAAAGTCAACATTGATGATCAGGACCTGCCCGAACAAGTGGCTGCCCTGCTAGATCACCCGATGGATCCGGTCCACTGGAGGCGGGTGCGAACCAATGGCCCATCGTGACAATACCTTTGGCCCGGTTGATTTGTGACAGCGGGACAGTCCACTTCACAGGACCCCGCAAAAGGATTGAGCAATGCATCGTTTGGAAAAGTCTCCTTATTTCAGGGCTTTGAATACACGCATTCAGGACTTGGGCGGGTTTTTTAACGCGCATTTGCATCTTGATCGTGCAGGAACACTTGACGAAACGCTTGATTTATTGACCGCACTGGCCGTGCGCGACGGCGCATCTTTGTCCATCGCCGACAAACATGCTCTCATTCCTACGATTCATGCGAGTAGCTTGTATCGCCCGGACATGCTTGAGGAGCGCGTGTCAGGCTATCTTGACCATATGGTTGCTCTCGGAACACGGCGGGCTGACACGGTTGTCGATGTAACCAATGATTGCGTCAGGCTTACCGCGTTTGACAGGATGCTAAGCCTCAAGGCCCGATACAGCGATCGGCTTGACCTGCGTGTAGGTGCATATACGCCACTTGGTTTTCGCGATGATCAGCCTGAACGGTGGACCCTCTTTGCGGAGGCAGCAGAGCGTGCTGACTTCGTCGGTCTGCTGCCTGAGCGCGACGATCGGCTGCGCTACGCGGAACATATCGGGTTCGAAGACTGTTGTCGTCGCGCTCTACTACTTGCGGCCCGTTTGGGCAAACCAATCCATATCCACGTCGATCAGGCGAATTTCAGCTGCGAGGGCGGGGGGGAAACAGTTGTTCGGCTGGTCGCAGACCTTGGTCTTGGCCGTTTGTTAGAGCAAGAGCCGTTGGTCTGGCTAATCCACCTGATTTCTCCGTCGACCTATGACGAAGATCGCTTTGCACAACTGGCAACTAGTATGGCAAGCCTTGGCGTGGGATTGATCTGCTGTCCATCCGCAGCCATCAGCATGCGCCAGTTTCGCCCGGTGGCGTCGCCGACGTCGAACTCGATCGCGCGCGTGTTGGAGTTGTTGGCGCAGGGTGTGCATGTGCGTCTTGGATCGGACAATATCTGTGACGTCACATCACCCATGGGTACCCCTGATATGGCCGATGAGCTGCTAGTTCTTGGGAATGCACTGCGTTTTTATGATATCGACATTCTTGCAAGGCTGGCGTGCGGCCTGCCGATGACTGATGCAAACCTTGAATGGATACGGACGCATATCGTCGAAGACAAAGCTGCGATCGTCGCTGAACTTCAGCATTTCGCGCACGCGACGGACGATGGATAGCTTGGATGTATGATCTGGATTTTGTCTTTTCCGACATTCTCACACTGCTTCGGAAGCGTGCCGCGCTTCATCCGGAGGCAATCGCGCTGGAAGATGTGAGATCGCGGGACCTTGTGACGTATGCAGGCTTGCTAGAGCGCGTTGAGCGTATGGGGCGTTCACTTCGTGCAACAGGAGGGCGGCGCATCGGCCTAGTGCTACCTAATGGGGCGCAATTGTCTGAGACATTGCTTGCGGCTGCCTGTGCTGGGACGGCGCTACCATTCAACCCTGCGCTGACGGTGCCAGAATTCGAAACCTACTTCCGTGATACTCGCATCGACCTGGTCATTGCACGACAGGATGTGTCGCCCATGGTCGTTCGGCTTGCGTCGCAGATGGGTTTGAGGGTCTTAAGTCCGCTAGCACTATTACATATGACTGTGCCGGATGTGCCCTTCGATCCGCCTGCTGCGCAAGACATAGCCATGGTGCTGCTGACGTCGGGGTCGACGGGCCGGCCCAAACGTGCGCCGCTATCGCACCAAAATGTGTGTACATCTGCGCGTGATGTTGCGCGCTCGTTGAGGCTTGGTAGTGACGATCGCTGCCTGAGCATGTGGGAACTTTTCCATGTGGGCGGTCTTGTAGATCTCCTTTTGGCGCCACTGCATTCAGGTGGGACAGTGATCGCGACGCCAGGGTTTAACAGCCAGTGTTTTGTCGACTTGTTACCAGTCGTGCGTCCAACATGGTTTCAGGGCGTTCCAACCACTCTGGGGGATATACTGCGTCATCAGGAACGTCACGGCACAAAGCTGTCTGAAACATCGCTCCGGCTTATCAGGTCCGTGGCTGCTCCCCTTCCACCAAATCAAATGACTGCGCTGGAAACGGCTTTTGGGGTGCCCGTGCTACAGACATTTGGAATGACCGAAGCAGGTCCGCTGATCACATCACTCGGGCTAGAGGCTGAAACGCGTGTCCTAGGCTCTGTCGGACAGTCCTGTGGCTGTGATATCAGAGTGGTTTTGCCAAACGGCCGTGACGCTCCGCCGGGTGCAGAGGGCGAATTGATGGTGCGTGGTGACAATGTGTTTGGCGGATATGAAGACGATCAGGATGCAAATGCCGCAGCCTTTCAAGGAGAATGGTTCAAGACTGGAGACCTAGGTCGCTTTGATGCCATGGGCAATTTGTTTCTGACTGGCCGGTCTAAGGAGCTGATTAATCGGGGTGGAGAGAAGGTCAATCTTCGAGAAGTCGACGATGCGCTTGCTGCACACCCTTGGGTTTTTGATGCTGCTTCCTTTGCAGTGCCCCATCCGACACTTGGTGAAGATATCGCCGCGGCCGTTGTGCTTAATTCTGGGGTTGTCTGGAACGCAAGCGAGATTGCGAACAGCTTGCGGGCGTCACTAGCGCATTTCAAAATTCCGGCCAGCTTTTTTGTTGTCGACGTACTGCCACGCAACGCGGTTGGAAAGCTTGAGCGCCAGACCTTAGCCCTGCAATTAAGGCACGAAACCGACCTAGGCAGCCAGTCCACAGAATCCAAACTAGAGGCTCAGATCGCCGAGATTTGGGCGAAAGAGCTTAGCCTGACGCAAGTGCCTCCTGAGGCAAACTTTTCTGCTATGGGCGGTGATTCTCTGGCATCGCTACGAGTCATGCTTGAACTGGAAAAGATGTTTGGTCCGATTCCATCAGAGATCGCCGGAAACCGTTTGGATACGGTGCGCAAACTGGCGCAGCAGATATCAAGCATCCGGATGCTGAAACCCAACCCTAGTCAAGACCGAATTGTTCAGGGCGCCACGACCTTTACCGAGGCGCACCGCAAGGACCTTCTAGCAGTTATCGCAGCCGCGCCTTTACCGCCCCTGCGCCCAGGATCGGGCCTCAAACTTGCAAACGCAACTGGTTCGCGCGCGCCCATCATCTGGTTTTTCAATGCACCGAACAGCGAGATGCCTCCTTTTGTGCGAGGCCTTTCTCCCCGGCAACCTGTTTATGGCGGCTTTTCTTGTGCGCACGCGTTTGATTGGTATAACCCCGCCATGAATGGTCTTGCACATGCGTATACTGCGGAATTGTTACGCGAATTTCCCGAAGGACCGTTTCGTTTAGGGGGCAACTGTCAGGGTGGTCGTCTGGCATGGCTGATCGCTCAAAAGCTTGAAGCAGCAGGCAGAACTGTGGAGGCTTTGGCTGTTCTGGAATATTCAGAACCCGATCTAGGGAAATTTTCAGGGCGCCTTTTGATGATGTTTGGCATGCACAGTGCAAAGCAGCACTACCGCCAGATCCGATGGGGCGAAGACGACTGGCAAAGCCAATTCATCCGACCCCCTAAAGTCGTTTGGGTTCCCGGCATGCATGGCGGGTTCTTCGCGCCACACACCGTAGGCATGCTGACGGACACAGTACAATCATTCTTTAGAGAGACTAGTATACCAGCATTCGGCATCGAGACGAAAGAAGGCAGGGAGATTTGGGCGATCCATCAGGACCCCAACCATTTTGACGCCTACGTCCGTAGATACTGTAATGCGAACGGATTGGTGTGACCCGCCACCTTAGGTCAAAGCCATTACCGGTCCGACGCTTCGCTGAGGCCAGCAGCACGCGCGCCAAAACGGACGCTTAAACGAGCATCGACCCCGGCATTTTTAGAGACAAGTCCAACTGGCAAAGGCCGCGATCCCATGCCACCTAAAGGCGTGGGGTCTACAGATCCCCTATCGGGGATTCTAAAGCGACACCATTGGTAAGAAGCCTCCTCTGATCATCTTCGGGGTTTATCTTGAAGCGCCGTTCAACCCGATATCATCGTGCGTGGGTTATGATCTCTGATCAGAATGGGAAAAGCTACCTGCCGTAACAGCGCGACGAATTGCATTGAGGTAAGCGGCACCATGGTAAACGTCCGGCTCAAGATAAGCACCTTCAGCCCATTCATTCCAAGCGTTCACACAAACCAGAGCTTCACCATATACTGGATTGTCTTGCGCACGCTGAACCAGCACCTCCATCCAGGTCTCGAATTTCATCGGAGTTGATCCATGGATGACCATCCCTCGTCCCGGCCGCCTCGGTTCGTTATCCCAAGAAGGGACAGCACACTTGACAAGTGGAAACGACTGCGGTCCTTCGCTCAAAGATGCTTGGACGACATCTTCGTAAGCAAACACATGTCCTTGGAAATCCTTATCATAGAGTTGAAGCTGGTCGTTTATTAGACGGAGGTTTTCGTTGAGCTTGTGCGGAGGAAATTCAACCGCACCATCAAGACCAAAGTTACGCGGGTCAGAATCGAAGAACGTCTGGCTCATAAACAGCAGTGGCTCTAATCCATACTGTTGTCGAAACAGTTCACGCCAGCGATCCATCTTTCTTCGAATATTTGGAATATGGCCAGGGCGATATATGATCAATAACGGACGACCGTTGAGCCGAATATAGCGGGGATCGATCATGTGTCTTGCGAAGTCATCGATCATCGTCTGATCGTAAAAATCGTCATAAGTCTGACGCAAGATTATATCTTGATTTGAGCCGTCCCAAGTGCGAGTCCAGTTTTCGTTCGCCCAAATCAGGCAAAACGGAAAATCCAGCGTTGGATCATTCAGAAGTTGCTCGACGGGTGTTTCAAGCACGCGCTGTCCATCGAATGAATAATGATAAAAACAGAAACCAGAGAGCCCCGCACTACGTGCCATTGCAATTTGATTTCGCATAACTTCCGAGTCAGCTAAATTATAAAAGCCTTGATCGCGGGGGATGCGCGGCTGTTGGTGACCTGCAAATCGTGGAATACCGCGCGCCAATTGTCTCCACTCAGTAAAGCCTACGCCCCATGCCGCATCATTGACTGCGACTTGGTGAAATTGCGGCAGATAATAGGCCAAAACCTTTGCTCGTTTTGGCAGATTTTCATGTTCCACTGGTGCAAGCGTTTCAAAATTGGGGCCTTGGCCGACGAATGCCTTATGTTCTTGGAAAAGCTGGCTAGGTACAGCAATTGTCGCACTGCCGAAATGTCCTTTGGTTTGTACATGAGGCGCACAGATGTTCATAGGGAAACTGTCAAACAAGTTCATGTGCTGAGCTTTCCTGATGGGCAAGTTCCGGCACATCTCCTCGGCAAATAGAACGCGTATTGCTCCGAAGGATTCACAAGTTTTCATAAATCCCTGAGCCAAAAGTTGGTTCTTTCGTTTATCTGCAGTGCTCGCTGATTGCTTGTGGTACACGAAAACATTGTCAGCCAGACATGGGTAGGTTCCACTATCGATCATTCGGAGTGCCAGATCCTGGATCTCCCAATAGCCTTGTGGATAAGCGGCTGTGTCAAAACCGTTGACAGCTTCGTATGCTGATCGCCGGATCATTGCACAAAAGCCAGACACAAACGGAACCTTGCAATACTCCGGTGGGCCAAACGCCCCAATAATGGAAGCAGCAGCGTGAACAGCCGATATCTGCGTCCGCTCGTCAAAAACTGATAAATCAACAGGGAATTTCAAAGACTGGAAATAAGCGTGGTTCGACAAGGGTCCAACCATTGAGTGCCGATCATCTACATCTAAGCCACGCCAAAGGCCGCTCATCCAACCAGGCGACACGATTGTGTCGCTGTTCAGAAGAACGAAAAATGGCGCTTTACTTGCACCAATACCGCGGACACAACTTTTTGTGAAACCCTGATTGTCCTGATTTCGGATGAGCAGAACGTTTGAATGACTGTGAGCATATAGGTCAAGCCAGCACGCTGTTTCCTCGTCCGAAGCGTCATCCACAATTATGATTTGGTTAAGTGATTTTTCCGAACAACGATCAATTGATTTCAGGCATTGTTGTAGGTCCGCCAAAGCATTATAAACTGGTATTATAATATCTATAGAACCCGATTTTGGATCGTGCCAAGAGGTATCCTTAAGTTTCGGCGTTGGTGGCAATAGCAATCCAAGGGAGTCAATGAAATTGTCGGCCCGTTCTTCCCCTTTGCGATCTAGGACTGATCTGGCACCAATCACAAAAAGCTCCCGCTCATTTGCTGCCTTAGGATTTCTTTCGATTAGATCCGAAAGTTCAAAAAGAGCATTTTCGAAATCTCCCTCTGCAAGACTGATGCGGCACCGTAAAAGTCTGTACATATCGCGCGTTTCGCCAAACGAAGGATACTTCTTAAGTAGACCAACAGCGGCTTCAAGGTCATTATTTCTAACACTCAGTTCGATTTTGATCGCAAGGACCTTGATGAAGTTTGGGTCAATCTCAAGCGCTGCATCGGCATATCTTTCTGCCTTCTCTGTTCTGTACATGCGGAGATTGCTTTCCGCAAGCAAGTATAGACACTCGAGGTTTTTCTCATTACTTCTGTATACTTTAAGAAGTTCATGTTCTGCCTCTAAAAAGAGACCAGCATTTATTTTTCCCAATGCGTCATTTATTTGATGTGCTTCGGCGGCGACTTTACAATGTGACTGAATAGACGTACGAGTAGCCTCGAGGCTAGGTAAGAGCGCGTTGATCTGTGTCGCACTTTCTAGCACCTGCTCGCACAAAGCTGGATCAAATATCCTTGTTCCACCATCACCGATTGCGCTCCAGAGTTCCAAGGCTGCAGAACCCCAACCACTCTTTGCGGGTAGAACGCTGACACGGGAGCGATATAATTCCGGCTTGACATGAGTTTTTCGGAAAGTCTGGATGGCACCTTCGGCGCCTCGCAAATCAAGATAATCGGCGACCGCTTTTAACTCAGTATCTGGCTTACTTTGGAGTAGGTTAAAGTCAACGGCAAGAAATCCTTGCTCTGGTGGACTCTTGAGAAGTTCGTGCATTGTTACTGCCCATAATGCCAGCATGGGGTCAGCTTCGCGAATGAGTTGATTACGATCAGGATCGCCCGTAGCACGTGTGACTTGACTTATTGCTACTTCTTCAGGGTTTCGTAACACTAGAAGAAAGCGCACTTTCCAAGTTGTCTTAGAAAGGACACGCTGCCAAAATGGAAAAAGTGTTGTAATTCTTGGGTCCTTTAACGCACATTTGTGCCCACCCGCAAAGACACGGGCAAGAATTTCTAAAGCTTCTAGAACCCAATAATACATATCGGGCGTATCCCAATTGATTAGCCCCGACCGAAAACTCCAATCATCCCAAGATGTTTCAAGATGGCTGAGAAGGCGGTCGTTGAATGTCCTGATTTCAGCCTGTTCTTTGTAGCCTGTGGGATTATGCTTATCACTCTCATCATTCTCTAGCCGCAGATCGAAGCCTAGAGCTTCTACACCCCCTGCGAGAAGTGACGTACCCGACCGGTGAATGCCAAGAATTACAACAAGTTCCATTGATCGTCCCTCTAGAGGCCTGTCCCGCAATCGTGCCTCTCATAATATTTTGTCGGCCTTAGCGACATCCTTGACCGAGACTTACTGAAGCCCGCAATATGTTCAACCCAATCGCCCTAGATACTTTGCGCCCTGCTACCTTCTTCACGCGACACTGCGATCAGCAAGCCAGACATCAGTCCCACGGCGAAACTAGCCAAGGATGGCGAGTTCAGATACGAAACCCAGGCTTCCCTTACTCCAAACATGTGAAAGACGTCTGCGTAATACCAAAGGGGCTGGCTTCTGACTCATTAGGGATTTCTGAGGTTCCCAGCTCGCCCGCGCTCTGATTCCAT
>CANNCS010000148.1 GCA_947503115.1 uncultured Marivita sp.
CAATTGAGGGCATACCATTCTTCGGTAGGAAATTAGCCATCAAGAAGCAATTGAGGATCAGAGTCGCGTAGTGTGGTCCGGGGCCACAATCAAGCGGCCAAACTGCGACATGCGGTAGGAAAAATCGCTGTCTTCGTGGGTTGCGTAGTATCGCAGCAATTCTGTCCAGCCTGACTCTTCCGCGTATTTGCGTCGGAACGTGGTGCGTCCACCATTGATGAGGCCGCTGGGATAAACGTTAAGATGAGCAATCGAAGTTGGCACAGGGCTCATTTCAACGGGTTCTGCATACGGCACGAAGTGATTGTCGAGGGTCAGTTGGTTCTCGACCCATTCCTTGATCTTGGATTGCGGCTCTTCTGAAAGGGCGTCTGGGTGGTGCGTTGTAGCGTGTGGATTGTATGGGCCTGACGTGAATTTTCCCGTGACCATTGCGACTTCGCAATCTGTATCCGCCTCGTAAACGTCCAGCACGATTTCTGCGGCGTCAGGGTAAAGATAGATGTCATCATCCAGTGAAAACACGATATCCGATGTCGCCAACCCAAGAGCTTGATTGCGTTGGAACGTCAGAGATCGCACCTCTGCCGGGACATAAGTCAATGCAACTGTCTTCCACTCGGTTTTGAATTCGGCCTCCATCCGCGCGCGATTGTCGGCCCAATCGTCCGAGGCATCGACGACAACCACTTCGGCTGGCGGACGGGTTTGCTGGAGCGCATACTTAAGGGTTTCGACCAAAAAATGTGGTCGATTGTAGGTGCAGATAGTTAAAGTCCAAGTCAGGGTCATGGGCCATCACGTTCGTTACTCAGCTAGACAACGGCTGAATTGCTATGCCTTTAACTGAGCAGTTTGACCAAACTGGGGCATCCAGATAATCAAAAGGCGAAAAAGAGACGTAAGCAAATAAAATTTGAATTCGACCAAGTCATGGGTGAATAGATATCCCGCTTCTAGGTCGCAACAAACGACCCAAGCAGAGCCACAGCGCTGTGTGATTTGGCAGGAGAGTAATTAGTGAAACAGCGCGTTCTTTTGACGGGTGGGGCCGGCTATATCGGTTCGCATACCTATGTCGCTTTGATTGAAGCCGGATATGATGTTCTGATCCTCGACAATTTTAGCAATGCCGCGCGTGACGTCCCGACGCGTCTTGCAGAAATCACTGGCCAGAGCGCGGCGGTCGTCGAGGCGGACATATTGGACCGCGCTTCGCTGGATCGTGTCTTTGCAGACAACAAGATCGATGCGGTGATCCATTTCGCGGCGTTCAAATCCGTAGCCGAAAGCGTTAAAAAACCTTTGGTTTACATGCAGAACAATGTCGTTGGCCTGGTCAACCTGATGCAGTCCATGGATCAAGCTGACGTGCGCCGGTTGGTGTTTTCTTCGTCGGCCACAGTCTATGGCAACGCGGCAGACGTGCCGACACCGGAAACCGCTTCGCTTGGCTATGGAAACCCATATGGGCACTCAAAGCTGGTCTGCGAACAAATCATCGAACAGACAATCGCGTCAGACCCGCGCTGGTCTGTCGGTGTGTTGCGGTACTTCAATCCGGTCGGTGCGCATCCATCGGGGATCATCGGGGAAGATCCATCCGGAATTCCGGACAACCTTATGCCCTATGTTGCCAAGGTGGCGGCAGGGCAATTGCCCGTTCTCTCGGTGTTCGGTGACGATTATCCAACGCCGGATGGCACTGGCGTGCGTGACTACATTCATGTTGTCGATCTGGCCAAGGGCCACGTTAACTCGCTCAGTGCGCTAGAACGTGACGGGCAGGGGCATGTGGTGAACCTTGGCACTGGGCGGGGGTATTCGGTGTTTGAACTGATCGCGACCTATGCCCGCGCGAGCAATCGTGACATCCCGTACAAGATAGCCCCCCGGCGTGATGGCGATGCCGCATCAAGCTATGCGGACCCCAGCCTTGCCAAGACGGTTCTGGGGTTCGAGGCGGAATTCGATCTGTTCGATATGTGCCGCACAAGTTGGGTGTGGATGCAGACTGCAGCCGAACGGGCAGAGTGATCCTTTAATCCGCCAATTCCTTCATTCCCATGCGGACAGTCCGGTTGGGGTTCTGTTTGAGAATGTGTTCGCCAAGCGATTTCGCCAACGCGGTGTGCCCTTTTTCCACCGCGCGGTTGAACAATTCCCGCTGGTAGCGGGGAAAGCTGCGGCGTTCGCGAAGCAGTTTGTAATAAGCGTCGTTGCTTAACGTTCCATTCAGAGCGCCGAGGATAATTGGGCTGAGGATGCCCATCTGATTCAGCGAGCTGCCAAGACGGTGCCCCAAGAGCGGTGCGCGCAGGTGTTGCACGTTGTCCCCGGTAAAGCGCGCGGCGTGCTGCGCGTCGAGCGGTTCGTAGGGATCATACAGGATCGACACGCGGTTGGCGGCTTTGCTGACCTCTGACGCGTCGCCGTATTTTCCGGTAAAGTCGCGGTCCCACACCGCCTTGTAGCGACTCTCCCAAGGCACGACGGATTTATCGACGGTCGATTGCGGAGAGATCGCGACAACATCGCATCCGGGCGCTGCAGGCGAAAAGGCGCAGGCGGCGTATCCGCCCATCGAGGCGCCATAGAACACGACGCGCTTGAACTGTTTGAAGAACCCGCTTTCCTTCAACTCATCGAACTGGTCATAGACCCATTGCTCGCGGTACCATGTCCAGCCTCCTGCAAGTACACCCATCATTGACCAGCCTTGGTCCTTGATGAAACTGTAGCCCCACGGGCGACGATCCTCGCGCTTGGTCATTGCGATATCAAGGTTGTCAAAGGACACGACCAGCGTGTCAGAGTCGCGCGGGATGTAGACAAAGCTGTGGCCGTTCGTACCCGCACGATACCACCCTTTCATGCCAGCTAGCTTGAGCGCGATGGCGTCCCAGCTTTCATCGACGATGGGCTCGGGTGGGTTCGGTGTGACCCGGATGCGGGTAATCTGTTTGTCCTCATCCTCGCGCGTCGACAGCGCGGTGTTGCTGCCATAGGACTTGAGGAACGGGAACGCCCCGGAACCGCGACGCACATCCATGAACACTCGCGTGTCGGAATGGATGCAGCGTTGCAGGAACGGTTCCAGAAACTGAGTTTTCCATTGATCGCCAAAGCCCTGCAAATTGCACAAAACATCCACTGCGCGGAGGTCTTTTTCCGCGCGGATCACCTTGATCCGATCAGGATCGACTTCGTTGTCGGTTAGAAAAGTGATGTACTCGGACAGCCAAGGCATGTCTTCGTCTTTGAATTTCGCCCGCCGATTGGTGTTCACAAGCTGAATGTCGCAATCGAACTTGTGGTGCAGTGCCAGCACGAAACTGCGCGCGGTCCCGACAAGATCGGCCACACTGTTCACTTCGTCCAGATCAAGCTCGTCGATCAGGGCGCCATCAAAGGTGGTGTTGCCACGCCCCTTGATCGGGGCCAGCGCAGGGGTGATGCCATGCGCCTGCACCAGTTTTTCTAGGTACGATCCTTTGGGTGGCAATCCGTCGTGAAGGTTGCCCAACTGCCGCTTGTTCGATGCCCAAAGATGCAAAGCGGTGGTCTGGTTGGTGATCAGCCCTTCCGCCAGTTCGGCGCGGCGCATGAATTTGAACCGTTCGCGGAAGGTGATCGGATAGAAGGCATTAAGAGGTTGCACGTGCTCTTCCAGACCCAGCGCGTGTACATAATGGGTCACCATCATCGGCCCCCACACGCCCCAAGGCTGTTCGGTGATGTGCACCGGTTTGCCCTTCTCGGCTTTCTTGCGCATCTCTTCTTTCCGCTTCTTCGGCAAAAACGGCGCGATGGAATAGCGGTCGCTGGTGAAGTCGAGCATCTGGCGCAGCGCATCGCTGTCGGCGGGCAGGCCAAGCACGGCGTTGTTCACACGATGTTCGCCGGGCAGTTCGTAGCCAAAGACATAATCGCTGTCGTAGTCCATCGGACGGTAGCAATAGACGTCCGTATCGACCCAGATCATGCCGGGGTTCTGGTGGATCATGTGCAGACGAAACCAGTCTGCAAACAGCGCATAGCTGTTCTTCTGTTCGTATTTGATGAAGTCGTCAGTATCGATGATTTCACGCCCATCGCGGCGGATTACACCGTCGGGGACATTCGGGATGTCCTCATAGCTGAACAGGGTGATCTTCTGGCCCTTGTCGACAAAGGACTTCAGGCACAGTTGTTCAAGCCAACTGAGCGGCCCCCCGATCCAGAGCGTTCCAACCTCGCGGGTGCGTGGCATCTGCATGTCCTCATACGCGCCTCTTGTTCGTCTTGGGCGCTGTCGTTTCAAAAGATGCTAAGCGCAAATCGGTGTCTTGTGTAGCCTGCGTGATATCTGACTCAGTTTTTGCGCCATTCGTGCCTTTGCTGCCATGCAGCTTGCATGAACCGCGGGCGACACGTTACTTTTTCCCAAAACATTTAAGAATGCGGTCGACCAACGAACCGCAATGCGAGGCATAAAATGAGCGGTGAGACCTATACGGTTGTCTCAACTATGAAGAACGAAGGCCCCTACATCATTGATTGGGTGGCGCACTATAAGACGTTGGGGTTTGACCACATTCTGGTCTGTACCAACGATTGCACGGACACGACTGTTGAGATTCTGTTGCGTCTGCAAGAGATGGGTCTGGTCACCCAGCACAACACAATCGTGCGGCGGGCGGGCATTCATCGCTCGGCTTTGCGGCAGGCCAGTCGCCGCTATGACATCGTGATGGATGCCACGT
The DNA here is from genome assembly GCA_947503115.1 of uncultured Marivita sp. Classification (GTDB taxonomy): domain Bacteria; phylum Pseudomonadota; class Alphaproteobacteria; order Rhodobacterales; family Rhodobacteraceae; genus Marivita. The sequence goes on from CANNCS010000148.1 coordinate 4,746, forward strand.
GGGTTTTTGTCTGTGATGTCGACGAATACCTGAACGTCCATCTGGGCGATGGGTCGGTGCAGGCGCTGGTCAAAGGGTCTGGCCCCGACGCCGATGTGATCTCGGTCCCGTGGCGGGTGTTTGGAGCCGGTGGCATTGAAGGTTTCGTGGACAAACCCGTGACCCAGCAGTTCCGCAAGGGCGAATACGAATGGGATGCCGATCTGCGCCCCGAAACCGGCAAGTTCGTCAAATCGCTTTACACCAACCAGCACAAATTTCAGCGTATGGGCCTGCACGCCCCCGTATCTCTGGACGAACACGTGGCGGACACGCGCCGTGTTCTGCCTGGCGGGATTGACTATGTCATCAACGGTGAACGCACCGACAATCCACCGCTCTTCACCCATGCGCAGGTGAACCATTATGCGCTGCGGTCGATGGACAGCTTCCTTGTCAAACGCGCTCGCGGCCGTGCCAACCATTCACACCACGTTCTGGGGATGGAGTATTGGGAGCGGTTCAACCACAACGATGAGAAAGACAGCTCGATCGACCGGTACAAAACCAAAGTGACTAAGCTGGCCAAGGAGCTGAAATCTGACCCGGTGCTGAAAGAGCTGCACGCCCGCGCCGTTGACTGGCATACGCGAAAAGCGGCATCGCTGAAGATGGATCCGGACATGGATGAGTTGGTCAATGGGTTAAAGGCGGCGTTGTGACCAAGCCGCGACAGACCAGCCGCTGAATCACAGGTAAGGACGACATGGGACAGGTGATCGAACGACGCTTGCTGGGTCTGAACCTTGGGCAGATCACCCTGCTGGACGCCGTGGCAACCGGCCCAGAGGACGAGCGTCGCGCGACCTTGTTCTTTGCGTCGGGCAGTGACCTTGCATCCCTCGTGCATGCGGGTGGCGCGGAACCGTTGGCGCAGACCAGCGTCGGTGGCGCGGCCTGCATCACCTACCCCTTAGCCAAGGATGGCCGTCTTCGGCTGACGCTAAACGGCGCACCGGTGGAGATTGTACCCGCGGCGTCAGAACAGGACCGTTTCGAAGGCCTGAACTGCATTGCCGCTGTGCGAAACGGAGAGAATGCAAAGACCGTCGCGATTTGGCTTAAGCACCATGTGGAGACTCAATCGCTTCGGGCTGCCGTTATCGTGGACCGGGCGAAACCCGGAAGTGACCCTGCCTTTGCGTCTGATCTGGCTGCCGAACTGGATCGCCTGTCGATTGATTGTGAGATGACGATCCTGAGCAGCGACCAGCCGCTTGGCCGCACCGATGCCCCCGCTGAGGCGCATCCGTATTGTGTACCCGAAGCCCCGGGCAAAGACCGAATGGAGGTGCCCCCGCCGTCACCATGGGACTCGCCTTTGGGAGCCATGTCGCTTTACGAAATCTTGCGCGCGCGTTTTCTTGGGTCGGCGCGCGCGGTCTGCAATATCGAAGTGCATGACCTCATTCCTCTGGGTGCGCCCAACATGTTCGACAGCGCGGTCGAGGCCGAAGGTGGGGTGATCGCGCTGTTTGGGCGCCACTGCTACCCTTGGCGCGTGCGCAAGGACGACCCCACACGCTTTGCCGATCACATTTGTGTTCAGTTCGACGCCAAGGGCGGCAGACAGCGCTGGTGCATTGCACCGTCCAAGGCATCCGAAGCGGCGATCTGGCGGATGATCCGTATCGGCAACGTCGTGCCGGACCGAAATCGCACGCAACTGTTCTACCGGTACATGGCGCTGCGGCACCCGACGCCGTCGATCTCAAAGATTGTTCCCAAAACGTCGTTGATCGAGCATCCGCCGCTTATCGAGATGTCGGAACAGTATTGGGGCCACAAGCCTGTTCGAATGCCGGAGCTGGAGGCCGACGCTCTGCCCAAAGGCAAAGGTCGCCGCGCCATCGTGACGACGATGAAAAACGAGGGTCCGTTCATCCTTGAATGGCTGGCCTACCACCGGGCCATCGGGTTTGATGACATTCTGGTCTACACCAATGATTGCTCTGACGGCACAGACACGATGCTTCAAATGCTCGAACGCAAAGGTATCGTTCAGCACCGGGATAACCCGTTCCGGGACAGCGGGCTCAAACCACAACACGCCGCGCTGCAGGCGTCGGATGATGAACCAGCAGTCAAGAATGCGGCATGGGTGACCTGTATCGACGTCGATGAATACGTGAACATCAAGGTAGGTGATGGCACGCTTGATGCGTTGTTCGCCGCGGTACCTGACGCCAACATGATCGCGATGACATGGCGTTTGTTCGGTAATTGCGATGTGCATGAGTTCGAGGATCGACCGATCACAGAACAGTTCCTGCGCTGCGCTCCAGAATTTGCACGCAAGCCGCATCAGGCCTGGGGCTTCAAGACGCTGTTCAAGAATATAGGTCTGTTCAAGAAGATGGGTGTACATCGGCCAAAGGGTCTGAATCCGCAGCTTTGGGAAGACATCAACTGGGTCAACGGCTCGGGTAAACCTTTGCCGCGCGAGATGTTCCGCAATGGCTGGCGGTCCACGACCGAGACCTATGGCTACGACCTCGTGCAACTGAACCATTACGCCGTGCGCTCTGCCGAAAGTTTCCTTGTGAAACGCGATAGGGGACGGGTGAACCATGTCGACCGGGATCAGGGGTTGGCCTACTGGTTTCGGATGAACAACAATTTTGAGGAAGAGCTGTCGATCCAATCGCGTGTTCCGATGATGCGCGAAGAATTGGAGCGGCTGCTGTCAGACCCCGAAATCCGGGCTGCTCACGACAGTGCAGTTGCGGCACACAGGGCCAAAATCAACGAACTGCGCGCGACCGAGAATTACGCGAATTTTTATGCAGATTTGACGGGTGAGCGGCTCGAGAAGCTGTCTCGGTTGCACACACATTTCGGGTCCAACGTGTTTCTGTCTGGTCCCGAGGTGGTGCCGGATGAGATCTTGATGAAAGACCCCGAAGAAGATTGGTTTTTCACCGTCGAACTGACCGGTGAAACCGCGCATTGACGCCGCAAAACGATTGAAGGCCGCCCGGTTGGGGCGGCCTGTTCATCGTCCGCGACGGGGGCTTGTGTCAGAGGCTCCGTCGCGGGATTTGGTGTGCGGCCGTCATGGGCCGTGTCTGGATCACTTGACCAGAGCTTGAACGGTTGCGCGCTTTTCGCTTTCACTGTCACCGGAGTGGATGACGGACAGGAGAGTGTTCACTTCGGCTTCGGTCAGGACAGAGATGTCAGCGTTCGGCGCGTATTGTTCGATTGCCGAGGTGTCGACCATTGCGGATGCAGAGAAGGCGGTGAGCGCGAGGGCTGCGGCAGTGATGAGGGTTTTCATTTTATTAAGTCCTTGTGTGTGAGGGTTCGAATTAGTTGAGGAATGCCTGAACGGTCGCGCGCTTTTCGCCTTCGCTGTCACCGGAGTGGATGACGGACAGGAGAGTGTTCACTTCGGCTTCGGTCAGGACAGAGATGTCAGCGTTCGGCGCGTATTGTTCGATTGCCGAGGTGTCGACCATTGCGGATGCAGAGAAGGCGGTGAGCGCGAGGGCTGCGGCAGTGATGAGGGTTTTCATTTTATTAAGTCCTTATGTGTGAGGGTTCGAATTAGTTGAGGAATGCCTGAACAGTTGCGCGCTTTTCGCCTTCGCTGTCGCCGGAGTGGATGACGGACAGGAGAGTGTTCACTTCGGCTTCGGTCAGGACAGAGATGTCAGCGTTCGGCGCGTATTG
>CANNCS010000149.1 GCA_947503115.1 uncultured Marivita sp.
CGCCGTGCGCTGGACGCGCTCGATGAAATCCGCGGAAACAGGTAAGAAGTGTCAGACTCGGAGCACTAGCGCCGCGACGTGACGGCCAATAGCACACCACCCAAAACTAGTAGTGCGGCCACGATCAATTGTGGCGTAACCGACTCGGACAAGAGCACCGCGCCCCCGGCGATCGCGATCACCGGGACAGTGAGCTGCGTGACCGCAGCGGTACTGCCCCGCAGCTGTGGGAGCACCGTGTACCACATGGAATAGCCGATGCCAGATGTCACTGCCCCCGCAAGGACTGCCATCCAAAAGCCGAACAATGTGGTCTCGGACAGATGGATACCGCCGAAAAAACCGATGGCCACGAATGCGCCCACACCCGCGATTGCTGCGGAAATGCAAAAATTTGCAGCTGTGGCCCCCAAGGCGTCAGAGGTGCCGCGCCCATTAAGCGAATAAATCCCCCACGCGACGCCAGCGATGGCCATAAGACCGGCATGCCAGAGGCTGGGGGCTGCAGAATGACCCGGCCACAGAAGCCAGACCAACCCTCCAAACGCGACAGCAGCGCCAATCCAACGCCGGGCGGCGGGTCTTTCACCGTCGAGAAACGAACCTGCGAACATCGTGATCTGCACGAGCCCGAACAGAATGAGCGCGCCCAAACCCGCATCGAGACTGACATAGGCCAAAGAAAATCCGAAGATATAGACAAGCAGCGACAGCACACCCACCATGCGGCCGGTTCCACCTAACGCGAGCCGCCGATCCCGAAGCATCACCAAAATCGCCAGCATAACCGCACCAGCACACAATCGGACAACCCCAAAGGCTACAGCGTCAATATCGCCAGACGCAAGGGCAACGCGGTTCAGAATCGAGTTAGATGCAAAGGCAATCAGCGTAAGGATGGTCAGGAAAAATAGGCGCATACGATTGGCTACCGCTTTGCAACGTCAGTTGCCAGACATTCATCTGAATGTTTGTCGGACGTCTGTCGTCGCCGGCCAAGATTCTTCGTACGAAGAATCTTAGGCACTGGTAAATAGTTAGTTAAGTGTCGACCCCATCTTAAAAAAACAAAGGCGCCCGAAGGCGCCTTTGCTCGAAGTCGTGTCGGCTTGATCGCCAGATATCCCAAAGGACATCTGTTGATTACATCATGCCGCCCATGCCGCCCATGTCGGGCATGCCACCGCCGGCGCCTGCGCCTTCTTTCTGCGGCTTGTCGGCAACCATTGCTTCTGTCGTGATCAGCAGACCAGCAATCGAAGCAGCGTCTTCCAACGCGGTGCGGACAACCTTGGCAGGGTCGATCACACCGAACTTGAACATGTCGCCATATTCATCGGTCTGAGCGTTGTAGCCGAACTTGGCATCGTCGCTTTCGCGAATCTTGCCGGCAACGACGGATCCGTCGACGCCTGCGTTCTCTGCGATCTGCCGCAGCGGCGCTTCAACCGCTTTGCGTACGATTGCGATGCCCGCGTTCTGATCGCTGTTAGCGCCTACGAGGCCTTCGAGGGTCTTGCCAGCCTGAACCAGAGCAACACCGCCACCGACGACGATACCTTCCTGAACAGCGGCACGTGTCGCGTTCAGAGCATCATCAACGCGATCTTTGCGCTCTTTCACTTCGATTTCGGTCATGCCGCCAACGCGGATGACAGCCACACCACCAGCGAGTTTCGCAACACGCTCTTGCAGCTTTTCGCGATCGTAGTCGGACGTGGTTTCTTCGATCTGGTTACGGATCTGAGCGACGCGCGCTTCGATCTCGGCCTTCTCGCCTGCGCCATCAACGATGGTGGTCTCGTCTTTGGTGATCTGGATCTTCTTGGCGGAACCAAGCATGTCCATGGTCACGTTTTCGAGCTTCATGCCGAGATCTTCCGAGATAACCTGACCACCGGTCAGGATCGCGATATCCTGCAGCATCGCTTTGCGACGGTCACCAAAGCCAGGTGCCTTCACAGCTGCGATCTTGAGGCCACCGCGCAACTTGTTGACCACGAGGGTCGCAAGCGCTTCGCCTTCAACGTCTTCAGCGATGATCAGCAGCGGCTTCTGCGACTGGATCACCTGCTCGAGCAGCGGAACCATCGGCTGAAGCGAGGACAGCTTTTTCTCGTGCAGGAGGACAATGCAGTCTTCCAGCTCAGCTGTCATTTTGTCAGCATTGGTCACGAAATAGGGGCTCAGGTAGCCACGATCGAACTGCATGCCTTCGACAACATCGGTCTCTGTTTCGAGGCCTTTGTTTTCTTCGACGGTGATTACACCCTCGTTGCCGACTTTCTGCATCGCGTCTGCGATCTGACGGCCGATTTCTGCTTCGCCGTTTGCAGAGATCGTACCGACCTGTGCAACTTCTGCGCTGTCGGACACGTCACGTGCAGCAGCTTTGATCGCGTCGACGACTTTTGCAGTCGCGAGATCAATACCGCGCTTGAGGTCCATCGGGTTCATGCCAGCGGCAACGGACTTGAGGCCTTCTTTTACGATGGCTTGTGCCAGAACAGTCGCTGTGGTGGTGCCGTCACCGGCTTCGTCGTTGGTACGGGAAGCAACTTCCTTTACCATCTGCGCGCCCATGTTCTCGAACTTGTCCTCAAGTTCGATCTCTTTGGCAACAGAGACACCGTCTTTTGTGATGCGTGGTGCGCCGAACGACTTGTCCAGAACCACGTTGCGGCCTTTCGGACCCAGAGTCACCTTCACCGCGTCGGCAAGGATGTTAACACCCTTGAGCATACGGTTGCGGGCGTCTGTATCGAATTTTACGTCTTTTGCAGACATCTTGTAGTCTCCACTAATTAGTCAGAGGTTCTTCTTTGCGATCAGACAGGCGTTCAGGCAGCTTTCGCTGCTGCGTCGTCTGTAATGATGCCGAGGATGTCCGACTCCTTCATGATGAGGAGTTCTTCGCCATCGACCGTCACTTCTGTGCCCGACCATTTGCCGAAGAGGACCTTGTCGCCGGCTGCAACAGCCATCTCGATCAGCTCGCCACTGTCTTTGCGCGCGCCATCGCCACACGCAACAACCACGCCTTCTGCCGGCTTTTCTTTGGCGCTATCTGGGATGATCAGGCCACCAGCAGTTTTTTCGTCACTTTCTGTGCGACGGACCAGCACGCGGTCATGAAGCGGTTTGAATGCCATCTTCGAGTCTCCTTGCTCAAAGGTTTCCACTAATAGTCCCTCGCTCTCCGAAGGACTGTTGTCACTCTATAGGGTCGAGTGCTAACGGCGGATAATTAGGCATCACCCAAGCGTGAGTCAACACGCTTGGGTGCAAAAAGCGGAAGGATTTGAGAGTCAGACGGCGATCGGATCAATAGCTCGGCGAGCGTTCCGCCCACCCCGCAAAGATCTTTTCTAACGCGACAACCACATAGTAGAGAACAATGCCCATAAGCGCCAAGGCGATCAACACGGCGAACATGAGCGGATAATCCGAATTGGTTTTGCCGGAATCGAACAACGCTCCCAAGCCGCGGCCGTGAGGCGACACGATTTCCATCAGGTTGGTGCCAATGAAGGCCAGTGTCACAGCCACTTTGAGCGCGCCAAAGAACTCGGGAAGCGTCTTCGGCAAAGCGATCTTCCAGAAAATCGTTGTCTTGGAAGCCCCCAAAGACGCAAGAATATCACGGTACTCCGGCTCCAGAGTACTAAGGCCGATAGAGACTGAAACCGCGATCGGAAAGAACGAGATCATGAAAGCGATCAAGATCGTGTTGAAGTTGTGATCCCCCACAAACAGCAACGCCACGATCGGCACCACGGTCGCCTTGGGGATCGCATTGAACCCCACCAGCAATGGATAGAGCGCGTCGCGCATCGTTCTCGAAAACCCCATGACCATTCCAAGAAACACGCCGAAGACGATGGCCAAAAGGAGGCCGACAACCGTCCGCCAAAGTGTTTGCCATCCCATTACAAAGAACAGTTCCCAATATCGGGCATAGGCCGGGGGCAGGTCGGAAGGTGAAGCCATCACATAATTCGGCCAGCCATTGACCCACACGAGAAATTCCCAAAACACGCCGAAAAGCACGATCGCAGAGAGCGGAACAAGGATCTGACGAAGAGTCATGTTGCAGTCTCCTCAGCATCGGTGCGGCCCTGCGCGATCTGGATCTGATGGCGCAAGATATTCAAGGCCTCGGCAGATTCGGGCGTATAGAGGTGTTCGATGTCACGGTCGCCGGTCAGGTGGACGTCCATCACATATTGAGTCTTTGCAGGACGTCCGGACAGAACCACCACCTGATCGGCCAGAAAGATCGACTCGCGCAGGTCATGCGTGATGAGAACGCCGGTGAACGGTTCTTCGGCTTTTACCTTGTGCATTGTTTGCCAAAGGTCTTCGCGAGTGAACGCGTCCAGCGCACCGAACGGTTCGTCCAAAATCAGAACGTCGGGCTTGTGAACAATCGACCGGCACAGCGACGCGCGTTGACGCATCCCGCCAGACAATTCGCTGGGGCGTTTTTCCTCAAACCCTTCAAGGCCGACCAGCGCCAAAAGCTTGCGCGCCCTATCTTCCTGTTCACGTTTGCTAAGCTTGGTTGGCACAATTTCCAACGGCAGCATCACGTTTTGCAGGATTGTGCGCCACTCCAGAAGAACAGGATTCTGAAAGGCCATGCCGACTGTCGACTTTGGCCCTTTGACCAATTCGCCATGCAGCCAAACTTCGCCTTGGTCCGGCTTCATCAGACCGGCGATCAATCTGGTCAATGTGGATTTCCCGCACCCTGATGGACCGACAACCGCCGCAAATCCACCTTCCGGAACGCTCAACTCCAAACCGTCGAGAACCGGCAAAGGCCCAGATTTGGTTGGGTAGGCGTGTCGCACGCCCTTAATTTCAATAAGATTTTCAGACACACGCACCGCCCGAGATCAAGGGCCGATCATAAAGAACATGACCGGCCCGATGGTAGATTTATTTCAGCATACGCGCGCTGGCGTCAGGCAGATATGCATCGGTGAAATAGACACTCGCATTCGGTTCATTCTGGAACTCATATGTCTGTGCAAGCTGCTCGATGGCCTTCGCCATACGCGCATCATCAATGCCGCCCATGCCGTTTTCCATCGCAAAATCCGTGGCGACGTTCGCGTCGATGGCCAGTTCCAGACGGCGCTTTTCAAGCGCTGCATCCGCAGCAGGGTTGCGTTCGATCAGGCTTGCGATGGCTGTGTCAGGGTCGGCAATCGCATCCTTCCAACCTGCAGCAACGGCACCAAGAAAGCCCTTGATCAAATCGGGATTGTCTGCGGCAAAGTTCGTGTTCGCGATGATCGCGTTGCCGTAAAGAGCAAGCCCGTGGTCCGCCATAAGAATGGTCGAGATATCTTCTTCCGGCACACCGAGACGCACGAGGTTCAGGTAGGATGAGAACGAAAATCCTGTCACGGCAGCCACATTACCTTCGGCCAGCATCGGCTCGCGGGTCGGGAAACCAACCGGTTCGACCGTAATCGCGTCAACATTCAGATCGTTGGCAATGGCAAAGGCCGGAAATTGCGCCCATGCTCCATCGGGCGGCGGCGCGCCAAGCACCTTACCTTCCAAATCTTTCGGCGCCTCAACACCAAGAGACTTTCGTCCGATAATCGCAAAAGGTGGCTTGTCATAAACCATCATCACGGCTGTCACAGGCGCGCCGGGGTTTTGGTCCAGGAATTTGATCAACGAGTTGATGTCGGCAAAACCAACGGGAAATGCGCCGGTCGCCACTTTCGGGATCGCATCAAGAGACCCCTGCCCTGCCGAGATCTCGACTTTGAGACCTGCGGATTCGAAGTGGCCGTTGTCGATCGCCGCGAAATACGGCGCAGCTGGACCTTCGAATTTCCAATCGAGCGCAAATGGAAAGTCCGCCTGTGCAAGGGCAGCACTTGCAAAGCTCAGTGTTGTGGCGAACGCCGCCAGCGTTTGTTTTAACATCAGGTATCTCCCCGTTTTTTTGTTCACGCAAACCTGTTCCATCACCTTGGAAAACGGAACATGAAGCGCCGTTTGTATGAACCAGCAGCCATTCAGCGCACAATTCCTACGCAGTTCTGACGATCCTGCTCAATCGATTAGCATACACCATCTGTCAGCCAAACGAAAAAAGCGCCTCTACGATCAAGCAACGTCTGTGCAGAGCCCTGCGAACGTGCTTGTCTGAGGGCATTGAATCACTGAATTTTAGGATACCCAGATGCAACGATTGTTTGCCCTTTCTCTGACGATGTTTGCGACGGTAGCGTCAGCCCAAACCCAGCCCAACACAGTGCTTGTGATGGACGCATCAGGGTCGATGTGGGGGCAGGTTGATGGTGTTGCCAAAATCACCATAGCGCAGGACGTCGTTGGCGATCTGCTTTCGGATTTTCCCGAGGATCAAGGGCTCGGCCTGACGGTTTACGGGCACCGTGAAAGGGGTGAATGCACCGACATCGAAACCGTTGTCGCCCCGGCCGTCGGAACCGCCTCACAGATCACTGCGGCTGTGAACGGCATCAAGCCATTGGGAAAGACGCCAATGACTGATGCCGTAATCGCCGCCGCGCAGGCACTGCGCTACACCGAAGAGAAAGCGACTGTGATTCTGGTGAGTGACGGTGTGGAAACATGCAATCCCGACCCTTGTGCCGCCGCACGCCTGCTAGAGGAGGCAGGCATTGATTTCACAGCACATGTGATCGGCTTTGATGTCGGTTCCGATTCCGAAGCGCTGGCCCAGATGCAGTGCATCGCAGACGAAACCGGCGGTCAGTTCCTGACCGCTGATACGGCGGACCAGTTGACGGCAGCCCTGACACAGGTCGCGGCAGCGCCCGAACCAAAACCCAAGCCCGAACCGGTGTTGGTGCAAACGGCGTTGACGGCGGTGATCGAAGGCGGCGAAGCCTTGATAACTGGCCCGGTTCTTTGGAGGCTGGCCAGCAACACCGACACTGTTCTAAGCGATGCCGAGGGCAACCCGCTCGACCTGCAATTGCCAGAAGGGTCATACACAGCGACCGCCTATAGTGTTACGCTTGAAACTGAGATGACTCGGCAATTCGTGGCCATCGGCGAAACCGCAGCTGTACAGATCGCATTTCCCGAACCGCAAGAAACGGCGCGCGTCCTTGCCCCTGCCGAAGCAGTCGCGGGCAGCTTGATCCAAGTGGGGTGGGACGGTCCGAACGAAGCGGAAGACTACATCGGGATAGGCGCAGCCGATGCCGAAGGCGCGAACTTGTGGCGCAACTGGAGCCATACTTCTTCGGGCAACCCGGTTGACCTGTTGGTTCCACCCACACCGGGACCGCATGTCATTACCTATTTCAAGCGGGACGGGCGCGAACCTCTGGGTCAAACCGAGATCATGGTCACACCGGCAATGGCGACACTTCAAACCATAGACAGCGCCCCTGCCGGTTCCAAAATCAAAGTCAACTGGACCGGGCCCAACTATGACGAAGACTATATCGGCATCGGCAAAGCCGGCTCCGACGGAGCAAACCAATGGCAAAAATGGGCCTATGTCCGTGACGGATCGCCGGTCACGCTTACCATCCCATCAGAGCCCGGCGACTACACCATAACCTACTTCATGCGGCAGGAGCGTACAGCGCTCGCGACGATTGCCTTTACAGCAACCGATGTCACAGCCGATATCATCGCGCCAGTAGAGGCTGTTGCTGGATCAACCATCGAAATTGGTTGGACCGGCCCCAACTATGATGAAGATTATGTCGGCATTGGGCGCGCAGACGCCAAAGGTGCCGCGCAATGGCAAAACTGGGCCTATACTCGCGACGGCAGCCCTCTTGATCTTGAGATGCCTGCCGAACCCGGTGACTATCTGATCACCTATTTCCAACGTCAGGACCGCACGCCCTTGGCCTCGGTTCCGATCACCTTAACAGCGGTCAGTGCCAGCATCACCGCTCCGACCGAAGCGTCTGTAGGCTCCAGCATTAAGGTGGCTTGGACCGGCCCGAATTATGCCGAGGATTATATCGGCATCGGGCGCGCAGATGCGAACGGCGCAGCTCAATGGGAAAACTGGGTTTACACCCGCGACGGCAGCCCGCTTGACCTCGTGATGCCTGTCGAACCCGGTGATTATACCAAGGGCTGCGATCATTGACCCACTTTCGCCCAATCTCTGGTTCCGATTGACGTGATGACGTCCGGTAGG
>CANNCS010000150.1 GCA_947503115.1 uncultured Marivita sp.
ATCCTCCCATTCGTTGAGAGAATTGAATCAGCCGATCGACCGCCAATCAAGTAAGAGTTTTTCAACAAAATCAGCCTTTTTGCACAGCAGCATTGCTGCTTGCAGCGTTTATTCGTTTGAGAGACATGGATTGTGCTCTCAAGGGTAATCTACACTACATTTTGCTTGGCGATACTCTCGGCTTGTGTCAGTTTGCCGCGCAGCAACGAGGGTTTTCTCGTCGTTCAGCTCCGCTGTCTCCGTGATTTGGGAGGAGAGCGTTGTAGACAGCGGAGCCTACTCTACCTCGTCGGATATCGGTTACGCAAACGAGGGCGAAAACATGACAGCACCCATAATCGCGCAAAAATCTCCATACCCCATCGAAGTTGAAGAGGGCAAAACCTACTTCTGGTGTGCGTGTGGCAAGAGCAGCAAGCAACCCTTCTGCGATGGCAGTCACAAGGACACGGGCATCGCGCCCGTCAAGTACACAGCTGATGTCAGCAAGCGGCTGTTCTTCTGCGGCTGCAAGCAAAGTGGCAAGCAACCGCTCTGTGACGGCGCGCACAGCAAGCTGTAAGCAATAGCTGCAGCACGGTTCGCTATCTGCCGCGCTGCACAGCTGAGAACCTCTTAGAATGTGCATTCTATGAGGTTATTGCATAAGTCATTGAATTTGCGTTTCACGGGACATAAGGGGCCCATGATCTGGGAAGGATTCCGGTCGGGGGCTGGATCGTCTTACAAAGACTTGACGGCTGTTTTCACCCAGACCCTTCTGTATCTCCACTTTGCTATTCTTGGCCCGTCAGCGACCTTGGCCGAGGTCGCTGACGGGGTGGTGCGCGACGTCTGACCCTTGTGGCACGACCACGTTCACTAGCCTGTCGGCACCACCTCTCTTCATCGTCTCGAACAGTTGAATGTGGCCGCTTTGGACCACGGATCAGAAGGAAGAGAGCATGAGCAAGATATCACAGGATCAAATCGTCGGCATAGACGTCTCACGTGATTGGCTGGACATTCATTGCCTGCCAGATGGCGCGAAGCTGCGTTTTCCCAACAATTACGACGGGCATATGCGGGTAGCAGCTTTGGCGGAAGAGCGTCATGCCCTCGTGTGCTTTGAGGCTACTGGCGGGCAGGAATGGCGCTTGTGGTCCAACCTTGATACGGCCGGGATCGAGACGCGGCAACTGCCGCCTGCCCAGATCAAAGCATTTGCCGCCAGTCGGGGCACACGGGCCAAGACGGATCGGATTGATGCGGAACTGATCGCACGCTTCATGGCGTTCAGGCCAGATGCAGGACGCAGCTTACCTCATGAAAAATTGCGCTTTCTCAGAGCGTTGACATCAAAGCGCGGGCAGCTGATCGAGACACGAAAGCGTCTTCTAATTCAGATCAAGGCACAGGCAAAACTGGGGATGGAGAACCAATTCGCAGACATGGATGCCGCCAATGCGCCTCGTCCCGCGCCTCCAGGGGGCGGATCAGGACGGCGGCTTTGGATTCGGGGTTGTCGGCGTCGGTCATGCAATATCTCCTCTTGCTGCCGTCTGGGTATCAGGCAAGATTGGACCAAAGAAGGTCCACTGATTTGCAAAAACATCAGACCAATTTGCCCGACTGGTCCGCTCTGATCCCGGTTCTGCCCGCCGGTGGCCCGCGCCGCGAGGCGTTGCAGGCCGAGTTGCGGCGGCTCATTGAGGCCCGTGTCCTGTTGCCCGGGCAGAAGCTGCCGCCCAGCCGTGAACTGGCGCGGCGGCTGAAGCTCGCGCGCGGCGCCGTGGTCGCGGCCTATGAGCAACTGGCGGCCGATGGCTTTGTCGAGGCGCGGCTTGGCGCAGGAACCTATGTGGCGGCGCAGGTGCCCGAACATTTGGCGCAGAAGACCGCCCCGAGGACCGAGGCAATGACGGGCCCGGCCCCCCCGATGCCCGGCAAGCTGGGCAGCGGCACGGTTGACGACAAGACGCTGCGCGATCTGCGGGGCCTGTTTCGCGAGGCGCTGATGCGACCCCCGCCGGGGTTCCTGCATTACGGCGATCCCTTTGGCGACCTGCAATTGCGCCGCGAAATCGTGGGGTACCTGCGGGCCACACGCGGCATCCGGGCGGAAGTCGATCAGGTGATGATCACATCGGGCACGCAATCGGCCCTGTCGCTGATCGCCCGCGCCCTTCTGCCGCGCGACAGCCGGATCTGGGTCGAGGACCCCTGCTATCCGCAAGCCCTGAACCTGTTTCGCAGCCTTTACCTGACGATCATCCCCGTGCCGGTGGATCAAGATGGCCTTGACCCCGCAGCAGGGATCGCCGCCGCGCCCCGGGCCGAAGCGGTTTACCTCACACCCTCCCACCAATACCCGCTCGGCACGACACTTTCGATGCCGCGCCGTCTGGAGCTGCTGGACTGGGCGCAAGGGGCTGGCGCATGGATCATCGAGGATGATTACGACAGCGAATTCCGCTTCACGGGCCCCCCGCTCGCCGCGCTGCACGGCATCGACCGGGCGGGGCGCGTCATCTATCTCGGCACCTTTTCCAAGGCGCTGGCGCCGGGCCTGCGGCTGGGCTACGCGGTCTTGCCGGCGGCGGTTGTCGAAACGGTCCACAGGCTGCGCGACCTGACCGACCGCTATCCCAACCCGCTGATCGAAACCGTGCTGGCCCGCTTCCTTGCCGAAGGCCACTACGCCGCGCACCTGCGCCGCGCGCGCAAGCGCTGTCGGATGGCGCGCGACGCGCTGGTCGAGGGTCTGTCGGCAGCACCGCTCGATGTGACAATCCCCGATCAGGGGCTCCATCTGATCGCCCATGCCCGCGACGGCGCATCGGATGCCGAGCTGCAACGCCTCGCGCAATCCGGCGGGCTTGCAAGCCGCCGCATTTCCCAGATGTTCATCAAGGCCCCCTCACAACAGGGGCTGGTGATTGGCTACTCTGGTTTCGAGACCGCCGAAATCCGAGCTGCTGCATATGAAGGGGCGCGGGCCATCGCTTCGGGAGGAAGACGATAGTTGGCGCACGCTTTTGCATGCTGCGGGTCACTCATTCATGAATTGGTCAAACGGTGAAACTATGAACGGCCGCTTCCCGCCCAAATCGACCGCCCTGTGTCCGTCCTACGGATTCGCAACGCATTGTGCCATCGGTTGAACTCTCGAAAAGGACGCTCGCCCGAAATCGCCAAGCTGTTGTAATTTAATACTATTTTTAAAGCGTCCTTTTGGAGGCCTAGGGCGGTCGATTAGAGACAAATGGGGTTCAGAGACTGATTTAGCCCGTTTTGGCAGTCTCCGAAGGGCGGTCGCCGCACCTAAACCCCTTTGAAACCAAAAGAAAAAAGGGCCCCGCGAGGGCCCATCTTCAGTTTCGGCAAGTGCAAGTGGCGGAGGGGATGGATCTGGCGTCGAACCCTCTCTAGCCCCTAAGCCATTGTAATCATTTAATCTACATAGAATTCGCAAGACACCTGGTTCGAGCGGGTCTGGCAGCGAACGTTCGTGGGGCTGAAACGCACCCAGTGGTCTTTAGGAGGCGCTCAGCTCTCGACCCTTGATCTAAGTTCATCTGCAACTTTCATCGGCATAAACATGCGTAATGGATCAGAAGGCAGGCTCACAAATTTCAATCCTTCATAGATCGCGAGGCGGTTCCGGACTTTGTCGGGGTCACCACAATCCAATACGTCCAACATAATAACAGCGGCGGAGTAGCCCGTCCGGGATGCACGTGAGGCGCGACAGAAGGCGTCTACAAGCAAATCCTCTCCAACTTTCTGACCCCGATATTTTTCATCTCTTCCGATCATGGAGATGTATACTGCGGGTATCGAGCCATGACTGGGTGCAGTCCGCTTGTACTTCGAGGGCAATTCTTCGAAGTGAACAGCATGAGCATTCATTGCGTAGAAGCCAGCTACGTCTCCCTGTTCCCCAAGCATGACGTACACGGCGGTGTTCCCAGCCTTCATTAGCTTATTGGCAGTCTTCTTGAAAAAGTTGTCAACTTGATCCACGCCGCATGAAAAAGAATTCCTATCGTGCCGGTTTGGATCGAACAGTTCGATTGAAAAAGGTACAGGTGACTTTTCTTCCGTTACTTCGGCGGTCGATGCCGGTCTTTCCTTTGCCGTCACTTGGATACAACGCGAGACTTATATCGTTCGGCCGCATCAATAAGCGCGTCATTGATGACGGGCGTTGCCTCGAGAGCAGAGAAAAAAGCTTCGTGATCAACAGCTGCTAGTCGCGTATGTTCATGGGCTTCGATCACCTTTTCCGCTTCCCGTAGCGCAGCGCTCATCGTAAAGGTCGAGTCATCCACCCCAGAAAGAGCCGCGGCCCGCTGAATGGTGGCTTTGATGGGCGCTTTGGTCCGGAAATTCATCCGCTCCGAGTTACGGCCTTCAAACCCAGTTGTTTCATCTGTAAACGACAGCATCATTTCGCTCCACTTGCCGAGCTGTTACGACCACCTATGTACGCACAACAGGCGTACATGTCAATGTGCTCCGGTGGCAATCAAGGTAGTGCCAACAACATGTTCTCTTTGTAGCATCCTTCGTCTTTGCTGACAGCAGAAGCATTTGCAACAAGCCAACGACAACAGCGAACTTGCTCAAACAGCCCGCAACTGATCCGCCCCGACTGCAACCCGGGTCTGACCACCCATGATCTCCATGAGGACCCAGACGCGTCGATCCGGCGCGATCTTTTCCACCTCCGCCACAAAATTGGCAAAGGGTCCCTTGGTCAGCGTCACATGATCACCGGGCTTCAGAAGCTTCGGCGGCAGCAATTTGCCCTTCGCGTCACAGCGCAGCATCAGCTGAGAGACTAGATCCAGCGGTACGGCGGTCGGTTCTTTCCCGAAGCTCACCAGCCGTGTGATGCCGTAGGTTGAGTTGACTGTCCGCCAGAACCCGCGGGCGACATCGAAGGCCACAAAGATGTAGCCTGGAAACAGGGGCCGCATGGCGGTGACGAACTTACCGTTCCGCTGGCGCGTCTCTTCTTCCATCGGCAGAAAGGTTTGGAAACCCTGGCGCTTGAGGTTCTTGTCCGCGATGTTGGCGCAGTTCGGCTTCAGCTGGGCCAGAAACCAGCTTGTGCCGCGATCATGGAATGTCATCTCGGACCCTCATTAAAACTCTACCGCCCACATATCGCTCGAACTTGAACAGATGCAAGTATGGTTTTCCGGCTGTTTGGTGACATTTTGATGAAGATGATCACACTACACGACTCCCGCCCGTAATCGTTTCTTGACGGCCAACTTCGATCCGAAGATTGGCGTACGGGCGCTGATCATGCCCAGCACGAGCAGGCAGAGCGTCTCGACGCGTGACTTGCCCAGCGGCACATGCGGGGTTAAAACCTTCTTCAGATCGGCGAGAGCGAAACTGGTCATGGACGAACTCCTTGCAGGAAAAGAGTCCGCGTTCAGAATCCATCTCGCCGGTCGAAACCAGCCCTAAAATCTGCAAAATGCGCCCAGTGTCGTGTAGTGTAGTGTGGAAGATGATGGAGCGATCACCGATCAG
The DNA here is from genome assembly GCA_947503115.1 of uncultured Marivita sp. GTDB lineage: Bacteria > Pseudomonadota > Alphaproteobacteria > Rhodobacterales > Rhodobacteraceae > Marivita. Next base: position 5,533 of record CANNCS010000150.1, read on the forward strand.
GGCATTGATATAATGGAATAATCCAGCACTATCAGCTTGATACCCTTTGCCACCCACGCAAACGTCCGACCGACTTGAAGACGGATCGGAGGCTGAGTTGGACGGGAGTGGCGAGATTACCGAGTTTCGGGCGGCGCAATATGTGCGCATGTCGACGGAGCACCAGCAGTATTCGACCCACAACCAGTCTGACAAGATCCGCGAATACGCCGAGAAGCGTGGAATCGAGATCATCAAGACCTATGCTGATGACGGCAAGAGCGGGCTTTCCATCGGAGGGCGCGCCGCCCTGCAGCAGCTAATCGCAGACGTGGAATCCGGCGCGGCCGATTTCAACGTGATTTTGGTCTATGACGTCAGTCGGTGGGGCCGCTTCCAGGACGCGGACGAAAGCGCCTATTACGAATACATCTGCAAGCGGGCCGGCATCAACGTCGCCTATTGCGCCGAGCAGTTCGAAAATGACGGCTCCCCCGTTTCGACCATCGTCAAGGGCGTCAAACGCGCCATGGCCGGCGAGTACAGTCGAGAGCTCTCGGTCAAGGTCTTTGCTGGCCAGTGCCGCCTGATTGAGCTGGGCTTCCGCCAAGGCGGTGCCGCTGGCTTTGGGCTGCGCCGGGTGCTCGTGAACGAGCGCGGCGAGATCAAGGGCGAGTTGAAGCGCGGCGAGCACAAATCGCTGCAGACCGACCGCGTCATCCTGATGCCGGGGCCCGACGAGGAAGTGGCCTGGGTGAACAAGATGTATCGCTGGCTGATCGAGGAGGATTTATCTTTCCGGGAGATCGCTGACCGCCTGAACGAGGAAGGCGTGACCACCGATCTGGATCGGCCTTGGACGTCAGGCACGGTGCGCACGGTTCTGACCAACGAGAAATACATTGGCAACAATGTCTACAACCGCTCCTCCTTCAAGCTGAAGAAGTTACATGTGGAAAATCCACCCGACATGTGGGTGCGCAAGGAAGGCGCCTTTGGGGGGATCGTGCCGCTGGAGTTCTTCTTGACGGCGCAGGAGATCATCACGGCACGGTCCGCGCGCCTTTCTGACGAAGAACTGCTGGATCACCTGAAACGGCTTTACGCGGACGCGGGCCAGCTTTCTGGGGTGCTGATTGACCAGACGCCAGACATGCCCTCCTCTTCAGCCTATCGCAACAGGTTCGGATCACTGGCCCGGGCCTATGAGATGATTGGCTATCGCTCGGATCGGGATCAGGAGCGGATCGCGCTCAACAAGCGCCTGCGTGGGATGCACCCGGAAATCATTGCGCGGACCGAGGCAGCGATCGCGGAGGTGGGCGGCACGGTGGCGCGTGATCCCAAGACTGATCTGCTGACCATCAACGATGAGATGGTTGTCAGCTTGGTTCTGGCGCGCTGCCAGCCACAGGCCGACGGGCGGTTGCGGTGGCGGATCCGCTTTGACCCGATGCGCTATCAGGCCGACGTCACGCTGGCGGTGCGGCTTGATCCCGACAATCGCGAGGAGCTCGATTACTACCTGCTGCCTTGGCTCGATCTGCCCCGTCAGGAAATCCGCCTCTGCAACCGCACCAGCATCGCCTTCGAAGCGTTCCGCTTCGAAGACCTGGGGTTCTTTTACGGCATGGCCGAACGGGTCGGTATTCGCCGGAAATGGGGGTGAGGAGCAGGATAATCCAAATAAGCGGAAGCACAAAGCATGAACAATTGAACCAGAAGAGGAAGCCAACCCAATGATGACAGACACACCTGAGAGCGTCACGCTCGTTCCCATTGACCGGATCGAGGTCCTGAATTCCCGGAACCGCAACATGAAGGTCTTTGAAGAGATCGTTGAAAACATCCGCTCCATTGGCCTGAAAAAGCCAATCACCGTGACAGAGCGCGAGGGGGCCGATGGGGCGCCCGCTTATTTACTGGTCTGCGGCGAAGGCCGATTGAACGCTTTCCGCCTGCTCGGCGAAAGCCACATCCCGGCACTGGTTGTGAATGTGACCGATGAAGACGCCTTCATCATGTCGCTCGCCGAAAACATCGCCCGGCGGGGTCACCGCCCGCTAGAGATCCTGGCCGACATCGAATTGCTGCTCGCCCGCGATTACACCATCGACGACATCATCACGCGAACCGGTTTGTCCGAGAAATATGTCCGCGACATCGTCTTCCTTTTGGAAAAGGGCGAGGAGCGCCTGATCGAGGCGGTACAAAACGGCACCATCCCGCTGACCACCGCCCTCGAGATCGCCCGCGCCAAGCACGACGATGAAAACCTCGGCGACATGCTGGAAGAGGCCTACAAGACCGGCCAACTCAAAGGGCACCAGATTACGGATGCCAAAAGGCTGATCGAAAAGCGCCGCGAAAAGGGCCCGAAAACCGGCGGTGATCGCCCGAAGCTGCCGAACTCGGCGCATTCACTGGTCAAGACCTACCAGCGCGAGGTCGCCCGCCAGCACAAGCTGATGCTGAAAGCCGATCACGCGCACCAGCAGCTCCTTTTGGTGGTCCAGGGGCTGAAACGTCTCTTTGCCGATGAGCACTTCGTGACGCTCCTGCGCGCCTATCAGATTCACACATTTTGGTTGATTTTCTGCCCCATATTCCTTGCGAGTTGAGCGCCGTGCTTGATGGATTG
>CANNCS010000151.1 GCA_947503115.1 uncultured Marivita sp.
CATGGAATCAGAGCGCGGGCGAGCTGGGAACCTCAGAAATCCCTAATGAGTCAGAAGCCAGCCCCTTTGGTATAAGAAGCGATCCGGCGTCGGCGAACGGGATGGATGAATTTGGTTTTGTGACGGCCACCTTGCCATCCATCGTGTAGCTTTCGGCGTGGTCAAGAAGCGGCGTACGCACATAGCGCCAATCGCCCAGCGCGGACTCTTGGTACGCGGATGGCGCACCAACCGCCTCGCAACGGGTCACGTGGTTTGATGCCACTTCTGAAAGCACACCCGAATTGTCCGATCCGATATAGCGCGGATCTTCTGGGAAGGTACGGCAGAGCGACGGATGGTTGCCTGAACAGTGATAGCACTCGCGGTTGTTCTCCCACACAAGCTTCCAGTTGCCGTGCTCGACAATCGTGCTTTCGAACGCGACTTTTGAGTTTTCCAGATCATGCGGTTCCAGATACCGCGCAGTTTGGGCGGCAAACTCGGTGATGTCAGGGGCATCGTCAGCCAGGCAGATATAAACCATACCGGACAGGTTGCGGCAGTGCACCTGCTTCAATCCATGCTGCGATGGGTCGAATTCCGATCCCATATCGCGTGCCCAAAGCAGCTTGCCGTCCAATTCGTACGTCCATTGGTGATCGGGGCAAACCAGCTTGGGGTTCGATCCCTTCTTTGACTTGCACAACACCGAACCGCGATGGCGGCAGGAATTATGGAAGGCGCGAATTTCGTTGTCGTTGCCGCGTACGATCACCACGGAATAGGCGCCGACGTCGTGTACGATGTAGTTGCCCGATTTGGGAATCTCACAGGAAGGCAGCACAAAAAGCCATTCCTTGTACCAGATCCGCTCCATATCGGCCTGAAAGACACCGCGGTCGCAATAGAGCTCTTGCGCAAGCGAATACGCAGGTTTGCGACGCATCAAACTAGAAAGGACATCGGCTTCACGCAGCATGGGGCACCTATGAATATGGTCTCTCGCCCAAAGGCGATTGGGTGGGAAAAATATGGTCCAAGGCCGTGGCCTTTAATCGCGCAATCGCACGCAAATTGCGGATCGACGTTGTGGATTGCGACGCAGCGAAATCGGTTTGCGACCGCGATGTCAGATGCGTGCATTTCATGGTTTGGCATGGATTGAAAATCGCAGCGCGATCGTCTGTCCTGGTCGGCAAAGCGCCTGCAAAACGGGCGATTCCAGCCATGCTGAACGGCAGGATCACCTTGCGCCCCATGTATCGGACAGTCGGTAGCCTTCGGGCCAAGGATCACTTGGGTCAAGCATGTGCTGGTGAATGCCGGTTATCCAGCCACGCCCTGTGATTTCTGGACGGATTGCCGGGCGTGACCCAACATTGGTTTCGCCCAGAATCGTTCCGGTAAAGGTTGACCCGATAATCGACCGCGCCGTGAGCCTGTCGCCAATGGCCATCTGACCTCTTGAATGCAGCACAGCCATCCGCGCGGAAAGAGCGGTTCCGGTCGGCGATCGGTCCACCTTTCCGGGCTGAATCGCGACTGCCGCACCAGCTTCGAAGCCGCCTGCACCTTGGGTCAAAGCCCCGGCAAACAGACAGAACGACACATGCGCCCAATCCGGATTTTCGGGATGTGCGAAACCAATCTGATCATTGGCGGCATTGGTGATGCGAACGCCAAGCCGTGCGATGTCATTCGCTTCGTCTTCTTTCAGCGCGAAACCCAAGGCCTCGGCATCGACAATGACAAAACTGTCGCCACCATAGGCCGTGTCGACCCGCAAACTGCCGATGCCTTCAACCTCTAGAGTGCGGTCCAGATCTGCTGCGAAAGATGGCACGTTTTGTACATGGATACGTTCGGCTTTGCCATTTCGGCACTCGGCGCGCGCGCGGACCAACCCACCGGGCGCTTCAAGCACCAAATTGGTCTCTGGCTCCTGCATGGGCACCAGGCCGCTATCCAGCAACACCGTCGCCACACAGATCGAATTCGACCCGGACATCGGCGGCGTGTCTTCCGGTTCCATAATGATCCAGGCGGCCTGCGCCTCAGGGTGCTTGGGCGGGACCAACAGGTTCACATGTCTAAACACGCCGCCACGCGGTTCGTTCAGAACGAAGTTTCGCAGGGTCTGGTCCTGCGCGATCCAGCGGCTTTGCTCCCATACAGTTTCACCGGGTGGCGGCAGGACACCGCCCACGATTACATCTCCGACTTCGCCTTCCGCATGGGCCGAGATGACGTGTATTGTTTTTGTGGACCGCAACTTAGATATCCTTGACCAAGCGCAACGCGTCATAAATCGCGGCATGGGTATTGCGCGCGGAAACGGCGTCACCAATGCGGAACAGCTGGAACGTACCTCCATCGTTGCGGCGCATGTCCTGCGGCTGGCCATCAATCAAGGCGTCGTAATCTACCGCGCCGCCATTCGACGACATCGGCTTCAGATCGAAGTAAAGCGCATCAAGCGGCATGGTGCCGTAATTCACCACCACCTGATCATAGGTCTTATCGCTTGTGTGATCGCTGTAATCCGTGCCGATGATCGCCTTGAGGCGATTGCCATCGCGCTGCACGTCCTTCAATCGCCGGGTCACGGTAAAGGTCACGTCCTTGTCCTGAAGCGCACGCATATAAGGGACAAGGTTCATCGCCATGACATCGGGTGCGAACGTCCGGTCCGGTGTGATGATTTCAACGCTGCTGCCTGCGGCTGCGGCGACTTCGGCGGCCATGAGGGCAGGGTGGTCGCCGCTTTCATCGTAAATCAGCACGGACTGCCCGGGTTTCACATCTCCTGCGATGATGTCCCATGATGAGGTGACGAGGTCATTTTCGCGCCCAGCCTCGAAAAGTTCGGTGTTGGGCAAACCGCCAGTGGCGACGATTACGACATCGGGGTTGAGCGCGATCACATCCTCGGCCTCGGCCCAGGTGTTGAAGCGGAACTCCACGTCGCGGGCGGCGCATTGTGCCATGCGCCAGTCAATGATGCTGATCATTTCGCGGCGGCGCGGGTTCTGCGCGGTCAGGCGTACCTGACCGCCAGGGTCGGGTTGCGCCTCGAACACCGTCACATCATGCCCCCGTTCTGCGGCAACGCGGGCGGCTTCCAATCCCGCTGGACCGGCCCCCACAATCACCACTCTCTTGCGGGTTGCCGCGGGTGTGATTTCGTGTGGCATGGTTAACTCGCGGCCTGTGGCCGGATTGTGGATGCACAGCGCCTCACCGGCGCCGTAGATGCGATCAAGGCAGTAGGTCGCGCCGACACAAGGACGAATGTCGTCCTCGCGGCCTTCGATGATCTTTTTGACGATATGGGGGTCTGCCATGTGCGCGCGCGTCATGCCGACCATGTCCAGCAATCCGGCCTGCACAGCATGGCGCGCGGTGGCGACATCGGGGATCTTGGATGCATGAAAGGTTGGCATGCCGGTCGCGGCCCGCACCGCGCCCGCAAAATCCAGATGCGGGGCGTTTTTCATGCCCTGTACTGGGATCACGTCTGTCATCGCTGGATCGGTATGGATGCGCCCCCGGATCACATTCAGGAAATCCACCATACCAGTGGCCGCCAACCTCTTGGTGATCTCGATTCCCTCGTTGGGATCGATTCCGCCCGCTTCGGCTTCGTCCGCAGTGTAACGTAGGCCCACGATAAAATCGTCGCCCACCCGTTTGCGGATACCGGTCAGCACGTCCACTAGCAGCTTCATCCGACTGTCAAGCGTCTGCCCACCGTATGGGCCGTCAAGATCGTTGGTCAGAGGCGACCAGAATTGGTCGAGCAGGTGGCCGTAGACCTGCAATTCGATGCCATCCATGCCGCCTGCCTTCATCCGCTCGGTGGCATCGGCGAAATCGGTGATGATGCGCTCAATGTCCCAATCCTCGGCGAGTTTGGGGAAGGCGCGGTGCGCAGGTTCACGATGTTTGGACGAAGAAACCGACGGCAGCCAGTTACCCTTGTTCCAGGTCGTACGGCGGCCCAGATGGGTCAGTTGGATCATAACCGCACAGCCATGGTCGTGGCAGGCATCCGTCAACTGTTTGATCCACGGAACAACCTCGTCTTTGTAGGCAAGGATGTTGTTGAACACCGGAGGGCTGTCCTTGGACACCGCTGTAGATCCCGCCGTCATCGCCAAAGCCACACCCGCCTTAGCGCGTTCCGCGTGATAGGCGGCATAGCGCGCCTTGGGCATACCGTCTTCGGGATAGGCAGGTTCGTGGCTGGTTGTCATGATGCGGTTGCGCAGCGTCAGATGTTTGAGCTGATATGGCTGCAGAAGGGGGTCGTTGGACATGGTCACTCCGCGCGTTTTGATCCAGCGTTGCCGTTAATGTTCATACCTGTCAAGTTTGTGATCATTCATGACCATTTTGCTTGTCGTTGCCGACATTCAAGAATAATTATGCGACATGGCAGGCGCTTTGGACATCGACCCGAAAGCAAAGGGATGGCGCGGTTCCCGCGAGGTGTGGCTGGCCGCCGCGCGCGAGGCGTTTCTCGATTCGGGGATTGATGCGGTGAAGATCCAACCGCTCGCCACCCGGCTTGGCCTGTCGCGCACCAGCTTCTACTGGTTCTTCGATGATCGAGACGCAGTGCTGCAAGCATTGCTGGATGACTGGGACGAAACCAATACGAAACCGATCGTACAGGCGTCTAACGCCTTTGCCGAAACCATCGCCGAAGCAGCTTTGAACATGATCGCCGTGTTTCTGCCCGGAGGCAGATTCGAAAACAAACTCGACCTCGCCATTCGGGGCTGGGCGCACCAGTCTGATGCGGTCGCTGCCACGGTGAACGCGACTGACGAAGTGCGCCTATCCGCATTGCGGGCGATGTTCGAACGCTTCGGTTACCCGGCGGGCGAATCCGATGTCCGGGCGCGCACGATGTATCTGGTGCAAATTGGCTATATCTCGATGCAAGTGCAGGAAGACCTCGACCTACGCCTCAAGCGAATTCCCAACTACGTCAAGACCTTCACCGGCCACGCTCCCACGCAAAGCGAACTGGACAGATTTCACGCACAGGTCAGCACTGTGCGATGATTTTGGTCGCGAAAAAGCGCATCCAAACACGCCAAAATCATCCAAGCCTGCAGAGTGCAGGATAAGCTAAGCCTTTGCTTTCTTGGAAGTTTTGGCTCCGGCGGTAGGGGTGTAGGACACTAATTGATATATATAAATCAAGTACTTACGGTTCTGAAAGTGAGATTTGTGTACCAAATATTAGTTCTGTCGTGTACCAATTTTTCAGAACCCAACTAGACAGAACTTCGCGACGTCGCGAGCTTTCAGAGCATCCTAAAGAAAAAACCCCAAGGATTTCTCCTCAGGGCTGAAGTTGAGTTACAGCATGTGCTGTATGTACGAGCGGTACGTGCCACCAATCGCCCAATTCCAATGCGAGGGTCAACACGCCGAGTAAACCTATGGAGTGGTTGCTGTAGTCCTGTTGTATGTTGAGCACTTTGCAAGATGGGCAGGACGTAGAGGGGCTTGGGGTGTTCTGCTACGTCCTGCCTACAGGATCAGATTGGAGTACAGGCATACAAGACCGGACCCTGTGGTAAAAACCTAAATCCAAGTCGAGCTTTCTGTCTACAGGTGAAATGCATCATTGGTATACGACTTGCGTTAGTCACTTCACCCTCGCTTATCCACAGGTGTGCGCTGGGTAAGAAAAACACCCCAAGGCTGTGACACCAAGGGGGGCAAGTCGAGGGATAGCAGTGTCCTGCTGCATGTACATTGAGCACGTACCCCATCACCTTAGACCTCAACTCTTCATCCGGTCAAGCTCGTTGATCTTGCAACTTGTCAGGCCGCTGCCACCAGTGTGATCTCTTCAGCGAGTAGCTACTCTTCCTACAAGGCCAGCATCTGCTCAGCAGGACTCAAAGCCTGAACTGGTGGGTATCGAGAAGCATGATGTAACAGCATCTTTAGCGGGCTGCCTGAAACAAAAAATTTTGTCTTGGATTCAAGGGCGTAAACCAGTGGGTGAAAAACCATTGGCTTAAAATCTATAGGGTCCCATGCGTTTCTGGTAAGTGTCCTCCGGTCGCGGGTGTGTACTGCCTGCTGAGTTAGGCGCGGGCGAGAACATTCTTCACTGTCGTTGGGTACCACTTGCCGCCGCGTGATGTGGTGACACCTGAGCGGTTCAAGGTATCTGCAATCTGTTGAAGGGTGCGGCCAGCATCCCGCAAGGGTCTAATCGTATCCATCACCTTGGCAGCGTGAGCGTTTGCAACAGCACGGGCAGCTTTATTTGCCTTGTCGATATTACCACGGTTCCCACCCAGCTTTCCTGTTCCCTTCAGTGGCGCGAGAGCCTGCTTGGTGCGCAAGGAGATGAACTCACGTTCCTGTTCAGCCAGAGCCGCATAGATATGAAGCTGGAACTTGTCAGCGTGGGGCATGGTGGCGACGGTGAGGCTCAGCCGCTTGCGGTCCATTACTGTTGATATGAACGACACCTTCCGTGAGAGCCTGTCCAGCTTGGCTACCAACAGCGTAGCACCAGTCTTCTCAGCCAGTTCGATGGCCTTCCACAATTCGGGACGGTCGCCATTTGCACCAGACTCAATGTCTGTGAACTCACCCAGCACCTCGAACGGCACTTCAGCGTAGGTGTCCAGATACAAATCAATATCACGACGCTGGGCATCCAAACCCAAGCCACTGTCACCCTGACGGCGGGTACTGACGCGGAAGTAGACGACGAACTGTTTCACGGCGATTCCTCTCTGTTGGAACCTGTATAAATCCGATTTTATAATTATTCAACGTTGGACTCGTTATATATAACACATCTTCCCAACCCATCCGAATTCGAGTTCACTGTTGGCTGGGTAGCCTTTAATCCAGTTTTGCTTATGGTGTGCTTGAATGATGTTCGATTTTTGAAGGCTGCGACCCATGGCAATACCCAGCTACGAAACGCTTCTTCCGCTGGTTCTAAAGTATGCTGTGCAAGAGCGTCGTGTCCGTGATGCAGTTAAAGATATTTCGGATCAGTTAGGTCTTACGGATGAAGAGCGTGCTGAGACCATTCCTTCTGGGTCAACTACATTGATATCAAGCCGTCTTCAGTGGGCGGTTACTTACTTGGTTCAGGCAGGTCTGATGATGCGCCCAAAGAGGGGCCATTTTATCGTTACGGAAGCTGGGATGGACGTGATCAAGCGCGATCTTGAAAATCTTAACCTCGCTTACCTGAAGACCCTTCCAGAGTTCACGGATTTCATAAACCGCAAGGGTGGCGAGGGAGCGACCAAACCTCAAAACCTCAGCACGGCGGAAACAACTGGTGAGCGCAGCCCTGAGGAAATCATAGGTTCTGCCTATCAGGAGCTCGAGGGTGACCTGAAAGAGCAAATTCTTGAAAGAATACTACAAAATTCTCCCGCATTCTTTGAGGCGTTGGTGGTCAAACTGCTTTCAAGTTTAGGGTACGGCAGGCCAGATACTTTGGCTGAGGTCATGGGAAAGGTTGGTGATGGGGGTATCGACGGGATCATCCATCAAGACAAGTTAGGCTTAGATGTCGTCTACGTGCAGGCAAAGCGCTATGCGAAAGAAAATGCCGTAAGTCGGCCAGAACTTCAGGCTTTCGTTGGTACGCTGGCGGGCGTATCTGCCCATAAAGGCGTCTTTGTTACTACCTCTCGGTTTTCGCCAAATGCTTTGGAGTATTTGAAGACGGTAAATGCCAGAGTGATCACGATAGATGGTCTGAGGTTGGTTGACCTGATGATAGAAAGCGGTGTTGGCGTCAGAGTCCGCAAGGTGTTCGAGCTTCACAGGATCGACGAAGATTTCTTCATTGACGACTGAGTTAGTATCGCAGGTGGGTTTATCTGTCGGGGGCATGACAGGTAAGCCGCACAGAGCAGGGTGCCAGTGGCTAACCCACCTGCTGGCTGAACAACTAAATTAGTGATATACATCTTGCCACAAATAAAGAGGCCGCAAGTGTACGACCAAGGTAGTAGTCATTGATTTGATGAAATTATTCAGAGACATAACCCTAGGCGTCTTCGTGGGCCTGTCGCTGGCTTTGATGCTTGAGTTTGATATTTGGCCAATAGGTGATCAATCACTTTTCCGACTTGGGAAATCCGGTGCGCCTGACTGG
>CANNCS010000152.1 GCA_947503115.1 uncultured Marivita sp.
TCGGAGCGTCTCATCCGCCAATCATGCCACGACGCAGCAGCGTTGGGAATCCTATGTCAGGCGGGGAACACTAGCCCAAGAGCAAGAAAATTGAGCCAAACATTTAATACGCATAGGCCCACCCAGCGCTTTCGCTGGGCACGGCACCAACCAATAAGTGTCAAATTGGAATTTTTCATTGACGGCGCGCAATCGCGTCCGAATCGCAAATAGGGCTTATCTTGACCGCGCGACCCACGTTAACAATAAAAACTTCCGCCATGCGTAGACCACGTCAGCGCAGAAGCGTACCATTGGCAAAATTTGCATAAAAACCTTTAGTATCAATCAGTCCGGCACCGAAGAAGGCCTAACTGTTGCCGGCCCTTCCAACAGAGATGTTGTCGACTCCATCACCGACGCCAACAGATCCTCCAAGGTACTAAGCTGAGAAATAAGCGATGAAATTTCTGTGTTTTTGCTCTGCACCTCTTGAGAAAGAACTGCGTTTTCAAGCCTAAGCTCACCTACTTCAAATAAAAGATCGTTCACAGAATTAAATGCCTGTTGCTCCCTCTCTTGAGACATCTCAAGATTATCTTGCAACGCGCGTATTTGCTCGTTTGCAGCCGCAAGGTTTTCGGAGAATTGTACAAAATCTGCAGCAGAAGGGCGCCCCAACGCCACATCACTTAGCTCGCGCTCAAGTTCATAAATTCGCTGTTGCTGCGCGGCCGTGGCCAAGTCGTACTCTCTTCTGGAGGCTGCCGCCGCCTCTAATAATGTCCCGTTTTCCGCTTGCAGCGTCAGATTTTCCTCACGAAGCGTGGCCAGCTGTTCAAGGACGCTTTGCATTTCGAAGGTACTAGCGGTTGAGGTTGCGAATAGCATCTCACGTAAGGCGGTCTCCCTGGCTTGTGCATCTGAAAGTGCTGCCCCCATAGCTTCGAGCCTCGCACCCAAAACATCGGCTTCCCGCAAGCGATCCGCTTCAACCTCCGCCAAACTGCGCTGCAAATCTGCAATCTGTTCATTGAAGGCGCTCTCCTCCCTCCGCCACGCATCGAGCGAAGCGGTCGCCGCGCCTCTTAACACCTCAACTTCTTCGGTGGCGTTTTGCCATTGCGCTTGCAGAAAATCCATTTGATCATTCAAATTCCGCCTTTCAGCATTGAACAAGAAATTCAATTCATTTATCTGATCTTGCAATCTGTTGATTTCCGACCTTGCCGCGAGAAAATCTTGCTCCGCAGTTATTTCCTGTAGCTGCAAACGTTCAATTTCCCGAGTATGATTGTTTCGCATAGTTGAGATTTCGGCTTCAAGACCTTCAATTCGCTGATTTAAATTTGCAACTGCAAATTCAAATTGTTGCGATGATGTAGACACGAAATCTGCAAGGCCTTCCAACTCCATCTGCAACGATAGGTTTTCACTTTGCAGATAGTGCAAGCCTTCAATGGTACGCTCATTCTCCCTAATTACAGAAATTGCTTCTTGAAGCTGACTTTCCAAAATTAAGTTTTCTTCGCTGGAGGATATCAATCTTTCTGACAATTGATCCAATTCGTCATGCAGAGATACAATCTGCAAGGCAGCACTCTCTGTTTGTTCTGATATGCTCGCATTTCGGAATTGAGACGCAAAAAACCCAAGTAATATCACAAGGAGAAGCATCATCGAAACGGTTAGATCCGTCATAGAAATGAAGATGCTTTCTTCCTCATCATGTTCGTTAATCACGTGTCGCTGGAACATTAGGATCTCGCCGCCTTGAGGAGGTCTTCTTGGCGGAGGGACGACGCGAGGAGTTGCTGCAGCGCACGCTCGGGTGTGACCACATCCAATCGCTTCCGCACCTCATCTGAGAGGCCTGTCGCGACTATGTCTAAGCGAACTTCCCAAAACTTTAAGAATACCCCAAAGACGATTGAGCCCGTGAGGCCGGCGAGTGACATGATAAATTTGGCAGAAGCGATCGTTAGCAAGTCGGAAAGAGCCTGCTTGACCATTTCCGGGTCGGTGCCGGAGGCGGTGATGGACACGCCGGCCTCCCGTAGGGCCGCAATAAGCCCAAGAAATGTTAAAACCAGCCCGACACCAACGAGCGTTCCGGGCACAATCCTCCACACACCGAGGCGCAAGCCCAGCGCCTCACGCGACAAAGCTTGCGATGGCTCAACCGGGCTCGCGGCCGAACCCGATGGCTCTCTCGCGTAAAGCAATTCGTCACAAAACGCCGACCAAACCCGCATTTGTCGGGCCGACGCGAACCCGTAATTGCGCTTGGGGAGCGGCATGTGCAGGCCGTCCACTAAATCACGCGTGATGGGCCTCTGCTCGCGCTTAAGGACACGTGTAAGGTCGCGTGGGTAAGAGCAGGCTCGCAGCAATGTGACGTGAGCCACCAACATCATTGCGGCCGTCGCAACAAAGAGCGCAAGCGCCACGGCACCTGGGGCTGACGTCCCCTTGAGCAGATCGGCGAGCCCGAGAATAATCTCCGAAAAACTCGCACCTATACTCGCCATAGGTCTCATGCGTGAGCTCCTAGAAATTGTCGCATTTGGTCGACAAAAATTTGCACTTTGGAACTTAGTGTGACATCGAATGCACTCACAAAGCTAAGTTGTCAAAGGCTTAAAGAAACAACCAATGGCACGAGAGAAAATTCGTGAAACTTAGCAAAGAGTTCAGCAGCCTGGCCGCGGCGGCCGCGTTTTTGTGCCTCGCGGCAGTCTGCGGCCAGCTCGCATACCGCGAGCTTTCCGCTGCCATGATCTCCCCCGGCTCAGGCAGCTCGGCCGCCTTCTTCTGGAGTGCACCGCCTATCCAGGTGCCGATTACCTCGGGAAGCCGGCAGCACAGACGCCTATTGGGGAGTTGCCTGTCGATCTTATCGTCGCAGGAGTTTTCCTTTCAAGCGCCCGAGGTGAGATCCGCCATCGTCGAAAACTGTGCGCAGCAGGCGCATCACGCTCAGGAAAGCGGCGTTGAGATGGCAGAAATTCCGGCTGTCTTGGCCGTCGAGCGGCGCGAGGCCGGTGATTTGGCGGCCGTCGATCAACTGCTGCGCCAGTCCTACGCCCTTGCGCCGACCGACCTGGCCCTGATCCTGCACCGCATCCGAATTGGCTTTAGCACGTTCACCACCGCCGAGCTTACACGGCGGGATGGCTTGCTCGAAACCGAGCTCCCGGTGCTCATCGGATCCGGTCGCGGGATCACAACGGCCGCCTCCTTATACGTTCAAGTCCCAGAACTCAGGCCGATCGTGGATCGGCTTGCAGACGGGCTCGCGCCGGTTGACCGGGAACGTTTTCTTGGCGCCCTGCGGAGGCAACTGCGTGGATAGCATGGCGAGTGGAGGACGGACCCCGGCGGGGATGCGCGTCGCGGGTGCAGTTTGCCTGGTCATTGTGGCTGTGGCTCCAATTGCGGTGGGAGGGTTCAGGCCGCAATGGTGGTTGGTTTTTGCCTGTGCCATTTTCCTAGCGGCCGCGGCATGCGCCATTACCATCGCCACCTCCAAGCGCCGCATACGATTTCTAACGCACGCAGCCCCGGGTGTGGTGCCTGTTTATATTCTGTTTTTGCTGGGGTTGAGCGCGCATGTGCTTTTGGTACGCGGAACTGCATCGGATGCAGATGCGTTGTATGGCTTGCTGAGGCATTTATCATTTGCGGCCCTTGGCTGGACCTTATTGCAGAGTATGACACGCGACCAGCGGGCGATCAGCTATGCGCAGGTCTTAATTGCAGCCTTCCTCGCTTACGCCGTCTATGGGCTGATCACAATCGATCGGACGGAGTGGCTCCTATTTGCAAAGACGCAGTATGACGGTTTTGCGACGGGCCCTTTCGTGAATAGAAATTCTTTTGCGACATTTCTGGCCATGGGAATGAACCTGGCGCTCGCATGTGCTTTGGCCGACGAAACAGGCGTGAGCCGACACCACAGGAGGGGGCACCGGGTCAGTCCGCTCGAGGGGAAAATGCGATCCCTGCTCCTCGCCGCCGTGGCCCTGCTCTGCTTGGCGACAATTTTTGCGACTGCCTCGCGGATGGGCCTGTTCGTGGCCTTGGCTGGTGCCAGCGTGGTCGTCGCGCTCCGACTACGGCGCATCGCGGGACAGCGTGGCGTCATTAGGGTGATTGCCTTTGCCGCCGGCATGCTTTTTTTCTTGGCCCTTGCAATGATTGCCCTGCTCTATGGTGGAGGTGTTGCGGAACGACTGGGCAGCACGGCGGACAACGCCAATGTTCGCCTCGACCTTTACCGCAATGTTTTGGAGATGATTGCGGCAAATCCCCTCCTTGGCGTGGGGCTTGATAATTTCGGGGAAGCCTTTCGCGCGTACCAACGCCTGCCCGTAAGCCCCGATCGGGACTGGAACCTCGCCCACAATACATATCTCGCACTCTGGGCGGAACTGGGATTGGCCTTGGGCAGCATGCCCATTCTCCTGTGCGCGCTGATTACAGTGGCGCTTCTCCGGCGCAGCCTATCGGGCAAGGTCACGCCGGTCTCTCACCTGTCGGATGCCGCCCTAGCGGCCATCGCCATTGGCGCACTCCACTCATTGGTTGATTTTTCCCTTGAGATGCCCGCAAATGCCTACCTCCTCATCGCCCTGATCGTACTTGGGTTGAGCCCAACCGCGCCGCGTGGACAGGCGCAGGGTGATCCATGATGAGCGGGCTCCTATCACGCCTCCGGCGGCGGAGTGCTAAATCCGAGCCCTTATTGTGGCAGGATTTGGGTATACCCGAGGCCATTTACGCCATTGGCGACGTCCACGGGCGGCGCGATCTCTTGGGCAAACTTGAAGATGAAATCGCCGCAGACTGGAGAGGATGCGGCTACAAGGACGTCATCCTCCTTTACCTGGGCGATGTCATTGATCGCGGCCCCAATAGCGCCCATGTCCTCGATCAGATTGTGTCAGCCGCCCCCCACGGCGCACGCCGCGCCATGCTCCTCGGCAACCATGAGGACATGTTCTTAGCCTTTTTGGAGCGGCCCGATGCCCATCTCGAATGGCTAGATCACGGCGGCGCGGAAACTTTAGGCTCCTATGGGATCTATCTGACCGCAGCTGAGATTAAAAAATCTCCCCGTCGCAGGGTCCAACAATACCTTCAAGCCAGCATTCCAAGCTCTCATATCTCCGCCCTGCGCAAGGCACCTCGTGCAGCCCTTTCAGGGGAGTGGCGCTTCACACACGCCGGCCTCGATCCCTCAAAGCCCGACAGCGGACAAACGGCCGCGGATGTAACCTGGGGCGCCGTAGGAGACTTAAGCAAACGATCTGAATGCTCGGGCCGCCTCGTCTTTGGACATTTCGCATCCGATAGCATTCGCACGGTGGGCCAGACGATCTGCATCGATACCGGCGCCTATGCGACGGGGCGCTTAAGCGCCCTGCGCGTTTCACCCGGCGCCGCGTGCGGTGCCCTTAAATTTTTTGAAGTATGCAACTCCGAGGGGCCTGACCGGTTATGATTTCTGAAGATACCACTCGCGGCGACGATCAAATTGATATTGGCGCCCTCATGGGCGTCATTCGCCGGCAGTACCGCGTGATCCTGATGTCGGTCGCCAGCATTATTGTCTTGGCCGTAATATACCTCTTTGCCGTCACCCCCAAATTTACGGCGACAGCCCTAGTATCCATTGAGCCCAATCGCGGCGTTCTTTCGGAAGAGATGGCATCCAATAACAACAGTGCCGCAATTTCTGCGCAGGTCGAGGGCGAGGTGGCGATCCTCAAGTCGAGCGATGTCTTATTGGCCCTAATCGCGGAGGCCAATCTCGTCTCGGATCCTGAGTTTGGCATAACTCTCTCTCGCACAGACCGCCTCCTGGCCTGGCTCGGTGTCGAGCGCGCCGAGCCAGGCCAGGCCGGCGCTGCGGTGACGGACATTCTCCGACGTGTGGGCGAGGCCGTACAAGTGCGCCGCCGCGGCCTGACATATCTTGTCGAGGTGTCGGTGACGTCCGAGGACCCGCAAAAGGCAGCCGATCTGGCAAACCTTCTTGTCTCAATTTATACGTCGCGCCAGGTCGACAATAAAATTCGTCAAATCCTTGCCTCTCGCGACATTCTCGCCCCGAGGATCGACAACGCTCAGGCCGAATTGGAGCGCCTTCAATTCGAGGCCGACCGCTTCCTGGAGACCGTCGTTGACGACTTTGTCGAGAACAACGACCGCGAGGACCTCATCGGGGTCAGGGACCGCTTCTCCCTCGCGCAGGGCCAACTTGACGCGCTCCGACAGCAATCCGCCGCCCTACGTGCCATCGTCGACGGACGCAGCCTCCCGTCCGGCCAGGACGAGCTGCTCTCTGACGCCCTCCGCGAACTCGCCGCGCAGAGGGAGGAACTGCGGCGTCAAGTGGAGGGAGGCGTAGAAGTCGCCGGCATCGACGCCGATGCATTGCGGGCCGAGTTGGCGGCCGTGGATGGCCGCCTGCGCGCCCTGGCGGAGCAGGAGAGGGAGGCGTCATTGGCGGGGATATCTGACCTGACGCAGATCGCCGACCGTGCCCGGGCTGAACTGCGCGAGGCGGCCCTGGCCTCCGACCTCCCGTCCTCGGATCTTTCGACCTTCTATCGCCTGCAGCAGGAGAGCTCGACCGCACGCGTCGAGTATGAGGGCCTGCTTCGCCGCCTGCGGCAGCTGGAGACGCTTGCCGATGTCCAGATTTCAGATGCCGTCATGGCATCGAGCGCCGTCACACCGTCGGCCGCCTCATTTCCAAACAGCCGGCTCATCTTGGCACTTGCCGTTGTCGCGGCCCTGGGACTGGGCGTCGGGCTGGCCTTTATAAACGAGTTTCTGATTGGCGGCGTGACCTCCGAGGACCAACTGCGCGACCTCTTGCACGCACCTGTGGCGCTGCCCGTTCCCGCCACCGCCGCGCCCGAGGAGGGGGACCCCTCGACACAGATTTGGCAGGCGCCCATGTCCGGTTTTTCAGAAAGCTTCCGCCAAGTCAGGCGGCAGGCCGCACGGCTGACGCGACCGGGTGCGGGGGGCCGCATTTACCTCTTCACCTCGTCGGTCCCCGAGGAGGGCAAAACTACCTCCGCGATTTCATTTGCCCGCACGCTTGCCCTTTCGGGCACGAAGACACTGCTGGTGGACTTTGACCTCCGCAAGCCATCCATCGCCAGCAGAATTGGCGCGCCCGCATCGACGGCGCTCCTGGCGTCCCTCTCCGGCCAGGGACGTGACGACGACTTGGCAGCGGCACATTTTCACGAGGAAGAGACCGGCCTCCACGTGCTGGTGGGCGGAGGGAGATCCGACTTGCCGACCGATACGCTCGTGTCCTCTGCGCGCGCGGGGCAACTCCTGACCATGCTGCGCGGTGAGTTCGAGGCCATCGTCTTGGACACGGCACCGGTACTGCCCGTCGTGGACACCCTCTACCTGACACCGCATGCCGACCTTGTCGCCATGCTGGTTCGCTACGCGGCGACCAACCAGCGCGACGTCAAGCGCGCGGCTGAGCGGATTAGGGGCGATCTCAGTGAGGGGGTTCAGATCCTACCGGTGCTATCGATGGAGAGACGCGGCAAGAAGGCATATTATTATGGCGGCTACTATTCTGGATATCGATAAACCAATTGAGGACACATGCCCCATTCCCTCCAGACTGACGCTTTTTGGGCCCCGAAGTGGGTTTAGGCCCAAATCCTGTCGACGAACGGAGTTTGCGCTTTAGATATGCGACGAAGACGATAGGCTTCACCTACTCGGCTAGTGAGAAAGGTCCCATCAGTAATATTCTTAATATATTTAGGGACCTTACTTATTTTCGACAGTGACCTTATCGGGAGAATGGTGCGCGATCGACAGATTGATATTCTGCCAGTTGCGGCAATAAAATTCATAAGAAACGAACCAAGGATGTAAAATCATTAAATAGTCCGCCACACTACACGACACAGGGCGCATTTCGCCAATTTTAGGGGTGGTGCCGACCGGCGAGATGGATCCTGAACACGGACTCTTTCCGTGCAAGGATTTCGTCCATGACAAGTCTCGCTCTCGCCGATCTGCGTAAGTTACTAACCCCGCATGTTCCACTGGGCAAGTCACGCATTGAGACCCTCTGCCTG
>CANNCS010000153.1 GCA_947503115.1 uncultured Marivita sp.
GCGATGCCGCCGGTTTCTTTGTTCATGCCAAAGGCACGAATGTCCCCCTCTACCTTGCCTTCTGCGTGGATGCGCACGGTCGTCAGGTCGTAGAACACCATAGTCAGATCACGATCCACGAGAGGCCGGATTTGCTTGGCCAGTTCAGCTTCTACGCGATCAACATTGTCCATCAACGCATCCATAGCTCGCAGGAGATGCTGATGGTCGACCTTGGCAGGCATGTCAGGCATGGCCACGGTGTCCAGCCAGCGCAGGCAGCCCAGCTTACTTGTCGGGTCGCACAAGCGGTTGAAGACCATGGCGCGGACAAGCGCCTCAACCTCAATCTTACGTCGTCCCGAGCGCATGCCGCGAGCAAGGGCGTGGTCAAACCCAAGGTCCTTCCACAGCTCGTGCAGGGCAAATACGTTGCCATAGGCCTTGGAGCTTTCGATCTCGACGGGCAGCGCCGTATTATCACTGCGCCCGATGGCCCGGTTCAAACCGTTGATCAGAGGGTCGAGCTTGGCAGGGTTCAGATCTTCAAGTCGGCCGAGGTTAGCGATGACCCGGTGGCGGACCTTTCCCTCTTTATTGCGATAGCCCTCGACCAGTTGAAGGTACTGGCGCCCACCGGATTTCGTGACTTTCGTGTACATGTCGCAACGATATGCGCTGAGTGCCGTTATTTCAATGTCTTAAAGATAAGCGACGTGCCACAACAAAGAAATCGCAAAAATCCCGCTTGCGCCCACCAAAAACCCTTATTTTATTGACCGCAGCATCACCCAGAAAGGCTCAAACTAGGCGCGAAGTGTCGAAGATGGGTTCACCAGTTCGTGACGCATGTCGATCAGGTCAACGAGGCGCGGGCGAAGAAGATCATCTTGTTCGGGTGGGCGGTTGCGGTGCTTCATGGCCAAACCAAATTGCAGGGTTTTCAATGCAATAATGCAAAACCCTGCAGCATAAAGCGACCCAAATCTCCACTTTATCAATTACTTTCAATGCTTTGGGGCTTGTTCAAACCGGACTAATTATAATAACCTCATATTATCATTATAAACTAGACTGAGCGGTGTTTAGAGGTTAAATTTTTGGGCCTTGCTTTTTCTAATCCTAATACCCAATAAAATCCCATACCAATGAATCGTCTGCGTTTTGCCTCAGCGCGCCAAAAGCGATCTAGAAACACGACTGCAGATGAAGCCACAAATAATTACAATCATTTATCTTTATATCTTCATAAACAAACACATGCACACATGTCTATGCCACATTGATCACATCAAGCCCACCTCAGATTGAGAAGCGGACAATCTTCAGAGTGCTCTTTAACATAATTGCTTTATGTTCTGAATGTTAGTAGCTCTATAGAACAGAATGCTCAGAACGGAACGCGGTTTACATATGAAAAATGTCGCCCTTATTGTCGCGGCCGGTCGGGGTAGTCGCATGATGCAAAGCATGCCAAAGCAGTATTTACCCTTAAATAACAAGATGATTTTGACCCATACTATAAATTTATTCACTTCACATGAATCAATTGATGTAGTCATGGTGGTAATAAATAAAGATGATCAGTTTTTATATGATAAAGCCGTAATTGATATAAATTCTCCAAAACTATTGCCGCCAGAATATGGTGGTTATACACGAGCAGTGTCAGTGCGTTTAGGATTGGCAGGTCTTAGAAATAAATCTCCACAAAATGTAATTATTCACGATGCGGCCCGCCCACTATGTCCGCCAAATCTTTTAGATGCTGTACTTGATCCATTGAGTAGTTATGATGGTGCTTTTGCTGCTCTGCCAGTTATAGACGCACTTTGGAAAATTGACAATGGCTGTGCAAATTATTCCATTAATCGTGAAAATGTTTGGCGTGCGCAAACACCGCAAGCCTTCAATTTTCATAAGATTTTTGCAGCGCACTTACATGGCGATGGATCTGCAAAAGATGATGTGGAAGTCGCTTTACTCTCAAAATTGAATATTAAAGCCATACACGGATCAGAGGTAAATTTTAAAATTACTACTCCAGAAGACCTTAACAGAGCAGCGGCTTATTTAGAAGATAATTGATTTATTTTGTGATTTAATTTTATATATATTATGTTCCCAATTTTCTTCGCTGACACCAAATAATATTATTTTCGGATGCCTCTTTTATTGCGTCAAATAATCTTGAATGTGACACAGGCAACCTCAAGCTCGTATCACATATTTCTATCCTGTAGATTTCAGAGTTGTCCTTGCTAAAATCTTTTGACAACAAAATTATAGCAACCCCAGGATTTTTGTTTCTGAACTCACGAATGTTATCAATACACATCATCATGCTTATTCCATTCAATTGTAAAAAATCAATATCTAAAAAAATGAAATCATAGCTCTTCTGGTTTAAAATATTTATTAGCGTGTCGTTGATTTCTGAAGAATATGCTTCAATTGTATAAGAAGAAAGCTCCGGCAATAATTTTAGATTATCTAATATCTCACGACACATTGTAGATAACAAGAGTATCTTGCCTTTGTATGTAGGCAATACGTTTTCGTCATCTCTGAAAGTTTTCTTATACCACCATCCAAAAAAAATAATCGGTATAGTCATTGAAACCAAAAAATAAATAATCAGAGAATTTAGAAGTGAGTAGGAAAAAAGTAAAGCAATAATTCCCGCCATAGCGCCTAGAAATACCCCCAAACCGATGAAAGCAAATGAAAGTGGGATTGATTTTTCACTATCTTTCGATCTCATGTGGGAGCTTTTCTTGTTCATTTTTTGTGGCTCATAATAACTGAATTTTCACGCCACTTATACTTCGGCCGACGTCAAAGTCCCAGCTACTTGTTTCATTCTGGGTGATGATACAGCGCCTCGTTGATCGAGCCCTTGTCTTGGCTATAGGGCTGTATTGAAAGAGGTGTGATGAAGGAGAGCCGCATGCCAATCAAGCACTACAGCCAGACGAGCGGGAAGCCAATGGTTAGAGCGGCGCTTCAAGCCTGAGGCTTGCCTGCCTAGTTTCTTGCAGGGTGCTGCGGGACGACAGAATACACTGTATTGGAATGGGGCAAACGTGACAGTGTTGAGGATTGGAGCCACTCACCGCACCGCCTCTAGATTCCGCAGGCGCTATATAGAGCCCGGCACACTGTAAGACATTGCGCTGATGTTTCGGAATTTTCGGGGCGGTGCCGACCGGCAAGACGGATTCTGAACGCGGACTCTTTCCCGGTAAGGAGTTTATCCTTGACGCGCTTCGCTCTCGCCGATCTTGAGAAGCTGCTAACCTCTCATGTTCCACTGGGCAAGTCACGCTTGAAGGTCCTATGCCTGAACCGTCAACCTAACGCAGATTGCTGCAGAACGTCCTGATCGCAGCAAGACGCCCTTGCGTCAATGAAGGACAGGCACAAACTCAAACCAGAATTATCCAAAATACGGAGATACTCTGTTTAAGGCTATTGCGAGCGCCACCCTCAAGGGTATTACTGCGATCCACGCCAGAACTGAATGAAAGTGGAAGGGCAGGTCTGCCGTTGCGCTGAAAAATACTGCCGCCAAAACACAACACGGCGGGGCCGCGTTCTGATCCGCGTAGTTCCGGCGCCTGCCGCGTCCGAATGCGCCAAATAGGATGAAAAAGACTTGTCCCGCAGTGAAATTCAGAAGACCTTCATATCAGACGTCATGCTACTTGGTGAATACCTGATTAGGTAACTAAATTTTTAATATTGAAAGATGCAAAGTTAAAAATCGACAGATCAGAGTCAAAGAAAACACCTTTCATAAAAAAACATTCCTGATATTTTATCCTGCTGAAATCCTTATTTTAGCAATACTTTCTGGTTATCTTATAATAATGCTCATTATTTCGGACATTAAGGGGACAACTATCGAGTGGCTGCCAATTTCAAAGTTGATATTTTTTACTATCATTGCGATATTCATAGCTGTCTTTATAAGAAAGAAGTTTGATTTTCAAATATTAGCGATGCTCATCTTGTCAGTGGCAACTCTCCCAGCATTTACATCTATCATTGCTATCCCGTTTCATATGTTTCTCCCTTTAGAGGAGAATTTTATTGACCGAGAATTGGCAAATTTAGATCTGCTCTTGTTTCAGAGAACATGGTCGTCGTCTGTTGAGCTTCTCTCCGCATCACCAGTAATTTCTCAAATCTTAGCCCAAGTCTATAAATCGACAATATTACAAATACTGACTGTTTTCTTTACTCTTGCACTTTTGAATCATCATGATCAACTGCACAAGAAGTTCTTAAACATCATTATTTCATTAATAATATTACATACTTTCTGGATTAATTTCCCCTCAGTTGGAACTAGTGCATATGAGAAACTTTCTGAGGTTGTGATAGAAAAAACAAATCTTATCGTTACACCAGAACTTGGGGTGAAACTATTTTTGCTGCTAACGAGCAAAGTCAATCAAATTGATAGTGACATAATCTATGGCTATGTAGCCTTTCCATCTTTTCATATTTATTTAGCATTAACATGTGTCTGGTGCTCTAAAGGTACATTTCTTTATTATCCAGTATTTCTAATAAATGTTCTAATGATACCTGCAACTTATCTACATGGAGGACATTATATTGTGGATCTGCTTGGTGGAGTGGTTCTTTTTATCAGTTCCACATTGATCGTTGATCGACTTTTTAAATTAAAATTTATAAGGAATAGGTGCTGCGATAATTTTAGTCGTTGAATCTGATATTTGTTTGCATTATAATATTTATAGGTAATTTGATTATGTATCGCGACTGATTTCGGGCAGCTTTGACCGCCAAATTTTTGATTGCGGTGAGCACTTCCATGACGTTCAGGCAGACCCATTCTACTCCTGTGGCTGCGGCGAAGGCAGGTATCAGGCAAGCGATTGGGCATCGACTGCGGGCCGACCCGACGTAGTATCGGTTGGACGGCATTCTGGATCAAATCACGCAGAAAATTCTAGAAAATTCGTTTCATCGCTTTTGCCGATCACGCGCGGAAGGTCAATCATTGTATCGGGCTCTTCTTCGTTGTCTTTGGTCGTTGAACAACCTCAGATCACAAAGAAGCTCGGTGACCACCAAACCGGCCGCGCGCTTCGCTAGAGTTATGCCAAAAGGCTCTGGGCGTGGCCGCACACACCACCACGTGGGACACTTGTTCAAGATCAACGAACAAGTTGCGACGCGACGCAATGGACAAAATTCCAGCCGCTGCATATGCTTCACAAGCGTGTCAAAAACCCTAGGGCGCAACACCATGATGCAACACTATACTTTTGTTTTGATTGTGTTTTTGGGCTTTATCAGTGGCTGTGGAGAATTTGTTTCTGCAATAAAAGATGAAAATCCAACAGAAACGGGAGTAACAGGTAACTCGCAAAAAGAAGTGAATCTAGTGTCAGAAAATCTTGTGGAAGCGCCGGATATTTTCAAGGTTGTTGATATGGCATTATGGGATGGGCGTCCAACGTTTGGTGGCATATGGGTCGCACACCCTGACGTCATTGAACCCGAAAGTGTTCTTATTCGAATCCTGTGACTGGTCAGTCAGTGCGGGGTGCTTTGTTTAGGCGAGAAAGGCTGATGCCCGGGCCTAGCATTCAAGTTTCTGCTGATGCTGCAGCGGAACTTGGCCTGCTTGCTGGGTCGCCAGTGAAGTTGGATATAGTCGCTATAGTTGGAAAATGATGAAATTTTAGAGAAAAGTGCAATTTGAGTTCTGAGCAATTAGAGCAGAGCCAATCACTCCTCCCAAACCGCTTCATACCATCCAATAGAGAACTGTTTTTATAGCAATTCATGTCATTATGTGGTGTGTTCTCAAGCGTCAAAGAAATGGATTACGTATTATTCATTAATTCGCAAAACAACTTTTTGCCGTATTGGAGCTGTCCCTGAAAGATGATGGTGTGGTCTGAAGTCAGCGGCATATCCTAGCGGTCTTGAAAGCGCCATCAAATCGCAAAATGCGCCGGCTACAGTGCCGTAGACGTCTGCGCCCTCAGCGGGCATTCCTTGTGAGTTGGGGCGGCCCAAAACCTGCTGAAATGTGGCTTTTACACGGTTACCATCATGCGCGCCGGTGGCCGGAAATCAACTAGCGTTCTCGCCCGCTATGTCTTTTTAGTGAAGCCGACACGTCCAAGACCCGCTCTTGGGATTGTGTTTTGTTCACACGAGTGTTGGCGGTACAAACACGATCAACGATAGGGTAATCCGCTTTGAGCGAGATCACAACGGCGCAAGATGCGGTATGCCTTCATGCGCTCTGTGGCAACTTGAGCCACGAACAAACAGCACATACAAGATAATGTTGTGATGGTTGCGTTTTAAATCAAACGATAATTTGCCTTATCATCAGTTTAGCGTTTCACGCGTGCTGGTTGTCTTTGCACTGTTGAGGCACCCGCTGCGATGCGGCAGGCGTTTCAGGACGACAATGGCGATGCGATAAGATGAAAAGAACAACGCTACAAAGATAATAACTGCAAAAAATGCATATCTATTTTGATCCCACAGAAAGATGGCGCTGAGCGGCGGTGCAACAACAAATGGCGCCAAGACCAGCGTGGTCAGTGGATTGCTTATTTTTCTCTGATGCCGTCCTAGAAAATAGATCTCCAGCGAGCGCAACACCATTTGATGAACATGTAGCCGATCTGGGGCAAATGCATTTGTTGATGTGTTTAGCCGTCTGTAAATGGCTAACAATGTGTCTGCCAACGGCCAGAATACCGTAAGGAGGATTGCCCAAGGGGAGGCATTAGTCGCTTGGAGTAAAATGGAAATTCCAAACCAACTCAAGATGAATCCAATAGAATAAGCGCCTGCGTCACCAAGAAAAATGAGACCAAAAGGATAGTTCAGGACAAGAAATCCGAGTATCGCTGCTGCCAAGAGAAGGCTGATATCCACCATATCAAGATACCCTGCTTGGTGCGAGATGTTTGCCAATGCACCAGCAGCAGCGATTGCCGTCAGCGCCGCCAATCCGTTAACGCCGTCTATAAGGTTGAACCCATTTGCAACGGCTGCCGTGATCACGAGGGTGATCGGGACGCCAATAGCCCAAGACATCATCAAGGGGTCAAAGCGTGGAATCCCAATCCTGGGCAGCCAGACATTAAGCAGCACAATAACTGTCAAACTGGCGATCAGGCAGGCAGTAAGTCGCACTTTAGGTGCGATTTTGAACCCTAAATCCTCCATCAAGCCAACTGCGAAAATAATACTCGTTGCGGCTGCAAATTTTACATAATTCTCGGTAAGGCCTACGGGTACAAAAGACGTACTCACCCAAAAGGCTGTAAATATAGCGATACCACCCACTCTTGGCGTGGGGCAATCGTGCATTGACTGCACCGCAGTCAGGTCATGGGCGCGCCCGGCAAATCGAGGTATTCGATCACCAGCAAAGACCAGTACGATGCAAACAAATGCTGAGATCAATGATAGGATAAGCAAATTTACCAAATCTCCTGATCGCAGTGCCCGCTATGATGCTCTCGGGCAGCCCGGACAGTCATAAATCGATCACCTAACACTAGCATGCTGGTTTTCCATACTAAAGTGCCAGCAGATATCTTTGGAATGGGCGCCATCGCAAACCAATAAGCGCTATTGTTGTCCGCAGCTGCGACTTAGAATTTTCTGATGCTAGAATTTCTAGTGCCCAAAGGCCTATGATCAGTTCATATCATTTAAAAATATATAATAATCAATATCCTTTAAGGTTTTCTTAAAGTAAAATATGGTGCATCATAAGGCTCATCGAATATGATCTTGGCCCACCCGTGTTGCCTCGTTTTGGTGCATCCAATGCTGGCTTCAAGTTGCCGAGTGCGCATCCACGCAGAAGGCAAGGTAGAGGGGGACATTCGTGCCTTTGGCATGAACAAAGAAACCGGCGGCATCGC
>CANNCS010000154.1 GCA_947503115.1 uncultured Marivita sp.
GCATCATCGTCTCCCTTTTCAAAAAGGGAATCAGATCAGCTCAATAACTGAAACCAAGATGTGTGAATGTCATAGGGGATACCCCGGGGGCTTTTTTGCGGCGACTGGTGCCATGATGTGATCCCCGGACACGACCCCGGCAGTTATCATGGTCTACCGCAGAAGGTGTTCGAACTGACTTGGCCTGCCGATGGACGTGGCGTCCTCTGAGACGCACGGGATAAAGCATCCCTTCTGAGGGACCACTCCGACCCGGCGTTGCAGAAAATCAGCTCAAAGCACAAAGTTCAAACGACGGTAGTTAGACACGGGCCAAGACGCGCCCTCTGGCACGCGACAAACCCTCATCGCCAAAAACCCGCGTCGGGCCTACTGGGCACACATTCCCGACGTACTGTCGACAATGCTTTGCACATAGCGCAGCCATTCTTCAGAAAAGGTTTTGGCCAATAGCGAAGGCGGGCGACGCAAGGGTGTAACCAGCGCGTAGCCAAACGGAACGGCGGGTTCGAATTTAACGAATTTGATTCCCGATGCCTGCCCTTTTTGCAGCAAATAGCTTTTGGCACTAAGCGGATCGACAATGGCACAGATTTGTTCTGCTTCAACAAAGTTGAACAACGGTAAGAAATACTGTGCATCGACCTTCACGTTGAACAGGGCACCCGAAGTATCAAAGGCGTTTTGTGTGTCGGATACCGTCGCGTGCCCAAATTGTAGCGTGCCCATTGGTTGCCCATCCAGATCAGCTGCTGTGATACTGGGATAGTCAGCCAGCGGGTGGTGTCGCGGCACAGCACACAGGCACTCGCAGTTGACGCGCACCATCTTGAACAATTCGTCTGGCAGGTCTTCTGTGATGGCGTCCGTGACGCCCAGATCACAGAACCCAATGTCAAAGCTTTGTGCGGCAATGAGATTCAGGATTTGTGGTGAACTGCGGGTCGACAGCGTGACACGCACATCCGGAGCCCCACGGCTGAACCGACTGACGAAATCAGGCATCAAAAAAGCCGAGGGTCCAGGCATGGCGACAATGCGCAACGACCCGCGCACACGGTTGCGCATGCCTTCCATGTTCGATCGCGTGGCCGTCAGGCGGTCCAAGATTTCAGAGGCCTCAGACAAGAGATAACGCGCTTCTGGCACGGCCACCAAGCGGCGCCCTTCACGATGGAATAACGCCATACCCAAAGATCCCTCAAGCGCCTTGAGCGAAGCGCTGACGGCAGGCTGGGTTCGGTTAAGGTTGCGCGCAGCTGCGCTTACCGACCCGGTATTCATGATCTCTCGAAAGACAGTGAGTTGCTGCAAATTCATGCGACCCAACATATAAGGAAATTTTTGGTTAATAAATATATTTCAAATTTGATTTTATCTAAGACATCCCGTCAGATCGTGACAGTCCATAACCGCATCGCGTGGTTCAAATCGCATGCGATGCTCACTTCAGGGAGATAAAAAATGGGACTGTTTACGAAACTCACTGCTGCGGCGATGGCAACCGCGCTGACTGCGGGTGTCGCGGCGGCACAGGATCCGACGTTTTTCCGGATCGGCACCGGTTCCGCTGGCGGAACATACTTCCCCATCGGCGGCACAATCGCCAATGGCATTTCCGCGCCTCCCGGATCGCGGCCCTGTGACAAAGGAGGTCAGTGCGGCGTTCCCGGCTTGATCGCGATTGCCCAATCCACAACAGCGTCCGTTTTCAACAACACAGCCGTTCAAAATGGTGAGCTTGAGGCAGGCATGGCCGCGGCTGACGTGACCCGTTCGATGTATCTTGGCGAAGGCAAATTCGACGGCAAGCCACATGAAAAGCTGCGGATCGTGGCAAACCTCTATCCTGAAGATTTGCATTTGGTTTTGCCGAAGGGCCAGTCCATCAACAGCCTTGCCGACCTCGAAGGCAAACGTGTTGGCATTGCGCAGGCGGGCTCCGGTACACAGGTTGCCGTACTTCAGATGCTCGAAAAATGGGGCATCAACCGCGACAACATCGACGAGGCAGAACTGAACAACAGTCAATCGGCAGAACGTTTGGCCGACGGTCAGATCGACGCCTATTTCTATGCTGCGGGTTGGCCCGTTTCGGCAATGGTGCAACTTGCCACGACGAAAGGCATGGAGCTGCACAGCTTCACCGAAGAAGACCTCGCGACCATCAATGAAGCAGTTCCGGCCTACATCCCATCCAAGATCCCGGGCGGCGTTTACGAAGGCGTGGATTATGACGTTAGCACACCTGCGGTATCCGCACTGTTGGTTGTATCCTCTGACCTGAGCGATGATCTGGTCTATGGCATCACTTCAGCCCTGTGGAATAGCAACACTCGTACGCTGCTGGACAATGGTCACGCCAAGGGCAAACAGATCACGCCAGATACAGCGCTTGACGGTGTGGTCGCGTTGGGTGTGCCGCTGCACCCAGGCGCGGAACGGTTCTATAAGGAAGCCGGTTTACTCGAATAAACCTGTCCGCCGGTCAGGCAGATCACTTGGGTCTGCCTGACCCTATTTCTTCTACAATTTCTCGGAGAACGACCGTGGCTGTTGTTTCAGGCGGACAAAATATTTGCGGAGTGTCGATCGGCGTTCTGTCGCTGGAAAGCTACTTTCCCAAGCCGCCCGGACATATCAAAAATCCATCCAGCCTTCCGTTCACGACCAGCTACGAAGTGATAACCGGGCTAACGATACCGGTGCTGTTAAACAACCCAACGCCAGACATGATCGCACCGTTGATTGCGGCAGCCCAACGCCTAGAGCAAAGTGGCGTCAAAGCGATCACCGGATCCTGCGGATTTCTTGCGCTATTTCAGAATGAGATCGCTGCGGCGGTCGACGTGCCTGTTTTTGTCTCTTCGCTGCTTCAAGCAGATTTTATTCATCGTATGACGGGCCGCCCGGTCGGAGTCCTGACGGCCTCTGCCGATCTACTCACACCGAGGCATCTTTCTGCAGTAGGCGCTGATACTACCCCATTGGTCATTGAGGGGATGCAAGACGGCTCCGAATTTGCGGATGTCATTCTACATAATGGCCGCAACGACATGGACCTTGAGAAAATCGAAGCCGAATTGCTTGAAGCCGGAGAGAGGCTTGTTGCCCGAGCGCCTGAAGTGAGCGCGATCCTTCTGGAATGTACGGATTTACCGCCTTACGCGCATGCGCTTCAATCACGCCTCAATCGGCCTGTGTTCGATATCATCACCTTAGCAACAATGATTGACCAAGCGGTTCTCAGACAACCGTTCTCTGGCTTCATCCACTAAAAGAAAATGCGGGGGAAATTCGCATGACCAATCCGGCAACACCTGAAAAAGATGTCCGCGAGCTGTCTGCCGAAGACCTGGCTGACATTGAAAAGAAGTATGACGAAGGTGCCGCAACACGGCAGGTCTCTCCGGATTTTAGCCAGTTCCTGCGCTATGTCGCGCTGACCTTCGCAATGTACCACTATCTGACCGCTGGCTTCGCTCTGCCAACAGATTTTTGGCACATGGGGTGGCACCTGTCTGGATTATTCATCCTGACCTATGCGCTCTTCCCGATACTCAAGACCAAATCTGCATTTGATCTTCATCACAGCCGATTTCGGATCGGTGGCGTGCCCTTGTTCGACATTCTTTTGATGATGCTCGGCACGTCCGCAGCGCTGTATCTTGGACTTGCTTGGCGCGGCATTGAATGGCTGGGGATTGAAGAACAGACGTTCCGCATGGGTAATCCCAACACCTATGACATGGTGTTTGGGTGTATCCTTATCGTCCTCGTTCTAGACATCGCGCGCAGAACACTCGGGTGGATTTTGCCGTTAATCATTTGCGTGTTTATCTCGTACGCCCTCTTCGGCCCGTTATTTCCGGGGCTGCTGCAGCATCCGGGTGTGAACTTTAGAACTTTTGTCAGCTCGATGTACTTCCCGGCCGAAGGCATCTTTGGCGTTACGCTTTGGGTCGTCTCGACCATTGTGTTCCATTTTGTCCTGTTCGGTGTCATCGCCCAACGAACCGGGTTGGGGCAGTTGTTCATCGACAATGCAACGATCCTTGCGGGGCGTTATACAGGTGGACCGGCTAAGGTTTCCGTTGTTTCGTCAGCTTTCTTCGGCACCATTTCAGGATCATCCGTCGCCAATACTGTATCAACCGGCGCCCTGACCATTCCGAACATGAAACGACTGGGTTACCCTGGCCATTTTGCCGGAGGAGTTGAAGCAGCGGCGTCGGCGGGGGGACAGATTACCCCCCCGATCATGGGCGCGGCGGCCTTCATCATGGCCGAGTTTCTAGAGCTCCCCTACACCACAATCGTGATCGCTGCGATTTTCCCCGCATTCCTGCACTATGTCGGGGTGTTCGCCGTAGTGCATTTGATGGCCCGACGTTTGAATTTGCAGGGCCTTTCTGCTGACAAGCTGCCGCAACTCAAAGCAGTCTGGAGCCACGGCTGGGCCAATATCGTCCCATTGGTTGGGCTTCTGGTCGTGCTCTTTTCTGGCTACACCCCGTATATGTCCGCGTTCTGTGGTATCTCTTTGGCAATCATCGCGGGCATGTCCCGGACCAAAGAACCTATTACTCTACTCTACTCGGCTGCCTTTATCGTCTTTGTGATCTGGAAATTCGGGAGCGGAGGATTCGATCTGCCGATGTCGATCATCCTGATTGCAGGCTCGGCGATTGCCACCTTTAATCCGCAACAGCGCACCACTTTGAGCGAGATGGCGGATACGTTCGAAACCGGCGTTAAATATGCGTTGGCCGTAGGAGCTGCATCGGCGGCAGTAGGCATTGTTATCGGTGTGATCAACACCACAGGTGTGGGCTTCCGTATCGGTTTTATGGTCACACAAGCCGCGTCAAACCTTGGGACCGACCTTCATTGGCTCTTTACTTTCGGCACTTGGGAACTGTTTTCAATCGCCGATCTGACACTGTTCATCAGCCTCGTCTTCATAGCGCTTGCATGTATCCTGATGGGTGCAGGCGTGCCGACCACCGCTCTCTACATCATGTTAGTATCCGTGGCGCAGCCTGCCTTGGCACAATTGGGCATCCCGCCCATCGCCAGCCATATGTTCGTGCTTTACTACGGCGTCGTCGCCGAGATCACACCGCCTGTCTGTACTTCAGCCTATGCCGCTGCGGCGATTGCAGGGTCGAACCCATTCCGAACTGGTATCTCCGCATTCACGCTCGGATTGGGCAAAGTCGTGGCCCCAATGGCATTTGTCTATGCACCGGTGCTGTTGTTCGTGTCGTCTACTGGATTTGACCTCTGGGAATTCTCCTACACAGCAGCAAGCTGTATTGCCGGAGTGATCGCCTTATCATCTGCTGTGGTCGGCTATTGGCTGACGCCAATGGGCGCAGTTTACCGCTGGCTCATGGCACTCGCGGGTCTGGTCTTTATTGCACCGTCGCTTCAGGCCGATCTTACTGCACTGATCATTGCCAGCCCTGCGATCATCAGCCAGCTGATCCAGCGCAAGCGCCTTGCGCAAGCGGTCTGAGCCGATGGTCTCGAATGTCACCGTTTTGGGTGCCGGAATCATCGGCATATGCACCGGTCTTTCGCTGCTTGAACGTGGCGTCTCAGTGCGGCTGATCGACAGAGGTGATCCCGGACAAGAAACCTCGTTTGGCAATGCCGGTGTGATCTCCCCTTGGTCCATCGTGCCTCAAGCCATGCCGGGCGTATGGAAAAAGATCCCCGGTTGGTTGATCGATCCGCTTGGTCCGGTTGCGGTGCGTCCCAGCCACCTGCCACGGCTGGCGAGTTGGGGATTGAAGTTTCTAGCCAATGGCACTGAAGCACGCGTACGAAAAATATCGGCCGCGATGGACACTCTCAATCAGGATTGCGTCACGCTCTATCGGCATCACCTTCATGACACAGGGCACGAAGCACTGGTACGCGACAGCTATTACATCCATGCTTTTCGCAATGCGGAAGGCGCGCGTCTCGACTCTTTGGACAACGAATTACGCATAGCCGCCGGAGCTGACCTTGAACGCGCTGACCATCATCGGCTTAGGGAACTTGAGCCTGACCTTTCGCCCGAATTTAAATCTGCAATCGTGATCAAAGGCCAAGCGCGCGCTCTAGCGCCGGGGCGCATTGGGCAGGCGTTGTCGGAAAAGTTCCAGAAAATGGGTGGCGAGATAGAGCGTGCCACTGTCCAAAGCATTACCCCCATAGAGTCAGGTGGTTGGCGCTATGTGACCGAGCGCGGGGAACACACCGCGCCAAAGCTTGTCTTGGCGATGGGTGTCTGGTCCGCGAAGTTACTGAAACCTTTGGGTATTCATATCCCGCTGGAATCCGAACGTGGATACCATGTGAATTTCACCTCACCCGGGATGACACTGAATCACTCAGTTTTAGATGTTGATATGAAATTTGTTGCATCCTCGATGCAGGACGGAGTGCGGGTAGCGGGTACAGCAGAGTTTGGCGGGCTGGATGCACCTACCTCACCGAAGCGCAGCGCAGGGTTGGTCGCTTTGGCAGGAAACCTTTCCCCAAAGCTGAACACCGATGAATATACAACCTGGTCCGGTCAACGTCCCAGCCTACCAGACAGCCTGCCCTGTATCGGCGAAATCAATGGCCTGCCTGACTTGATCACTGCTTTTGGGCACAGCCACTGGGGCCTGATGATGGCCCCCAAGACAGGACGAATAGTTGCCGATCTCGTCACCGGAACACGAACTAACCTTGATCTTGCACCCTATCACCCAAACCGCTTTTGACCACTGGATGACGACGGCAAGAAATGAAAAAACGGGCGCTAAACAGCCCAATACTCAATCGGAAAAATCGTCTTAATCCACAACGTTCTGGACCGATGGATATCACGACTTTCTGTTTCCAATCATTCACTTGTATGAAGAGAAACACAAAAGGTCGACCTGGCAACGACTACATCACAGCTGCTGTCTCAATCCGCGCCTTGAACCCTTTTCCCGGAACATTTTGACGATATTTCCAGGGTCCTTTTGGTGCTTGTGTCCACCTCGCGGTGCCACTCTCGCAAGTGTCGTCTGACCTTCTCTCGAGCATGTGCATAGGACTGTTAGACACAAAGCCCCGCTTCACCTTGCGCGGCAGAACGGTGTGGTCACGCGCCTGATCTGCGCGACATCAGAACCAAGCGCAATTGCCTGCAGCGTTCAGGTTACGATTTCGGTTTGAGGCGGAGTACCGGGTGATCAGTTGTTTCGTTCGATAAGGCTGCGCTGACTCACATATCCAGAAACAATTGCCCAAATGAATCTGAATTCAATAAAGAAACATGCCTCCCGCATGAATGTTTTCACAAGTCGAGTCATCGATCGTATCTTTCGATTAAATTAGATTCCTTTGATATATCACAAATGCTCAATTGATAAATTCGCTCAATAAGACAAGTGGCGTTTTCGCAACGTATTGACGCCCATTATCCCTCGATCGCAACAGCCGTTCGCCACGCTGAGTTTTTATCGTTGGCTGTCAGTTGCTTACGAGACCAATACCACCCCATCACCACAAATCCGCCTTTCTTGTTTCGTTGCGCGACCTGCACTACCCCTCACAATTACGAAGATTTGCGCAGGTCAGTGAAGCGCTTTCGATGAGGCATATCATGCCAAATTGATGAACCGGCCTGGTGCAGCCCAATTTGGGAAATAAGTCCCAAGAATACCAAAAAAGGACGTTCGAAACATGTCTCTCGATCTGGCAACAATAAGCGCCCAAGAGCAGCTTGCAGCGATCTATATCGGTTATTACGACCGCGCCGCCGATCCGGTTGGCGAA
>CANNCS010000155.1 GCA_947503115.1 uncultured Marivita sp.
ATGCATCATCGTCTCCCTTTTCAAAAAGGGAATCAGATCAGCTCAATAACTGAAACCAAAATGTGTGAATGTCATAGACCGCTGACCGAGGTCCAATCCGTCAGCACGCGCCCTCCACGCATTCCGACAACTGGATCGTATTTCGTACGCCCCGGAGACACGCTTCTAAGCATTGCCAAGGAAGTCTACGACGATACCACAATGTCGTCCGAAATCTTTCGCCAGAACACAAATATTCTGACAAGCCCGGACAGCCTGAAGCCAGGAATGGTTCTCAAACTGCCCACACCATAGGCCCCAATATCTAGGCGATCCCGCTACAGTTGGAAAAAGTCAACCGCTCCTCACCTAAATGTTGACCGGTGCGAATCACTATGGCACAACTGTTTCAGACTTCGTGATTTGCTTTCAAAGCGACCACGAAATGGGAGATTTTAAGGTGTTATTGAGTATCCAAGCCTGTATCGAACCAGCCTTTGCAGGCAGTCGAGCGCTTGGAGACACCGCACGAAACGACCACCAAGACCTCGAAGACCCCTCGGGCGCACCCTCGCGCCCTCATCGACGTAAGGTATAGCAAGGACCTGAACACAGGCGAGAATTATCGAGCAGTCTTAGAGGTCCTTCGGGACCTCTTTTTTTTCGACTTACGCCTCGCCCCACCCTTCGGCCTGCATTTCGCGCAAGCGGCTAGCCGTGCGTTCGAACTCGAATGTTCCGGTGCCTTCGATATAAAGCATCTCGGGTTTTGCAGCCGCTGACACAATCAGCCGGACCTTCGCCTCATAAAGCGCGTCAATCAGAGTGACGAACCTCTTGGCTTCGTTGAAGTTGCTGCGGCTCAAACACGGGATATCCTCAACGATCAGAACCCGCACCGCTTCGGCCAGCGCAAGATAATCCGCCGGACCGAGCATACGACCACACAGATCGTAGAACTTCGCCCGCGCCACCCCATTGTGAAAGCGCGGCAGTTCGATCTCGCGGCCTTGGACGTGCAGCGTCAAGCTGTGCTGTTCGCCGCCGGTAAGTTCCTGCCAGATCTGATTGATCTCGTCTTTCGCAGCAGCATCATTCGGTGTGAAATACACCTGCGCTCCCGCAAGCCGATCCTGTCGGTAATCCGTGGGTGACACCAATTCATGCACCACCATGCGCGCCTTGAGGATATCGATGAAAGGCAGAAAAATCTGACGGTTCAAACCGTCCTTGTAAAGATCATCCGGCACCCGGTTTGACGTGGTGACAACCACGACGCCCGCAGCGAACAATTTTTCGAACAACCGCCCAACGATCATCGCGTCGGTGATGTCGGTGATTTGCATCTCGTCAAACGCCAAAAGACGCACAGTGTCCGACACCGATTTCGCCACCGGCTTGATCGCATCCTCGACACCGTCTTGCCGGGCTTTGTGAATGGCCGCATGGATCTCTTGCATGAAGGCGTGAAAGTGGACCCGGCGTGCAGAGGCGTTCAGGCTCTCAACGAACAGGTCCATGAGCATCGACTTGCCACGACCAACCCCACCCCAAATGTAGAGCCCCTTAGGAGGCTCTGGCGCCTTGCGAAACAACCCTTTCTTCACCGGCTCGGCCAAAGCTGCGCGGATACGTTCGAATTCGGGCAACACCGCTTCCTGCGCAGGATCGCGGGTCAAGCTACCATCGGCCACACGCGCGGCGTAGAGTTCGGGCAAGGTCGTCATGCAAGCGGATTACCGTGTCTTGCGACAATTGTGGAGAGGCGTTATTCGACCGCGCGGATCAATTTGCGTTCGAGCACCCGCAATACCATGGGCAGGTCATGGCCCCGCTTGAGCACCTGACCGTCGATTCCGATCACCGCGTACTGCCCTTGACGATTGCGCAGCTTGGGGCGTTTCTCGATGCGGTAGAGAGGGTTTTCGGCAGTCCGCCGGAAAACGGAAAACACCGCCACATCGCGCAGAGTCGAAATACCGTAGTCGCGCCATTCACCAGCGGCGACCATACGTCCGTAGAGGGATAAGATAACGCTCAGCTCGGTCCGGTGAAAAGCCACCTGCTCGGGCGTAGAATGCGGCTGAGGGAACGGCGTGATACTGTTCATACCTCATGATGTGGGCAGGGCGCCGAGTAAATCAAGCGTTTTGACAGATGCCGAAAGCCTCCGTTGCAAATTCATCTACCGAAACGGAACGCGCATAAGCTGTTTCGCCGCGAAACCGTCGCGGGTGCGAATTTGATCCAACACCGTAAAAGGTGTATGCTGGCAGTTCCTCGGCGATGGCCGGAGCGCGGGGCAGAGGCCCCAAAGGCTCTGACGACAGAACGGGAAGACGCCCTTTGCGCAGCGTATCGCTGAGGCAGCAAAGGAGGACCCCATGGATGCCATGAAAGCAAGCGAGATCGCACATGCGCTGTACCGTGTGCGCGGAGGTCGGGCGGAATACGAAGCTGCCCAGCGGGAGCAAGAATTCACGTCGGCCGGTAACAAGGAAGAGGCAGAGTACTGGCGGGCGATCCGGGGCAGCATCCGCCGGATGCGCGGTGCCAACGAGAGCTGACACAAGCCCGAACGGTTGATCAGGCAGGATCGGGCAGGAGCAAACTGGAAAGGTCCGGGCCGGACCGAATGTTTCGCGCGCGAAACAAAAGGACCGGATCGGGCCTTTTAACCATCTATTTATAATATGAATTTCGGACGCGTGCGGCCCCCTGGCTTTGAAGAAAAGGCCGAAATGCTTTGCAGCCTTTTGCCCCCGAGAAAATCACGCAAATGCCCCCTGACAGAACCACCCCGAAGATTTCGACGCACCATGCGCATAGAACAGCCACAGGCGCTGCCCCTCGGTGGTGATCACATCCCAATAGTCACGCTGCCCGCTGCGCCATGCGGGATCGTCAAGCCACCATTCCGGGGCAATCCGTTCGGGACCGCGCGTGCTGTGGACCTTGTGATCGCGGCCACGCCAGCGAAAGACCCCGGGCAGGCGCGGCGCATCCGGCACCATCACCGGCTCTGGCGCCCACATCCGCAAGGGGCGCAACTTGGTGGGGGGCGGCCAGTCCGTCACCGGATCGGACCAGGCGCCAGCGACGGTCACCCATGTCTTTTCCGGGATGTGGCTGTCGGCAGGCTGCACACGAGTGATCGCCTCGACCCCAAGCCGGGTGCCCAGCCGCCCGATCAGGCGATCCAGCGATCCGGGTTTTGGCCCCGCCATACGCGCGCGTCCCGCCTCTGCCGCCTCAAGATGGCCTGATGCGGTGCGCAGGTGGATGGGTTCATGCAACACGGCTTCGAGCCGCAGCATGTCAATGCCGTACCCCGCATCCAGATCCTCAATCTTGAGCCGCAAGAGCGGGCGAATGTGATCGGGATCGTCCGACGGCTTGGCCACCGTGACGTTCATCCACTGCATCGTACCATCGGCGCGATAGGCCTCGAAGCGAAGCGTGCGCGCGCCGCGCCCCTTTTTGCGCAGTGCGGCGCAGAGCCGAGGTAGCATCCGGTCGATGGCGGCCATCACATCATCCTCGAGCCCGATGGGATCAGGCAGGCTCATGCGGGTGGCAAAGCGATCGGGCGGCGGGGCCGGGCTGACCGGTTCGGGCAGTGCGCCCAGCGCCTGATCCAGCCGCGCCACCAACCCACGTCCGAAACGACGAGAGAGACCAGCACGGGGTTGTTCGACCAGTTCCCTGACCCGGCGCAGACCAAGACGCGAGAGTTGCGCCATGGTGGTGTCCTCGAGGCGAAGCGACGCAATCGGCAGGGGGGCAAGCGCCTTGTAGGTTTCACCCGGTGCCGCAATGCGGGCGCATCCCTGCACTGCCGCCACTGTCACCGTTGGTGCCGCACCGCCGCGTTCCCAGTGCCGTCGCTTTCCGGCGCGGGATCGGGTCGCGCGGGCCTCTTGGTCGATGGCGTCGCCGCTGCGGTGATGGTCCGCCCCCTGCCCGCCGCCGAACCGGGCCAGCGCCCAGGCCCCGCCCAGCGTGTCAGCGATGCCAAGCTGCACCGACAGGCCCAAATCGGCACAATCCTGTTCAACTTGCAGTGCAAGGCGTTCTTCACCACCAAAGAGATGCGCGCATCCCGTCAGATCGACGACAAGCGCGTCGGGTGCTTCGCGCGCGACCCACGGAGAAAACTTGCCCGCCCAACGGTGCAGTACGTCCAGAAACGCCGCCTCGGCATGGGGGTTCGACAGGCGCGTAAGCAGATCGGCGCACATGGCATGGGCATCGCGCAGCGGTTGGCCTTCGTAGAGCCCCGTGGCCTGTGCGAGTGGCGAGAGAGAGGCCAACACCTGCGCCTGGCCGACATCGCGCACCTCGACAAAGGGCACGTCCCCCAGATTGGGATCGCGCCGGATATGGCGTTCGGCGGCCAGCCGGGGAAACCAGATGGACAGGATACGACGGTTGGGCATGAGACTCGGGGCAGTATATGTTCCTATTTTGTTCTATATATCTTTCAGGCCCGACGAGTCGAGATCAGAGCGCAGCGGATGGTCACATCGGCCGGGGCTGGATCAGCCGCAGTAGATACGCACCACTGTCCCGCTGTCATCCAACGCAAAGTTCACCCGATCCCCCCGAAAATCCATCGTCGCCGGATCATTCGGGCCGAGAATGCGATGGGGTTGAGAAAACGCGATGCTTTCCAGTTGCGCGCGTTGCAGCCCCATCAAATGAGACATCTCTTCGGCGCCGCAGGATTCGACGGGCTTTTCCGCAACCACAGTTTCCTGACACGCCACCAAACCCAGGCAAACACCCAAAATATAAAACATCCGCATTGAGAAACCTTTCCGATATCCAAGCCAATGCTTGCAAAAGAGACGCTTTCCCGCAAGGTTTCGGAAAAACCAATAAGGGAGAGTCATCATGCGCACACGTGCCGCCGTTGCCGTACAAGCCGGCAAACCTTTGGAAATCATGGATGTGAACCTTGACGGCCCCCGCGCCGGAGAGGTGTTGGTCGAGATCAAGGCGACCGGGATTTGCCACACGGACGAGTTCACCCTGTCGGGTGCAGACCCTGAAGGCATGTTCCCCGCAATCCTAGGCCACGAGGGTGCAGGTGTCGTTGTCGAAGTGGGACCGGGCGTCACCAGCCTGAAGCCGGGCGATCACGTCATCCCACTTTACACGCCGGAATGCCGCGAGTGCGAATACTGCCTGCACCCCAAGACCAACCTGTGTCAGGCGATCCGGTCGACCCAAGGTCAGGGCGTGATGCCGGACGGCACCAGCCGGTTCTCGATGCTCGATGGCACTCCCATTCTGCACTACATGGGCTGCTCGACGTTTTCGAACCACACCGTTCTACCCGAAATCGCGCTGGCCAAAATCCGCGAGGACGCGCCGTTCGACAAGGTGTGTTACATCGGCTGTGGTGTCACCACAGGAATCGGTGCGGTGATCAACACCGCCAAGGTCGAGATCGGCAGTCGTGCCATCGTGTTCGGTCTGGGGGGCATTGGTCTGAACGTGATCCAAGGCTTGCGTCTGGCCGGGGCGGATCAAATCGTCGGCGTTGACCTGAACCCTGACAAGGTCGAGATGGCAACGCGTTTTGGCATGACGCATTTCGTCAACCCCTCCGAGGTCGAAGGTGATCTGGTGCCCTATCTGGTCGATCTGACCAAAGGCGGTGCGGATTACACCTTTGATGCCACTGGCAACGTCAAGGTCATGCGTGACGCGTTGGAATGCGCCCATAAGGGTTGGGGCGAGAGCATCATCATCGGTGTGGCCCCCGCAGGCGCCGAGATTGCCACCCGTCCATTCCAGCTTGTCACTG
This sequence comes from uncultured Marivita sp., assembly GCA_947503115.1. GTDB lineage: Bacteria > Pseudomonadota > Alphaproteobacteria > Rhodobacterales > Rhodobacteraceae > Marivita. Next base: position 5,795 of record CANNCS010000155.1, read on the forward strand.
GGCGAACGTGGAAGGGTACGGCCTTTGGTGGCGCACGCGGGCGTACCGATGTGCCAAAGATTGTTGATTGGTACATGGACGGGAAGATCGAGATCGATCCGATGATCACCCACACCATGCCACTGGACGACATCAACAAGGGTTTCGACCTGATGCATGCTGGCGAAAGCATTCGGTCTGTTGTGATTTACTGATTTGAAACGCCCGGGGCCAACGCTCCGGGGTTTCACGACGTCTGATTTTTTTCCCGCGCGGCGCAGGTCGCGCGGCCCTGCGTTATTTCCGCAAGGGGGCTTCAAGCGTGCCTTATGCAATCAGGCCTGTCTTGACGGTCACGTGGGGTGCGACTTTCCTGCCCAACTTCACATATACAAGGCGGTCTTGAATGTCTGATAATCCTCCCCTGCTGGCCGTCTTGATCGACGCCGACAATACCTCGCCGAAATACTCAGCCGCGATTTTTGACGAGATTGCATCACTGGGCGAAGCCAGTGTGCGAAGTTGCTATGGCGACTTTTCCAGCCAACAAATGTCGGGATGGTCCAAGGTACAAGCCGAATTTGGGATCGTCCCACATCACCAGCCCGCCAACACCGTGGGTAAAACGCGAGCGATATTGCCTTGGTGATCGATGCAATGGACCTGATGCACACAGGACGGTTCAACGGATTTGTTCTGGTCAGTTCAGACAGTGACTTCACGCGGCTGGCACAGCGATTGAGGGAGCAGGGATTGGATGTGTACGGGATGGGCATGCAAAAGACCCCCGAGGCGTTCCGGCGCGCCTGTAAGCGGTTCATCTTTCTTGAGAACCTCGAAGGCGGCCCGGACGCGGGAAACACAGAAGCCAAACCGGCTGCCAAGGGCAATTTGAACGAAGCCCGCAATCTGATCCTCAAGGCGATGGATGCCATCGATCAAGACGAAGAATGGTATCGTCTGGGTCAGTTGGGCCAACACATCGTATCGGCCAACCCGGACTTTGACACCCGAACTTACGGCAAGCGCAAGCTGAGTGATCTGGTTGCTGATATGAAGGTGCTTGAGGTCAAACGCGGATCAAACAACCAGTTGATGGTGCGCCGCCGCGACTGATCGGCCATTTTGGCCTAGAGTGCAGATCGCGTTCGCGCCTTGACCAGACCCAATATCGAACCTCTGGAGCCGCTGTCTCAGGCGGCGCTGGGTCCGGCTTTTCCTGCCCCGTAGCGCGCCAGAAACGTTGTCACCGCGCCATCAATCACGCGTTCTTTTTCCGGCTCGTCCACGGAACGGATGATCCCGAAGATCAACTTGGGCCAAAGGTCTGCCTTACACAGTTCGCCAAATTGGTCAGCGGCAAGATTGAAATCGTCGATCCGAAGCTCACCTCGATCCGCCGCCTTTTTCAGATAGTCAACAACCGCCGCCCGCAAGATCATTGGGCCTGAATGGTAAAACTCCTGACCCAGCAACGGGAACCTGTCGGATTCTGCGACGCAGATACGGAAGATGCGTTGTCCCATTTCCGAATAGATGAAACCAAGGAATTGATGTGCAACGCAGGCCAGAACCTCGTGCGGGGGGCGGCTGCTGTCGATCTTTTCAATGGAAATACGCGCCTGTTCCGAGCATTGGCGGGTTGCGACCTCCATGAACAATAGCCGCTTGTCCGGGAAGTAGCTGTAGAGCGTGGCTTTGGACACACCGGCCGCACGTGCAATGTCATCGACGCTGGCCCCCTCAAAACCGTCGCGCAGAAAGATTTCCTGCGCGCCCTCGACCACCTGATCGAACTTTCGGCCTTTTCGGATCTGCGTCTGTGCCGTTGCCATTCTCATCCCTTATGTCGCGTTCAAAATCTAAACAGATCGGTTTAGTCTCGCAAGTCACACTACGCGACTCTGATCCTCAATTGCTTCTTGATGGCTAATTTCCTACCGAAGAATGGTATGCCCTCAATTG
>CANNCS010000156.1 GCA_947503115.1 uncultured Marivita sp.
GTCGGAGCGTCTCATCCGCCAATCATGCCACGACGCAGCAGCGTTGGGAATCCTATGTCAGGCGGGGAACACTAGGTGATCGCCCCAGGTCAAAAACTGATTTTGCCCCCAAAGGCCAAACATCAAACGCGATCATCAGCGCCAGCACGAAGCCAACGCACATTCCCAGTTAAATCACGAAACAAGTTCATTGAACCCGCATCTATAGGCTATGCGCCAGAATTTCCACGGCTTGCGGATTGGCACTGCAGATGGACACAGCATATGTTTACATCGTAGGTGGGCAGGCTGGTGACCCCTGCTCCAAGCCCTGCGCCTATCATGCCCCTTGATAGGTGGCCCGCCTACATTCGTTGCCCATTGTCCACCACCAGTTTTGGGCCCACTGGCTTAGCCTCTTCAATATTTGATGAGGCAAGTCTTTTACCGGAGTGATGTTCAGCAACGCACTTCAATGCAAAGTGAGCCAGTAAAACTGCCCGAATGCGCAGTCTTCTTGAACTATGCCGTGACCTCGACATGGCTTTGCTTCCTCACGTCCAGACAGACTGGTGCTAGGGTCTGGCCCCTCGCCCACCAATGCCATGATCCAGATCAAGTGCTCAGGCAACCCAGCTGAGGCAAACCGCCAAGCACAGACGCCCGCACCAAGAGCATCGCCACCAAAGTTGCATTGCTGGATCAGCCGCGAGGCATCTACGCTGCCTACGACAGTCGCGTTGGGAGGAATTGATGAGTAAGGTATTGGTTGCCAGCATGATGCTTCTTTACGCAACGCTGTTCTTTGGACTGGTCTACACTCTGGTCACGTGACCAGATAGCCGGACACCAGCTGCTAAGAAAGCGCCAACCCACCGCCAACAAGTTTCTGCCTCGCCAGCACCGAGCCGTGGGTTCGGGTAAAGCGATAAGTCTAACCTTTGGGCGCTACTCCACGATTAGCGTAATGTTGCGAATGCCTCATTGACGCAGGCCCGAGAGAACACATGCAGTGACACTGTGTCGCCAGCTTTGTTGCCAAAACTGTGTTGTCAGTTTTTGGTTCGAACACTTTGTTAGGGACACTGTGTTGGGGGAATTTTGTGGGAACACAGTCGGAGACACAGTGTTCAGCGATGTTGTGGCAACAAAAACATGCAGCTTTGCGTGGCTTCACATCAACTTTCGGCGTGAAGGCATCGCATCCTGTTGCTACCAATAACGAAGCGGCCAATTTGTCCCGCTTTACACGCATCATTGCTCTTGGAGGTACATGCCGTTGCACACAGTCGCCGAAATTGACCGTCTCGAAGAACTGCTGAGCGATATTGAAGTCATGCCTGATGCGATGTGTGCAAGCGAATTGGATGGCTATGTCGCTGGTCTACTGCTGTGCCCTGAAATGATCATGCCAAGCGAATGGCTGCCGGAGGTTTGGGGGCTGGATGGCGAGCCTGAGTTTGCCAGCATCGAGCAAGCTGAAGAGACTATCGGTGCGGTGATGGCGCACTACAATCGCGTGGCAGAAAACCTCGCCAGCCGCCGAAAGCCTTACGAAATTGTGCTGGAACAAGCAGAGGGCGACGACCAACCATTTTGGGAGTTTTGGATAGCAGGCTTCTATCATGCTATGCGTCTACGGCCTGACGCTTGGGAAGCGTATTTAAATGCAGATAATCCAGAGGTAAAGGCTGCCTTTGCGGTAATGGTTAGCCTTGTTGACCTTTCGGAGGGCGAGAGCAAGCTGCCTGCAGACCTACAGGAAGAATTCGAGGATCAAGCAGTCGTAACGATTCCACAACTTGTGATCGAAATGAACGACTGGATAAAATCGCAGGTGCCAGTTCCTATGGGTGGTACTCCGGATTGGTTCGGTGCAGCAAACATGAATGCAGGTCCTGCGCGATCAAACAAGGTTGGCCGCAATGAGCCTTGTTCGTGCGGCAGCGGTCGCAAGTACAAGCGCTGCTGCGGGTCAAACTGAGGCCATTATCGATGAGCGCAAAAAAGCCAACTTGGCGCGATGTTAAGTCGGTGCTGCAGGGCTGGGAAAAGGATCGGCTGATTGGCTTGATCCAAGACCTGCACAAACTGAGCGGGACAAACGCAGATTTTCTACATGCCCGTCTGCTTGACGCAGATGCAGCGCAGAGCCTTGCACCGTACAAGAAGCGGATCAAGCAGGCCATCAGTCCGGCACAGCCGTGGAAGCAAGACGTACAGCTGCGCGAAGGCAGAAAAGCAATCAGCGATTACAAGAAGGCCCGTGGCGATGTGCGCGGCGTACTGACCTTGATGGTATACTACATCAAATGCGGCAATGATTTCACGTTGGAATTTGGCGACATCGACGAAACCTTCTACAACAGTCTTTGCTCGATGCTGGATCAGGTGAAGAAACAGCTGATTTCAGGAAACGACCAAAAGCTCGCTGACGATTTCATTCCCGTGCTTGAGCACGAATTTCAGCGCATTGATGGGCAAATGGGCTGGGGCCATCCAGACGAATTTGGTGAGCAGGTAGTAGAGCTGCGCGAGCGGTTTGGTTGAAGCTGACTACCTACACACACTTTCATAGACTTGTTGGTGCAGTGAGCCTACTGTTGCTGCAAGGAGCATGGAATGCGGCAGCTGCGCGAAGACACACATCTGATACTGGACGGCGAGGTTCGCGTGTATCGCCGCGAGCGCAGCCGCCGTTGGCAAGCCGCGTTCAGCATTGACGGGCACACTATCCGTGTAAGCACGGGCAAGCGGGACTTGGCAGAGGCCAAAGAGTACGCTCGCGACACCTATCTTGAATACAAGTTCCGCCACAAAAACGATCTGCCCATCGTCACCAAGAAGTTTTCTGACGTGGCCAGACTGGCGATTGTGGATATGCGCAAGCAGCTGGACGCGGGTTTGGGCAGGAAGGTGTACAAGGATTACTGTGTCTGCATTGAACGCTATCTGATCCCGTTCTTCGGCGCTCAGTATGTGACTTCTATCAACTACGAGAAAATCCAGCAGTTTTACGAGTGGCGGCGGGAAAAGATGGGGCGCGAGCCGAAAGCCTCAACGCTGAATACCCACAACTCCGCAATGAACCGTGTGTTCGAAGAGGCCGTGGCACGAGGATTTCTGGCCCACAAAGACGTGCCCATGCTGGCCAACAAGGGTGAAGGCAGTGAACGCCGTCCTGACTTCACACGCGACGAATACCGCACACTGATCCGCAAGCTGCCCCATTGGATCAAGCAGGGCAAAGCCGGCAAGCCAACTGATATGCGGTATCTGCTGCGTGACTACGTGCTGATATTGGCAAACACAGGTATACGTCACGGCACAGAAGCACTGAACCTGCGCTGGAAGCACATCACGCTGTTTGAAGAAGGCGGCCTTCAGTACTTGGAGATGTCAGTGCGCGGCAAAACTGGGCGGCGTGACATCATCTGCCGTTCGGGCACCATCAACTATCTGCGGCGCATTCATGAGCGCTCAGAAGATATCAAGCACATCCCGTTCGAAGACGTGCTCCGTCAGCGTGTGGATTTGCCCGTGTTCCGTTTGCCCGATGGCACGGTGTCAAAGAACCTGCATCAAACGTTTCGTGCGTTCGTCACAGAAACGGGACTGATTAGCTGCCCACGCACGGGGCAGAACCGGACGCTGTATAGCCTGCGACACACCTATGCCACGTTCGCGCTGCTGAATGACGGCATGGATATCCACGCACTGGCAATACAGATGGGAACATCAATTGGGATGATTGAACGCCACTACAGCCATCTCACGCCGCGTCTGAAGAAGGACATGCTCACAGGCAAGCGACACGATTTGCCAGCAGACCAGTTTTTGCAGAGATACAAATCAGAGTAACTAAACAGCAGCCGTGAGCTGCTCCGCTTCTGCGTCAGTCGACAGCGGGTCCTCCGCGGGCCTCGATAAGTCTTATGTCGACCTCTTCACGCGAAAGGCCTTGCCGCCATTCATCGTAGTAAAGGACAAAAGTCGGGATCTCTACATCAGGGTGGTTCTCGCGCCATTTTCTCGGAAAGCTGAGATGCCCTGACCAATACCCTCTTTTATGGATTGCCGTTCTATGCCCCGCATTTACTGTTGCATCTGGTACGATCTGGCCTCTGTATTCGCAGCGTAGCTCGTCATTTATCCAGATGTTCAGGTAGCCGTCGTCAGTGCTTCCAAAATCAGTATTAACGACTATGTCGATCCAAGTGCCTGCTTCCTCTTGGGTATTAAAGAGCGAGCACGGATGACCACGAGCAGATTGAAGTGGTTCATAGCTAGGCATGTTTTTGTACATGTCATCCAAACCGACATATACAAATGATCCTCCAAAACTTGGCCGGAAAGCGATGATTGGAGCACCCAAGACATCTACCTTCCATTGGCCAAACATTGGATGCCAGCCATAACTAGAGTCCAGTCTTGGCAAGCTCTCGTAAAAGAAGCTCCAACTCACCCAGTAGTCCGAATTTATCTCTGGGGCTCGAGACGACTCTTGTCGAATCTCACTGCGATTTCCAAGCTGAGGAGACGCCATTCCACTGTAGTCGTCCGGTCTGATTTCAAATCGCTCGCTGTGAGTTCCATAACGAACTGGATGTGGGGCGGTAACAATATTGAATTGGTGCGGAAGAATAGTCGCGCTGGCTTGCCATCCTCTTCGTGAGAATCCACCTATATAAGCGGGATTGCCGCCGACATAGTCCGCGTCAAAGTACATATCTGGATGCCACTCGGACGGAGGCCACAACGGATCATAGGGTTGTCCGTTAGGCAGTCGCGCGGCTGGTAATTGGACGCCTATCGCCTCAACTCTCTCACGCAACACGGCCAAATGTTGGTCCCTGAGCGGCTGTGAAGTGTCGATTCCCTCGTCCTCCGCAAATGCCACAAGAGCGGAAGCGGTATTTGGCCCCCAAACTCCATCAGCAGGTCCTGCGTTGTAACCTAATCCGTTCAGGTAAAGTTGAGCGTCCAGAATTTCTAGCCTAGTCTGGGCAACAGATGGTGAGGCAAGTGCAATTAATGTGCTGGCAATGACTGCGAATGCTTTCAATTCTTAAACTCCGGCCTGCTTGGGAATTTGTAGAACAGTTGTTTGATATGTCCCATCAATCAAGCGTTTTTGTTCAGAGCCATATTGGGTCAACATTGATATAGAGGGCTAATAGCCGTGCGCGAAGGGACGCCAAGGGGATGAGTTCCTGCAGCGATACATGTCATAGCAGTACTACGATCTTGTTCTTGATAGAGTCTATGGGCGCAGAATACGCCCATAGACAATCACCGAAGATCAGAGGCCATATTGCTCACGGGCATAATCACCCAAGCCTACTGCGTCCAACTTTGACAGAGGCGCGAGGAATGTTACCTGAATTACGCCGGGCGCACGCCCAATTTCTATAGCGCCATTAACTGTTGCGCGATTGCGAACTTCAGCAACGGTGACATCAAGAAGTTTGGCAGCTCGAGCCAGACCATTCTCAATGGCGTCGTTTAGGTTCGCAGCTGTGCCAATCACAGAAATAGGTGCAAGAGGTTCGATTTCTGACACGCCCCATTTAGCCGCCAATCGCTGCCCCTTAACCTTTTCAGCTTCTGTGAATGGCTTTGCCAACGGTGGGAGGTCTTCTTCCAATGGGAAGAGCACTGGGCCATCCAGCGGGTAATCCTTCACAACTTCGACCTGAAGCGTGACGCTGCCGGAGACATCCATCGTATGGCCTGCGATTTCCCCATCACCTTGTCCGGCGTGCATATCTCCCATGTAGACGCCTGCGCCTTTCACCTTCACCGGCGCTACCAAAATTGCACCCGCACGAACGGCATCAATGTCCATATGGCCGTCTGTCTTATGCTCCAGCAACTGCTCGGGTGTAATGCCATATTCATGGGGTGCTCCCACCAAGAAAGCACCGAAATCACCCGCATTATGGCTGTCTGGCATCGGCATAGACGGACAGGTCCCAAGCTGACCCATAAATGGCCGCATGCGCACGAGCGTACCGGGCATGTCGGAGGGCGCAAAGGTCAAGATCGAATGCTGTCTGCTTTGATCTGGGAGAGCTGAGTAATGATCAGCCTTCGAAGCAATGCTTTCGGCAGCTTCTTTCGGCAAGGTCAGGCCAACTGTGCGGGTGTCGTCGAATGTGACGGTATAGCCGTGCACGATTTCGAAAGGCTTCACTGCGTTACCACAACTATCGCATTTGACAGCGTCTTGACCGATCCCTTCCACATGCGTTTCGGGCCATACCCTGTCGCAGACCGGGCACCGTGCAGCGACGTAAGGATCACCCAAACAAAAACCTTCAGGCGAGCTGTCGTGGCCAGACGCGGTCGCAATCGAAGTCACAGTAATATCGCGGATGCGGATTGCGACGCCGTCTCCAACTTCAGCACCTTCCACATAGATGGGCTTGGTTACCTCATGTCCGCCTCGAAGACGCGGGGTGATCATTGGTCCCCAGCATCCGGGTGCGGTGTTGGCTATTACTGTACCGCCATTCTCAACTGGACCCAACATGGGCTCATTTGGATCAAGCAGACTGTTGGTGAATTCCTGCACGACAACGCTGCGTCGCGCTGTCTTGATGTCGCTTCCATCTGGCATTCTGGCCTCCCTTGCTCAATTGCTGAAGAGGATAGCGGTGCGCAGAAAGACGACAAGCAAATGATGTGCCCGTGTGAACTCGAACCGCCCAAAAATTACAGCAGCTCAACAGCGGCGGTCAGTTGTTCCGCATTCACGTCAATATAGCGTTGCGTAGTTGAGATGTGACTGTGCCCCGCCAGTTCCGCCAGCAAGCGCACGCCGACGCCCTTGTTGGCCAATCTGGTGATGTAGGTGCGCCGCCCGGAGTGGCTGGAAGCGTCTTTGAGCCCCACCGCCTTGTAGATGTCGAGGAATAGCTGGCACATGGTGTTGGCAGAAAAGTGTCCGCCCTTTTGACTTTCAAACAAGGGACGATTGAGATCGTTCAGGTTCAAGCCAGCAGCGTATTCAGCAAGAGCACGGCGCAAGCGCTGGTTCAGGTACACGGTGCGTGTTTTGCCCCCCTTGCTCTGCACGGCTGACAGGATGAATTGTTCACGCACAGCGCCCGCCTCGTCGTACACGTCGCCCACTGTGAGCGCCGCGATCTCCTTGGCCCTGAGCCCTGCATAGAAGCTGAACAGGACGATGGTTTCGTCGCGCACTGGATGACGGCGGCTGCGACAGTACTGTATAACGCGACGCAGTTGAGCTTCGTTCAATGTCTGTGCTTGGCGCATGGCGCGATCCCCTCAAAACCTAACGTTATACCAAAGGGGCTGGCTTCTGACTCATTAGGGATTTCTGAGGTTCCCAGCTCGCCCGCGCTCTGATTCCATGG
>CANNCS010000157.1 GCA_947503115.1 uncultured Marivita sp.
CGTGTTCAGAATCCATCTCGCCGGTCGGCACCACCCCTAAAATTGGCGAAATGCGCCCTGTGTCGTGTAGTGTGGAAAAACCATGCAGGTTAAAGTCTATTAAGTTGATTTCTATTACATTTACCCGTACGGTTCCTTTATTATTCGGAGAGAATTTATGAAATATTTGCGTGCAACGATCATGGCTCTGGGAGCACTGTTAGTTGCTATTGGCAGCGGTCTTCCGACTGCTGTTCAAGCGGCGACCAAATCTTCGATTTGGTGGCCACAGCAAACAAACAGCCCCGACGAAGCCGGAGAGGAAAACAGACGTCAGCAACTCAAGGAGTTCGTCGAAGAACAGAATTTGTTCTACTGAGGAATAATCTTATGACCGACCACGACATTGTCTTCGTGGCCGATCCTTGCTTTCCGGGCGGGTCTTCCTCATCGCTGGCCTACGAGATCAAAGCGGCATCACGCGCCGGGCTTCGCATCGCGTTGCGACCGGTACGCACGCAGCGCCTAGGGCGACGGCGCATCCCTAATCCCAAGATCACAGCCGCGCTGGCAGAGACAGGAACACCTGTCTTGCCACGTAATCTCAAGGTGTCGTGTCGACTGGCATTGTATTGCCATCCATACCTTTTGGATGAGCCTCTTGCCGGCAACCCCATGCTGGTTCCCGACCATGTCGGACTGATTGCTCATCATCCATTGGTCGATCGGTGGGGGAAGCCGCAGTATTCAGCAGATCGCGCCATCCAATTGGTGCAAGATCTGTACGGAAAAGACCTTAAGATTCTGCCCGTCAGCGAAACAGTCAGAAAGAGCTTTTGGGGATCCGAAGCGGCGGACTCTGTTTCCACCTGCACCTGGCACAACTTGATCGACACCGACGAATGGCCGCGCGCTGCTCGTGGAACCTTGGGCGGTGCGTTTCGGATTGGTCGCCACGCGCGCCCCGATCTTTTGAAATGGCCATCCCCCGCAACAGCGCGTGTTATCTACCCCGAAGACCCAGCGTTCGAGTTTCACATGCTCGGCGTAAGTGGCAATATCCGCAAGGCCTTCGATCCTTGGCCGATGAACTGGTTTGCTGCGCCCTTTGACGACCACGCTCCGCCCAAATTTCTTGCTACACTTGACGCGTATTCATATTTCCATTCGGAAAGCTGGATTGAGGCTTTTGGATACAACATCCTTGAGGCCATGGCTGCAGGTTTGCCTGTGGTATTGCCACCGCATTTCAGAGAGAGCTTTGGAACTGCTGCGATCTACACCCAACCTCAAGACGCAAGTGGTGTTTACCACAAACTTGCGACTGACCGGGAATTCGCCGACCGAGCGTCGCAAGCTTCATTGGACTTCGTAAACCAAAACCACGGATTAGACACTTACGGTGCACGCTTTGAGGAACTGGTTGGCCCAAGCCCGCAAACCGAGCCCTATCCGACCCCTGCTGTCACACACGGTCCGATCCCGGAACGCATTCTCGCGGTGACGTCGAACGGAGTTGGACTGGGTCACCTGTCCCGGCAATTGGCCATCGCCGATGCTATGCCGCTAGGCTTTCAGACAATCTTCTTCACCCTGTCTCGCGCGGCTAAATTTGCGTCTGATGCAGGATATGTCACAGAATACCGCGCTTTTCATCGACAGGTTTCTGCCGACATCAATCGCTGGAACAAATGGTTCGCAACAGAACTTACCGAAGCCTTGGAATTCTATCGGCCCAAGGCTTTGGTTTTTGATGGCAACATGCCCTATCAAGGGCTTTTGAATGCGATGGGCGGAGTGTCTGATCTAACCCGTATTTGGGTCAGACGCGGCATGTGGCGGCACCCTAACGAAACCGCTCTGAAACGCGGCAAGGCGTTTGATTTGGTGATCGAGCCAAGCGAAATTGGCAAAATTCAAGGCCCTGCCTTCGAAAATCACGACACTGATCCGGTCTTACCAACCCCTCCGATTTTATCGGTACGCCCCGAAAACGCACTGTCCCGCGAAACGGCGCGTCGATTGCTTGGCCTAGATCAAGATGCAAAAATCGCATTACTCCAGCTTGGCGCAGGAAGCAATTTCGACATGGACCCGACGCGCGAGTTGGCTTTGTCTACACTTCTTGGCGACCCGAACTGGCACGTTGTCGAATTGATTTCGCCAGTCAGATTGACCGCGGTCACACGGCAGAACGAACGACACAGATTGGTCTCAGTTTTCCCGTTCGCGACCTATCTCAAAGCGTTCGACTTTGCTGTCAGCGCGTGCGGCTATAACAGCTACCATGAAAACATCTCGGCCGGACTGCCGACGGTGTTTGTGCCAAACACAGCGCCGGAAATGGACTTGCAAGAAACGCGGGCAGATTTTGCAGAGCGCTGCGGATGGGGGCTTTCAGCACGATCTGGCGACACATACGGACTGACATATGCCCTTCGTCGAATGATGGATCGACCCGAGGACAGGCAGGACATGCGCATGCGGATGCAGTCAATCAAGCACGAATTCAATGGGTCGGACGTCGCAGCGCGAGCCATCGCCTTCGCGGCACGCACAATAACTGCGGAGCGGCGCTGACATGTCGGTTCGGTCAATACGAAGAATAATCACCAGTTTGGGCCTCAGTGCCGTTCGGTGGAACCAGAAGCTTGGTGCGGGGTCCGGTAGCATGGGCGATTTCCGTTCCGAGTCTCCGCGCAACCGGTCGGTGATCCTGCTTTGGGCCGCTGGGTGTTCGGCCGATGATCCGAAAGTCCATGAAACGATCACGTCGTTTAGCGAACATGCCCAAGTGGTCTTGGTGATTGATGATCTCGCGTTCCAATCCGCAAGCGTTTTGGGGTGCTTTGTCGAAGCGCTGCCAAGTGCAAGTGATCGCAGCAAGCTTACGTCTTTGGATTGGTCTCACTATGTATCCAATCGTATTGCGAGAATACGAGAGACATGGAATCCAGATTTGATTGTCAATTTGGGCGAACCTGTCGACACCTTCCTCGAACGCTTTGGAAGTTCGGTTGAACCGGTCCAATCCTTGCAAACTATCGAGGATATTGAGCGTCAGATGCGTCCGGGATAACCCATCGCTTTGTCCAACAATCCATTCTGCACCAACGCCTTCTCAAGTGCGGGTCCATTGCCAATCCTGTCAAGCACGTCCCTCGTCCGATCCTGTGCCTGGATTGACGGGACTGGAACAGCGTCACCATCGGCCCAAGGAAATTGAGGGATGTGTTCCGCAAGGTGGCGCAGAACGCATTCCGATCCTTCCGCGACCTGTTCTTCGTAGGTCAATCGAACGAACGGAACACCATTGGCCAATATGCAATCTTCAACCAGCGCGAACCAAGATTCGCTTTCGGTGATTGCCTGATCGACCTCTTGCCATGTGATCTCAGGCCGAATGCCTGATGTATCCAGACCTTTCCATGCTCCGGTCATACGCGCCTTTTTCAAAGAGATCGCCCGATCCAGATTTCGTCGTTTGAGCAGCACAACGAAAGTCTCTTCGGCTTTTACCAATGTCTCGAGCTGTGTTGGTGATACATGGCCATCGAAAACAGTCGCTCCGCACCAAGTAAACCCATCCGGCTGAATCGCGGTTTCCACAAAGCGCAGAAAAAGTTCGGGTTCGCTGCGCACAAAATCAATGAGGTCGGGATCGCGCTCTTCGAGGATAGGCATATCGAGGTGCTCAGAGACCGCGGTTGACGCCGCATTTTTACCGGACTTAAGCCCAAACGCCCCACCCGGGTTAAACACATCTCGGAAACAGATGGTTTTCGGAAGCCCGGAGAGCAGCTCCATAAACCAATTTGTCCCACACCGTTTTTGCGAGATCAGCAAAAGACGCGGCATAGCTTTTAGCCATACACCCGGGTCGCTCCGGCCTCTCGGCGAAGTGTTGCGATGCTTCCAAGGTCCACATTTGGTTGCGCCAGCCGCGGATCCCCAAGGCGGGCCAAAAGCGCGTCGTACGCAGGATGATCTTGATCACAGACGTCAAGTTTGCGGAAGTTATCGGCGCTTTCGTGGCCCCAATTCCGCAACCTCAGAAAGTATACCTTGTCCGCTCCGACCCGTTGCGCCAAATCGACAAAGTTGCCCATCTGATCGAAATTTCGCGCCTGCACGACAAAGTCCAATCTCAGGCTTTCAATCGCCCCGGCGCGGCGCAATGCGCCAAGAAACTTCAGCGCTCCCAAAAGTTGATCAAAGTCACCGCCGCGTCGCAACTCGGAGTAAGTTTCCTCGTCTGCGGCATCCACGGAGACCCATACCGAAGATACATTGTCCCAAAGCCCCAAATCGTTCCAGGCGCGTTCGTTGGCCAACAAACCATTGGTGTGCAATTGAAGCCGTCTAGGCGGAGCATCTTGCGCACAAAGCGCTTTCAACACGCTCCGGAAGTGACGGCTTCCAAACGGGTCACCCGATCCGGTCACCTTTATTTGTTCCGCATTGGCAAGCAACGGCAACAGTCGATCTTCGAACAATTCGTCCAGTCGCCGAGAGGACGCATGGTCAATCAGAATGAGATCCTTCCGGCAGCTCGGACAGGAAATATTGCACGATCTGTCATGTGACAGGATAACCCGGCGCGGTGAGGCAGGAACCGGCTTGTCTGTTTTTGGTCTGGCCTTAGGCAGACGTCTTGCCGCGATCGCCGGGCAATGCCAACGGCTGCAATGGCTAAAATCGCCTTCGGTAACAGAGCGGCGAATTTCTGTTGCGATTTCCGATGTCCAGAAACCTTCACCATCGCCATCGATCCGCCCAATCGGGATCGGCTGCCACGCTGAACAACAAAAATGAACGCTACGGTTAACCCGTGTCTCCAACTGTTCAAATGGCGCGGAACACGTGCGCGTCGCCAACCATCGGTCTGCTTCCGTTTCATTCAGGCGGCATTGTTCGTTTGCCGCATCGACAATGCGCTGTGAAAGAAGGTCGTGGTGGTCGCGGGACATAACTTCGCTGGCCAGTTTGCGCGCCTCGTCCCAGAAACTGTTTTCAAGGGCAAGCAAGCCACATGTATTCAGCGTAACACGTTCCAACGACGCGGCATTTTCCCGTGCCCAAGCGACCAAGCCCTTGAGATCAAGCCCATCCCGAGATGAAATATCATTCACGAGACCTTCTACATATCGGATGGCATTCTGATCGGTGCCGTCCAGTAGCCTGCGACGTCTCAGATAAGTTGGTTCCAGAGCATCCAACTCTGATCCAATCAGGGTAAAGGCCTCTGCCGCGTTTGTCTCTGTCAGGATTTCAGATTCAGATGCCATTCAATCTCTGTCTCCGCTTAATCTCCGCTTCGACCTCATCAACAGATGCGTCAGACAATTTTTCTTTTAGTTTCAACACGAGGTCGTCGGCTTTCGAAACCTTTCTCAATTGCGCAAGCCGCGCGTTCAAATACGCTTTTCCAAGGTCTCTCTCGACCAGATCGCCCTTCCGGTAGATATGCGCCAGATCAAGATACGCCCGTCGTTCCCCTCGGTTGGTGGCCATTTCTAAAAGCGAAACAACACGATCGCCGTCGATCTGATCGTTTGAGGCGTCCATCAGGTGACGCGCCAGGTTCCGAGGTGCAAAACGATCACCTTCCTGAATGGCACGATCAAACCACAAAACCGCAGTTGTTTCGTCTTGGGTGACACCAAGCCCTTTGAGATAACTCACTCCGAGATTGTTCATTGCCGCCCGCTGCCCGTTAGACGCTGCAAGATGATAAAGCGCAGCCGAGGCTTGTTCGTCTTTTTCTATGCTGACCCCTTTGCGGTAGAGATCGGCCAGAGCGTTCTAGGCATTCGCCCAGCCCATACCAGCGGCCAACCGGTACCAGAGAATGCCCTCCTCCGGCAATTCAGGCAAACCTTCGCCGCGGATATACATTGTCCCAAGGTTGGTGCGCGCGCGCAGGTTACCCATTTCTGCCGCCTGACGGTAGAACTCTGCCGCAGCTTCGTAATTTTTGTCCTGACCAATGCCCTCAATCGCCATATAGCCCAAATTGGTCAACGCAGCCGAGTACTCTCGTGATGCGCGCAGGTAGTATAAGCGCGCCCAGTCGTATCGGCCTGCAATTTGGAGAACGCGACCGAACTGGAACAGAAGCCGAGGGTTGTCCGGATCACGAGCAAGCGCAAATCCGCAGGCACGCGCGGCCTCGCGCAGATTAACCAAGCCACCGCGTATTGGCGTTGCAATTCGTTGAGGGTCCGCTGGATCAGAGGCCAACACATCGCAACGGGTCACGATGCTTGACAGTCCCGAGCCAGATACAGGCAATTCCCGCGGCCAAATTCGAAACAGTTCAGATGGCAGTGTCGTATCCGGCCGAAACTCGAAATCCGCATCGATCTGCTGACGAGCTTCTGCCAACTCGTTCAGCGTAGAACTTGATGCAGCGCCGATGATCTCGATACCGCGACTATCGCCTTCTCGATTGGCCCGGATTTGTCGGACCCGTTCGTCCGCCTCGGGTGCAAAAGGGCTATTGGGAAAGTTCAAGATGAACTGCGCCAACGTGTCTTCGGTCAAATCCTTTCGAACGAACCGCCAAACGATCGAGTCAAGCGGAGGGACTTCACCTTCCGCTGCCAGCACCAGGTCTTCTGCCTGGTCTTCTGTACTTAGTACGGGGTCGGTTTCGATAGACCCTACAACCCACGGGATTTGCAAACCGCCAGTCGCGACCCTCACATCGCGACGGATTGTGCGTAGAACAGACGCCACCGTCGGCTTGTCGTTCTGAAGCGCTCGCGTCAGAGCAAGCGCATATGGACCATTCCCGCCCGCGGGACCATCATACGCCAATTCGCCTGCTGACGTGGAGTATGCGATGAGAGTTTCGGCGCTCCCGCTCTCTTCGAAAGCAAGACCTCGACTGATCGCCTCGTCGAGATTGGAAAACGGATCGTCGCGGCATGCATCAACCAGAATGAGGCTCATCCCTACCCCAACCTCATCGCTGCGTGTGGCGGCCAGAACATCACTTAGCGAGAACGATTTCGCTTCGATTTCTTCGCGCGTCAGTTCGCTGATATCCGTTGCGAGCAATTGGTTCTTGCCATCGAACTGAAAGGCATGACCGGCGTAATAAAGAAGGCTAATATCAGCGGTTTTGAACTGTTCTGAAATTTCCGCAAGCACACTGTCGATGTCCTCACGCGCAACGTCAAAATAATACCAAGGGCTGCGATCATTGACCCACTTTCGCCCAATCTCTGGTTCCGATTGACGTGATGACGTCCGGTA
>CANNCS010000158.1 GCA_947503115.1 uncultured Marivita sp.
CCATGGAATCAGAGCGCGGGCGAGCTGGGAACCTCAGAAATCCCTAATGAGTCAGAAGCCAGCCCCTTTGGTATGAATCCCGAAGAACGGCATTGGCTCCATCTGGGTGGTGTCATCTGTGCGTTCGGAATGGGTGATCCCATGTCCGGCCACCATCCAGTTCACAGCCCCCGGTTCGATCCACGCGTCGGTGCCCAGACTGTCGCGGTGATGCATCCGACCCCGATAGAGGTAGGAAATCGTCGCCAAGCCGATATGTGGATGTGGGCGCACGTCAAGGCCCTTGGTCGGTAGGAATTCGGCTGGCCCCATCTGGTCGAAAAAAATGAAAGGTCCAACCATCTGACGACGCGGAGCAGGTAGCGCGCGACGTACTTCAAACCCGCCCAGATCGCGGGCGCGCGGGATGATGACAGTGTCGATGGCATCCACCTGATTTCCGGTCGGGCAATGCGGATCAAGGGTCGGGTTCCAACTCATTTTGGTGCTCCTCTCTTCTTCTCGGCATCAAGATAGGAGCTATGCAAATTTGCATCAATTAAACGGTTTGGCGCAAATTATGCGCAATACTGCACAATTCATGCATCGCAAATGGCAGAGGTTAACAAAATACTAATAGGTCCGCTCCGGTCCCAATGTTTCGCGCGCGAAACATTCGGCGTTCAGGCGATGCGGGCTTTGCCGCACAACAGACGGCAGTTGCCATAAATCTAACGGGCAGGTTGGGTCAGTCTGGTCAAAGCGGCAGGTCTCCGGCCCGCGAGGCTTGTGCTAAAGCGTGGCTCAAGGCATCTAGCTGATAGAATGGGGCAAAATTTCAAAGGAATCGTCATGGATTGGGACCTGTCGGCGCAACCACCCATCGTTCAGACGGTGGTCGCCTATGCGATCCAAGCATACGAGATTGCGTTGGGTTGGCTTTTGTCCCCGGCGGCATGGTCGCAATTTGCTCTGCTGATCCTGTCTTATGTCGCGGCGGTCATACTGACCCGGCGCATCCGCCCAATCCTGACCCGTGTTCTCACACCGCCCGAGGAAAGCGTTTCGGTCTTTGCACGGGTGCGGCGCAGCGTGTTGCTGACGCTTCCGCTTTTGCTGCCAGTGCTGGCTTATCTCTTTGCTGCGATCGGCGAACAGGTAACTCGCAGCGTGTTCGGCACCGGATCGGTGATCGCGTTCGGCAAGGGGTTATTTCTGTTCCTCGCCGCGCGTGTGCTTGTGCGCGACATCATCACCGACCCGTTCCTGAAACTGCTGGGCCGCTATGTGTTGCTGCCCGTGGTGGCGCTCTATGCGGTGGGGTTCCTCGACCTCCTGACCGAGCAGCTGAACACTACGACCGTTTCGCTGGGAAACATCTCGTTCTCCGTCATGGCTCTGCTGCGCGGTGTGATTGCCGGGTCGCTCCTGTTCTGGCTGGGGCGCTGGTCAAATGACCAGTCGGCCGCCTATATCAACAAACAGGATGAGATGCGCCCTGCCACAAGGCAGCTTGCCGCCAAGGCGGCAGAGCTTCTTATCTTTGGTCTCGCCTTCATCCTGCTGATGAACATCATGGGCGTCCCGCTCACCTCACTTGCGGTTCTTGGTGGTGCGATTGGTGTCGGTCTCGGCTTTGGCCTACAGAAAATCGCGTCGAATTATATCTCGGGTGTGATCCTGCTGCTCGAAGGCCAGGCGACCGTGGGCGACTATGTCGAGTTGGACAACGGCGAAGCAGGCACCATCGTCAAAACCACCGCCCGCGCGATGATCCTTGAAACCTTTGACGGGCGCTGGATCGTGGTGCCGAACGAGGATTTCATCACCACCCGCGTGATCAACTATTCCGATCAGGGCAGCGCCAACCGGCTCGATGTGGCGTTTTCGGTCAGCTACGACACGGACATCAATCTTGTGCCAGACATTATCGTCGAAGCAGTTTCAAAGCATCCCGGCGTGTTGCAATCTCCCGAACCGCCAGATGTTGAACTGCGTGGGTTCGGTGACAGCGGCATCGACTTTGGCGTCGAGTTCTGGGTGAATGGTATCGACGACGGCAAGAATAAGTATGCGTCCGATGTGCTGTTCCTGATCTGGAACGCGCTCAAAGAGCACAACATCGAAATCCCATATCCCCACCGTGTTGTTGAACTGCGCAACGCACCCACACCCGAGTGACGGACGCGCTGGTCATCGGTGGCGGGCCTGCGGGCCTGATGGCGGCCGAGGCGCTGCTGCAGGCTGGTCGCACAGTGACCTTGGTCGAGGCGAAACCGTCCATTGGTCGTAAGTTCCTGATGGCAGGTAAGTCGGGTTTGAACCTGACCAAGATGCAGCCTTTCGGACCCTTCCTCGCCTCCTACGGCGCGGGTTTGCATCCGACCATGCGCGCCTGTCTCAAGTCGTTCGGACCGGACGAGGTTCGGTCCTGGACCGAAGGTTTGGGTCAGAGCACCTTCACCGGATCAACTGGGCGGTTGTTTCCCGATGCGATGAAAGCGTCACCCTTGCTACGCGCATGGTTGGCGCGGCTGGATGCATTGGGTCTGGAACGGCACACGCGCTGGCGCTGGGTCGATTGGGAACGGAACATTTACCATTTCGAGACGCCCGAGGGCGCGCGTGTTCTGGCGCCAAGGGTTACGGTCTTGGCGCTCGGCGGCGCAAGTTGGGCGCGGCTGGGGTCGGATGGACACTGGGCGGAACGCTTCGCTGCTGACGGCATTAAAGTCGCGCCGTTTCAGCCGTCAAATGTAGGGTTGGTGGTGAAGTGGTCCGAGCACATGATCCGGCATTTCGGAGCACCACTCAAAGGCATCGCGTTGCATGCGGGGGATCAAGTGTCGCGTGGGGAGGCCGTAATCTCAAAGCGCGGTTTGGAAGGGGGCGGTGTCTATCCGTTGGCCCCGTCCTTGCGTGAAGGGGCTGCTTTGACTTTGGACCTGCTACCTGACCTGAGCCTTGAGGCGGTGACCGACCGTCTTGCGAAGCCCAAGGGCAAGGCCAGCCTATCGAACCATCTGCGCCGGGCGCTGAAACTGTCCCCTGTGGCGCAGGCCATTTTGCGGGAGTTCGTGCATCCTTTACCCGATGATCCAACCCGACTGGCGAATGTGATCAAGGCGATTCCGATCCGGCACGCGGGGCTTCGCCCGATGGACGAAGCGATCTCGACCGCGGGTGGCGTGTCGTTCGACGCGCTGGACGGCACACTGATGCTCAAGGACCGCCCCGGCACGTTTTGCGCTGGTGAGATGCTTGACTGGGATGCGCCGACGGGGGGCTATCTGCTGACTGCCTGTTTCGCGACAGGGCTTTGGGCCGGGCGTCACGCAGCGGAATACGACAGACCGTGACGTGACGTTGGGGCGTGACACGTCAACTTTGCCCGTGTCAGGTGGCAGCAACGGAGGAGTTCTGCCATGACCACATACCCGCATATGCTGGCCCCGCTCGACCTTGGGTTCACGACGCTAAAGAACCGCGTGCTGATGGGGTCGATGCACACCAACCTTGAAGAAACAGGCGACTGGAACCGCATGGCCGAGTTCTATGCCACCCGTGCAAGAGGTGGCGTCGCGCTGATGGTCACGGGTGGTATGGCTCCGAACCGTGAGGGCGGGGTGTTTCCGGGGGCGTCAGGGTTGTTCACCGATCAGGATATTGCGAACCACCGGATCGTGACAGACCGGGTGCACGAGGCAGATGGCAAGATCGCGATGCAGATCCTGCATGCAGGGCGGTACGCCTATGGCAAGGAATGTGTGGCACCATCTGCGGTGAAATCCCCAATCTCTCCGTTCCCGCCGATTGAATTGGACGAGGACGGGATCGAGAAGCAGATCAGCGACATCGTGACCGCTGCGAAACGGGCGCAGGAAGCCGGGTATGACGGGGTCGAGGTGATGGGGTCCGAGGGGTACTTCCTCAACCAGTTTCTTGTGACCCATACCAACAAACGTACGGATCGCTGGGGTGGGTCGTACGAGAACCGGATGCGCTTACCGGTCGAAGTGGTGCGCCGGGTGCGCGAGGCGGTGGGACCTGAGTTTATCGTGATCTACCGGTTGTCGATGATTGATCTGGTGCCGAACGGGTCGACCCATGAGGAGGTCGTTCAGCTTGCGCAGGCGATTGAGGCGGCGGGTGCCACGATCATCAACACTGGCATCGGCTGGCACGAGGCGCGGATTCCGACGATTGCGACAAGCGTGCCGCGTGCGGCCTTTGCTTGGGTGACGAAAAAGCTGATGGGCAAGGTGGGTATTCCGGTGATCACATCAAACCGGATCAATACGCCCGAGGTTGCGGAGGATGTGCTTGCGACGGGCTGCGCCGACATGGTGTCGATGGCGCGGCCGTTCCTTGCTGATCCAGACTTTGTTGCTAAAGCGGTTGCAGGTAAGGCGGCGCAGATTGCCCCGTGCATCGCATGCAACCAAGCCTGTCTGGATCACACGTTCCAGATGAAGATCTCATCTTGCCTTGTTAATCCGAAGGCGTGTTTCGAGACCGAGTTGAAAGTTGAACCAACCGTAAATGCCAAGCGCGTTGCGGTGGTGGGCGCGGGGCCTGCGGGCCTGTCGGCGGCGATCACGGCGGCAGAGCGGGGGCATCAGGTCACGCTGTTCGACAAGGCCGACGAGGTTGGTGGTCAGTTGAACATGGCCAAGCAAGTGCCGGGCAAGGAAGAGTTCTGGGGGCTGGTTGATTGGTTCCGTGCCATGTTGGAGGAGACCAACGTTACTGTCTCTCTTGGTAAGGCGGTGGATGCGGATGATCTGGCGGGCTTTGACGAAGTGATCATCGCAACTGGTGTGCTGCCGCGTGATCCGCAGATCCCCGGTCAGGATGGTCCTAACGTGGTGGGATATGTGGACGTGCTGCGCGGCAAGGCTGCGGTTGGTGAGCGTGTGGCGGTTGTAGGAGCAGGGGGTATCGGTTTCGATGTGTCGGAATACCTTGTCCACGAGGGCGAAAGCCCGACCGAGAACCTGCCCGAGTGGATGAAGGAATGGGGGGTCACTGATCCTGCCGACCAGAGGTCCGGTCTGAACCCGGAAGGAGCGCAGCCCAGTCCGCCAGCTCGTCAGGTCACGTTGTTGCAGCGCAAGGCTGAAAAGCCGGGCAAGCGGTTGGGTAAGACAACAGGCTGGATTCACCGCATGAGCCTGATGATGAAAGACGTTCAGATGAAGGCCGGTGTGAACTACGAGCGTATCGACGCCGAGGGGCTGCATGTGTCCTATGGTGAGGCGCGGGAGCGGCCTGAGGTGATCGCTTGTGACACGGTGGTTCTGTGCGCCGGGCAGGTGTCGGAACGATCGCTGGCGGATGCGTTGGAGTCCAAGGGTACCAGTTGTCACGTGATCGGCGGGGCCGATGTGGCCGCAGAACTCGATGCCAAGCGGGCGATTGATCAAGGCACGCGTTTGGCGGCGTCGTTGTAAGGAACAGGTTGGACTTTTGGTGCATTGAGAGGTCAGACGGCGGGGCATGAGGCCCCTCTTGGACATTCAACACATCAGGATGCCAATAATGCCTGCAATCCGTGACGCAAAGATGAAGCGGAAAGCCGGGCCGTTTGCCCGGCTTTTTGTTATTCTGTGACGGTGATTGTAATCACGTCGCTGACCACAGGCGGATTATGGGGCACATGAAAATGATCTCCGAGCACGAGCTGGAGTGTGTGCTCGCCCGCAGGTAGATCGAGGCTGGTCTGTGTCTGACCGCCGCCGAAGTGCAGATGGCTCTCGTCTGATGGGATGCCGTTTGCGATCAGTTCGGCATCGTCGGCGCCTTCTCCGAACGGGGCGCGGTTGAGCAGAATGTGGTGATGGCCTGTCGCGTCCTTTTCGACGCCGGCTGGGGCCACGCCCATTCCGGCAAGGCCAAAGATTACCGTGACCGGGGATTGAACGGTCGCGCCGTTTTCAAGATTGATGACATAGACGGCTGCGTTGGGTGCTGCTGGCGTTTCGCCTGCATGAGCAAGAGTTATGGAAGACAGGGCAATCGCGGCCCCGAGAATAAAGCGATACATGAAAAAGACTCCCTAGTGAGGAAGCTATCCTTCCCCTGCGTCAAGGATAGGGCGAATTTTGCAGTTCGTATAATCACGGTTGCGCCAGATTAGGGTGAATTTTCCGTTTCCGTTTGCATGACATTGCCCAACAAAACCCAGATATTGTCTGCAGAGTGCCTAAGTCGCGCCTGATTTCACGATCATACCCTTCCCAAAGAAACACGAGGAATACGTATGGACCGTCTTACCGAAATGGAGGCCTTTGCCACGGTTGTGGATCAGGGTGGCTTCACTGACGCGGCCAAAAAGATGGGGATTTCGAAGTCCGCTGTCTCAAAGCATGTGTCCTCCTTGGAAGCGCGACTGGGTGCGCGGCTTTTGAACCGGACAACGCGGCGTGTGAGCCCGACTGAGATCGGACTTGCCTACTACGATCGTGCCCGGCGGGTGCTGAACGATGCAGGCGAAGCGGATGCGCTGGTCACGTCCATGCAATCTGCGCCGTCCGGCTTGTTGCGGATAAGCGTGGCGACTGATTTCGGCGTGAACCACCTGTCCCCGGTGTTGGGTGAATTCCTGTCGGATTTCCCGGACATCACTGTGAACATGGTTCTGAACAACCGTTATGTTGAGCTGATTTCCGAAGGGTTCGACATGGCCGTGCGCATTGGGGAGCTGGAAGACAGCACCCTGCGGGCGCGCAAGCTGACCGAGACCACTAAGCGGATGATCGCGGCGCCGGGGTACTTTGAAAAGTATGGCCGCCCGCGCCGGATCGACGATTTGAACGAACACAAGCTTTTGCATTACTCGAACCAGTCGAGCGGAAATGTGTGGAAAGTGACCGCGCCGTCTGGCGAAAAGCGTCAGGTTCGCACCGCTGGGTGGCTTTCAGTGAATGACGGTCAATCGCTGCTGAACGCTTGTGTGGCGGGTCTTGGCATCGCGTATCTGCCGTCGTTCCTTTATGCCGACGCGATGGAGCAGGGGCTGGTCGAAGATGCCATTCCCGACTTGCCGATCGACACGCAAGGCATTTATGCGGTCTATCCTCCGGGCCGCTTCACCCAGCCCAAGGTGCGCGCTTTCATCGACTTTCTGGTTCACCAGTTTGCCGACAAAGGCCCCAGGGACTGGTAATACCAAAGGGGTTGGCTTCTGACTCATTAGGGATTTCTGAGGTTCCCAGCTCGCCCGCGCTCTGATTCCATGGCCGGCAAAGGAGTTTC
>CANNCS010000159.1 GCA_947503115.1 uncultured Marivita sp.
CCTACCGGACGTCATCACGTCAATCGGAACCAGAGATTGGGCGAAAGTGGGTCAATGATCGCAGCCCTTGGTATGAGTGGCAAATTTTGACAAATTCTGACGCCCAGAGTTCGGGTCCAAAAGATTTAAAGTTCGCTGTACGGATCGATTTGATTGCTTTGTGGTTCCGGTATCTTTCCATCCCAAACCTCAAAGCGCGAAGAATATTCCTCAAAATAGAACCACGTCACCGCGATTTTTCAAAATACTTTTGTGGCTGTCACAAGCCTTGGAGTTGCGAACGCCGCCAAGTTAGAAGCAGCTTGGAACACTAAATGTCTGGCATAAATTGAAAAAAGGCCCGGACGTGAACGCCGGGCCTTTCGAATATAGTGCGCCAAATCTTGCCGATTGTTTTAGTATCGGTAGTGTTCCGGCTTAAACGGACCTTCCGGCGTTACGCCGATATAGGCGGCCTGTTCAGGGGAAAGCTGAGTCAGCTTCACGCCAATCCGGCCCAGGTGCAGGCGAGCGACTTTTTCATCCAGATGCTTGGGCAGGATGTAAACCTTGTTCTCGTACTGGCCACCGTTCTTCCAAAGCTCGATCTGCGCCAACACCTGGTTGGTGAAGGACGCCGACATTACGAACGACGGGTGCCCGGTCGCGTTGCCAAGGTTAAGCAGGCGGCCTTCGGAAAGCAGGATGATACGGTTGCCCGAAGGCATCTCGATCATATCGACTTGCTCTTTGATGTTCGTCCACTTGTGGTTACACAGGGACGCCACCTGAATTTCATTGTCGAAGTGACCGATGTTGCCAACGATGGCCATGTCCTTCATTGCACGCATGTGCTCAATGCGGATCACGTCCTTGTTGCCCGTAGTGGTTATGAAGATGTCAGCGCTGTCGATCACGTCTTCCAGCAGCACAACCTCAAAGCCGTCCATTGCCGCCTGAAGCGCGCAGATAGGGTCGGCTTCGGTAACTTTTACTCGGGCACCGGCGCCGGCCAACGATGCCGCAGAGCCTTTACCTACGTCGCCATAGCCACAAACGACGGCAACTTTACCCGCCATCATCGTGTCAGTCGCACGGCGGATACCGTCGACCAGTGATTCTTTACAGCCGTACTTGTTGTCGAACTTCGACTTGGTGACGCTATCGTTCACGTTGATCGCCGGGAACGGAAGCATGCCCTTCTTGTGCAGATCATAAAGACGATGCACGCCCGTGGTTGTTTCCTCGGACACACCTTTGATCGCGTCACGTGTTTTGGTGAACCAGCCGGGGGTTTCTGCCATCCGCTTGGCGATCTGTTTTTTGATCACCTCTTCTTCTTCGGATTGCGGCACTGGAATGATATCTTCGCCCGCCTCGGCGCGTGCGCCAAGCAGAACATAAAGCGTCGCGTCACCACCATCGTCGAGGATCATGTTCGCGCCTTCTGGGAACATGAACGACTTATCAAGGTAGTCCCAATGCTCTTCCAGCGTCTGGCCTTTAATCGCAAAGACAGGCACCCCGGCTTCCGCAATCGCCGCCGCAGCGTGATCTTGGGTCGAGAAAATGTTGCACGACGCCCAACGCACGTCTGCGCCCAGCGCGACCAGCGTTTCGATCAGAACCGCCGTCTGGATCGTCATGTGCAAAGACCCGACGATCCGCGCACCGGCCAGCGGCTTCTCGGCGCCGTATTCGTCACGCAACGCCATCAGGCCCGGCATTTCGGTTTCTGCGATATCCAGTTCTTTGCGGCCAAACCCGGCTAGCGCAATGTCCTTGACGATATAATCTTTAGCCATTCCCGGCGCTCCACATGTCAACCTTGGTTGAAGGGGCAGTTAGCACGGGGTCACCGCCCCGGCAATGCGCGGCTGTTTACAACCTGTGGGCAGCATTCTACCCAAGACGAAAACGAGGCATATCATGGCAAAACCACCACGCGCGTGGCAACGCATGCTTTCAGGCCGACGGCTTGACCTTCTGGACCCGACACCCGTCGATATCGAGATCGTGGATATCGCCCACGGGTTGGCCTTTGTGGCACGCTGGAATGGCCAGACATTTGGCGATTACGCCTATTCAGTGGCCGAACATTCTTTGCTTGTTGAAACACTGTTTGCACGGCTCTCCCCGAACGCAACTGCGGCTGAACGCTTGACTGCGCTGTTACACGATGCACCGGAATATGTGATCGGGGACATGATCTCACCCGTGAAGGCAGCGGTCGGACCGGGATATGGTGCCCTTGATGATCGGTTGACCGCAGCAATTCACATTCGTTTTGGTCTGCCTGCGGTGACCCCAACCAAGCTGAAGAAACAGATCAAGAAGGCAGACAGGATCAGCGCCTGGATGGAAGCCACGCAAATCGCAGGCTTCACTCGCTCGGAAGCTGATAAATTCTTTGGCGCGCCAGACTTGGACCTGATTGCCGACCTCTCAATTGTTTTGCGCCCCCCAGTCGAGGTGAGAAACGACTTTACCTTGCGCCACTCCGCACTGATCGGAGAGATGGTGTGATCACAATTCGACGCGCTGGCACATTGGACGCCCGGCAAATGGCCGAACTTTTGGATGCCATCATCCAAAAAGGCGGCACCACGGCGCATACAACGCCTGTTTCCAGAGCAACTATTCTGGAATGGATGGGTCGCGACCCGGACAAATCTGCTTGGCATGTTGCCGAAGATGACACCGGGAATATCCTTGGGTTTCAATTCCTAGAGCCGCACCCTGATCTTCCGCCCGAAGCCTGTGACATCGCCAGCTTTGTGCGCTTGGGCAAAACCGGCTTAGGCGTTGGTTCAAAGCTGTTTGAAGCGTCAAGGTTAGCCGCAAAATCCCTTGGGTATCAGTGGATTAACGCAACCATCCGCGCCGACAACGGCGGCGGATTAGCCTACTATCAAAGCCGCGGGTTCGAAAACTACGCGCACCACCCGCAACAACAATTGGGCAATGGCGCATTAGTCGACAAAGTCAGCAAACGCTATGATCTGACTTAGCGCGGTGATCGCTTCGCAAGGATGCGCTGCAGCGTGCGGCGATGCATATTCAATCGACGCGCGGTCTCGGACACGTTGCGATCACAAAGTTCGTAAACACGCTGGATATGCTCCCAACGCACCCGATCCGCGCTCATCGGGTTCTCTGGTGGCGGAGGAAGGTCATCGCCTTTGGCCAACAAAGCGTTTGTGATATCAGTCGCATCTGCCGGTTTGGACAGATAGTCCGTCGCACCGATCTTTACGGCGGCCACAGCCGTAGCGATCGCACCATATCCCGTCAGAACAACGACACGACTGTCAGGGCGCTTTTCGCGGATCACTTCGACCACATCGAGACCGTTACCGTCTTCAAGCCGGAGGTCTACAACGGCGTATGCCGGCGGGCGCGCAGTTGCAATCGCCGAGCCTGCCGTGACCGATTGAGCTGTCTCAACCTCGAAGCCACGTTTCTCCATCGCCTTGGCCAGCCTGCGCAGAAATGGCTCGTCGTCATCCACAAGAAGCAGGCTCTTGTCGTCACCCAGATCGTCTACGGTACGCTCGCTCACTGTGGTTCCCTCCCGTAGTGTTTTCGTTATCCACCAGTATTAACGGCGAATTTTCCAACATCAACGCACAAATGTCGCACTAGTTGGCTGCGTCAAGGAAGCACGACGCACGTTCGGCGATGTCTGCGGGGCTCAACTCGCGGCGGAAAAACTCAACGAACCCGTCTTCGGGCAAGACCAAGTAGCTAAATGTCGAATGGTCAACGAGATAGTAATCGTCATCACCAGGCTGCTTCTTAAAGTATGTCCGGTAGGCTTGGCTTGCTGCCTTCACCTGCTCTTCTGAACCGGTAAGCCCGATCATGTCCTCATGCAGATTGGCAGCAAAATCACCAACAACTTCGGGGGTGTCGCGCTTGGGATCGATCGAGATGAAAACCGGGGTCACATCGTGCCCCTGTTCTTTTAGAAGATCGATCGCTTCAGCATTTCGTACAGTATCTAGCGGACACACATCCGGGCAAAACGTATACCCGAAATAGATAAGCGACGGCTTTGTGATCACATCTTTGTCGGTGACGGTGTCCCCAGCGGAGTTCACCAACGTAAATGGTCCGCCAATCGTGTCCGCACCGCCTGCAATTTTCGTATTTCGGCACGATGCATATTTGTCATCACTCTCATTGGGCTGACTTGCGTACCAGACCCCACCAAGCAAGACGATGACCGCCAAACCTGCCAAAATCGCTGCCAAACGTACCATGTGATCTCCTTCGCCCCTGCACCAACAAAGCCCTTCTCATCAGAAATGCCTTGCTTATGCTTTGCTACAGTCGAGGTAAGGATTTTGAAATCCGGGGCAAGAGGCGAAAGGGCGCAGATGACGCAATCCGAGTTCGGAATCTTCCAGGAACGCCAGCGCGGCAGCTTTATCCGTCTGCGCACCATGATTTGGCTACGCTGGTGCGCCATCGTTGGCCAACTGGCTGCAATCACGCTGGCGCAAAAGTTCTACAACCTGCAACTTGAAGTGGGCCTGTGCTATTTGGCCGTCGGCGTGTCGATTGTCGGTAACCTGATCGCTATTTTTGTTTTTCCCGAGAACAAGCGCCTGAACGAGGCTGAGAACTTTCTCATGGTCCTGTTCGACCTTCTGCAATTGTGCTTCCTGATCTATCTCACTGGTGGGCTACACAATCCCTTCACCATCCTCATACTTGGGCCCGTGATTGTGTCGGCAACAATCATGACGCTCCGTTCTACCATCATTATCGGGGCAACTGCCCTGACTCTTGTGACGTTGATGGTGTTTTTCCACCTCCCGCTTCGGACAGAGCAGGGGTTCATCATGCGCATTGCGGATGTGTTCGTGTTCGGTCAATGGACGGCGATCACCATCGCGGTCATCTTCCTGTCGCTTTACGCACGGCAGATCACAGAAGAAATGAACTCCATGGGGGATGCTGTCGTTGCGACGCAGATGGCACTTAGCCGAACGCAGATGCTCAACAATCTTGGAGGTGTTGTTGCCGCGGCAGCGCACGAGTTGGGCACGCCTTTGGCGACAATCAAACTGGCAAGCGCCGAACTGATCGAAGACTTGGCCGACAAACCCGAATTGCAAGATGACGCACGGCTTATCCGTCAACAGGCTGACAGATGCCGCGATATTCTCCAGTCCATGGGGCGGGCCGGGAAGGAAGACCTGCAAATCAGATCTGCCCCTCTGGTCGAAATGATCCGCGAAGCGGCTGAACCGCACTTGAACCGGGGAAAAGATGTGTTGATCGAAACTCTGGGGTCGGACGACGAGGTACTTAGCCTTCCATTGGCGCTGCGTCGGCCAGAAATCATCCACGGACTTCGGAACCTGATACAGAACGCCGTCGATTTCGCGCGCGCTACAGTGTGGGTCGAAGCGCGCTGGACCGAAAATGAGGTGTCGATTCGGATAATGGATGATGGACCGGGCTACCCCACCAACATGCTCGGCCGCATCGGAGATCCCTTTGTTCGGAACCGTCGCACTGAACGGGACCGCACAGCGCGCCCGGAATACGAAGGTATGGGACTAGGTCTATTCATCGCGAAAACACTGCTTCAGCGCTCGGGTGCAGAGCTGAGTTTCGCCAACGGTGCGGACAAAGTGAACGGGTCTTCTCAGCGTCGCGGCGCTGTGGTCGAAGTGGTCTGGCCCCGCGACGCAATCGTACCCCCAAGCTTACCAAAGGGCGAAGGTATCGGGGAAAATCCGTCGTTCGAGGCCTAGGCAGCAAGGACCGGTTAACCCCCTATTAACCATCTCATCATTCAATATCACCTCGACTGACCCGAGGTACAACGATGGATTCATTCATGATCGAGGCGGTGGTTGTCGGCCTCGCGTGCGCCGCGTTGGTGGCATCCGCAATGGTCTTGTCCCGGCGCATGCTCACACAGGATGTAGGGGTTCAAGACCAATCAAACGTCACAATGGTCTTTCATGGTGACGTATTGATCGACGCCGATGACAGGGTTTGGTCACTTCTTTCCGAACCGCGTGGAGCACCAACATGGGACGACATACGGTTGGCGCTCCGCCCCATGGTACCGGAATTACCGGATCAGCTTTGCACTTTTGAACGGTGCACTCGCAGCTCCGAACTCATGCTGGCTATGTCACAAAATGACGAAACGACGCGTATTGTCTTGCAACGGCCGCCTGCGACCGACGATGATTGGTTGGCCACAATGCAGACAAACGCTTTCGGCGCTTGGATGAAATCGGCCGTGGCACATGCCCCAGATCTGATTTGGTGCCTGAACAAAGAATCCGATTTTGTGTGGGGCAACAATTCCTTCACTCAGCAGGCAGCCGCCCATGGAGGTTCATCTGCCTTTGCCGAAAAAATACGCCAAGAGGTTACCGAACTCGAAGATCAGCGCGTAAAACGTGTGAAACTCACGTCACCCGACGGACGGCCCAGCAAGGATCGCTGGCTCGAAGTGACGGTCAAGCAAACCGACACCGGACTGATCTACTTTGCCAGCGGGATTGATGCCGTCATCCAAGCCGAGTCGGCACAACAAACCTTTGTCCAAACTCTTTCCAAGACCTTTGCCAACCTGACGACCGGACTTGCCATCTTTGATCGGGACAGGCGCCTTGTCCTGTTCAATCCCGCCCTTGTCGATCTAAGCCGGGTTCCCATTGAGTTTCTTAGTGCAAGACCCGCAATGTTCGAGTTTTTCGACAAACTGCGGGACTACCAGATTATGCCAGAACCCAAGAGCTATGATGATTGGCGTGAACGTATGGCCAAGCTGGTTGCAGCGGCCAGTGACGATCGGTTTCGGGAAACATGGACACTGTCCAGCGGCCAGACATTTGACGTCACGGGACAGCCCTATCCTGATGGCGCAATTGCGTTCCTGTTCAACGACATCAGCGCAGAAGTGTCTCTCACGCGGGGGCTTCGTACAGAGTTGGATGTTTTGCAGTCGGTTATCGACACAATGGAAGACGCGGTCGCAGTGTTCGATTCCCAAGGTATTTTGACCGTCTGCAATACCGCGTACGGAAGCTTGTGGAACGTCGATCCAGAGGCATGCATCCCTGAAACGACAATCGTCGAGGCAACGCAATCGTGGAAATCCGCTTTCCACCCTAGTGCTCCGAGTCTGACGCTTCTTACCTGTTTCCGCGGATTTCATCGAGCGCGTCCAGCGCACGGCGTTCCCTGG
>CANNCS010000160.1 GCA_947503115.1 uncultured Marivita sp.
CCTACCGGACGTCATCACGTCAATCGGAACCAGAGATTGGGCGAAAGTGGGTCAATGATCGCAGCCCTTGGTATAACCACGTCCCCAGATGGACCACGTCGATCAAATATTCGAACATGCTCGCCATTCCACAGTTGGATTTCCATCGGCTCTGGGTCGTCCTGCTGCCAACGGTCCTGCATCCGCGCACGCCAATCTGCGGGTGGTTCGTGTCCAATATTGACGATGCCTTCTTCAGTCAAAAGCTGAAGAATACGTGGATAGGTGATGCCCGGCTGGGCCTCTTCCAGTTCCTCAAACACGGCAAGGTAGGCGCGGTTGGCAACGATCATCCGGTTGTCGGAGTCGAAAAAGGCAAACCCGTCCTGAATGGTCTCAATCGAATGCCACAGACGGCGTTCCGCTATCTGGACCTTTTCATTCGCGACGCCGAGTTCGGTTCTCACGCGCTGATTCTCGCCGCGTACCATTGCGACTTCGGCTCGGGTTTCGACGATTTCATTGCTCAACTGTTGCGCATGGTTTCCTAGTTTGCGGTTGGCGGCAAAAAGCTCGGCCTGTTTGAGTTCGAGCAAACGTTCTGCCGCAAGTCGTGCGCGTCGTTCCTCTGCCAGCTTATTGGCGAGACTCATTCAGACCTCCGTACCTAACGGTCTGGACTGTCCGGTATCATGGTGAAGAATGAATTAACCCGGCTGAAGAGATCAGCCGGGTCAGGACCATTGGGTCTTTTGCGAATTTAGAGGCGTTCAATCGCTAGTGCGATTCCCTGACCACCTCCGATGCACATGGTGATCAGCGCCTTGGAGCCGCCGATCCGCTCAAGTTCATACATTGCTTTGATGGTGATAATGGCCCCGGTCGCGCCAACTGGATGGCCCAATGCAATCGCACCGCCATTCGGGTTGACCTTGGCGGGGTCAAGACCAAGCCCCTTGTTTACGGCCAAAGCCTGCGCCGCAAAGGCTTCGTTGCTTTCGATCACGTCGAAATCGGTGATCGAAAGACCTGTGCGCTTGAGCAAGTTTTCGACGGCGGGCACTGGACCAATGCCCATGACTTCGGGCCGTACGCCAGCATGCGCAT
The DNA here is from genome assembly GCA_947503115.1 of uncultured Marivita sp. Lineage (GTDB taxonomy): Bacteria > Pseudomonadota > Alphaproteobacteria > Rhodobacterales > Rhodobacteraceae > Marivita. The sequence continues at coordinate 1,087 of CANNCS010000160.1, forward strand.
AACCCAACACCCGCGCCTTGGGGGTCAGACCAGCCTTTTGCGCGGCGCTGGCGGTCGCCAATACCATTGCAGCGGCGCCGTCATTGATGCCGGATGCATTTCCGGCGGTTACAGTGCCATCTTTCTGAAACACGGTCTTCAGACCGCCGAGCGCTTCCATCGTGGTCGCCTTGGGGTGTTCATCGGTGTCGAACGCCACCATGTCGCGTTTTTTACGTACCTCGACCGGAACGATCTGGCTGGTGAACAGACTATCCGCGATGGCCTTTGCCGCCCGAGTTTGGCTTTCCAGTGCAAAGGTATCTTGATCATTTCGGGTCACGTCATGCTCGGCCGCGACGTTTTCCGCTGTCACACCCATATGACCGGTGCCAAATGGACAGTTCAACGCGCCCAACATCATATCGAGCGTGCGGATGTCGCCCATCTTGGCGCCCCAGCGCTGGTCTGGGATGATAAATGGCGAGCGGCTCATGCTTTCGGCACCACCGGCAAGGGCAAAATCGGCATCGCCTAACATCAGTGACTGAACCGCTGACACGACGGCCTGCGCGCCCGAACCGCATAGGCGGTTCACGTTCATCGCCGGAGTTGTGTCGGGAATGCCAGCCTGCATGGCGGCAACACGGCTTAGATACATGTCGCGGGGTTCCGTGTTGATGACATGGCCGAACACTACACTTCCAATTTGTCCGCCTTCGACGCCGGACCGTTCCAGCGCGGCCTTGGCCACGGCGGTGCCAAGATCAATCGGAGGCGTTCCGGCGAGCGACCCGCCAAATGTGCCGATTGCCGTGCGTGCGCCGTCAAGGATTACGATGTCTTCTGCCATTGGATGCTCCCCCAGATGAAATGTCGTATGCAGTATGAAGTGTGGCCGTGACGGAGTCAGCCGCAACGTTCCGTCAGTCTGAGAGACCTTTTGTCGCCAATTGGGACCCTTCCAACATTTTGACTTCGCGCTGCGGGAAGGGGATCGAGATGTCGTGCTCTTGGAACGCGTCCCAGAGGGCCAGATAAACATTGCCCCGGATGTTGGTCAGGCCGCCTGTAGGGTCACGAATCCAAAAGCGCAGGATGTAGTCGACTGAGCTGTCTCCGAAACCGACGATGTGACAGACCGGAGCCTTGAAACTTAGCACGCGGTCTACCGATTTGGCTGCATTGATCGCGATTTCACGGACTTCGTGCGGATCGTCCGAATAGGCGGTTCCGAAATAGATATCCAAGCGTACAAATTCATTGGAATGCGACCAGTTGACGACCTGACCTGTGATCAGGTCCTCGTTTGGAATCAGATATTCTTTACCGTCCCGTGTGACCACGCTCACGTAGCGCGCGCCAAGGCTGTTGATCCATCCAAAGGTGTCGCCAAGTGAAATCACATCGCCAGGTTTGATCGACTTGTCGAGAAGTATGATGATCCCGGAAACAAGGTTCGAAACCACCTTTTGCAAGCCAAACCCCAGGCCGACACCGATGGCCCCTGAAAGCACGGCAAGCCCCGTCAAATCGACACCGACGATCCTAAGTCCAAGGAAAAAGGCGGCACCAAAAAGCAGAACCTGGATGAACTTGATCGCGAGAACCTGCATTGACGGCGAAATATCTTCGTTTCGCCGAATGGTGGCAGCTGTGGTGCTGCTGATCAGGCGGGCACCGGTGAGGAGAGCGGCAAGGATGACAATCGCTTGGATCACCAACCAAAGTGAAAGTCGCGTTTCTCCGATGGTGAACGCTGCACTGTCGAGCATGGCCTGAGTTTCATCTGCCAGCCCGGTGATCGATAGCGTGACCCAAATCCAGGCCCCGTAGCGTACAATACCGCGCAGTAAGGCGTTTTGGATCAATCGAGTCGCAAAGACGATGAACAGCCACGCGGTCGATAGGTTTGCAATGATTGCTAGCAGGTAGCTTCGTGACGGCCATGTGATTTCACGCAAGACCAAAACGACCAACCAGATCAGCCCAACAAAGAGCACCATGCGAATTCGACGATGAAACACGACCAAGGCGCGTATGCGCCATTTGGGCCAGCCCTCGAGGCCGCGCATCCAGTCGTGCATTCGTGGTTTGATTACCAACGCCAGTAGATGCGCGGTGATGAAGGCCCCAATAGCAATCAGGAGCTGGTACGCATTCCAAGGGCGCAAAAGGCTGGACAAGAATGCCGTAACCCAAGTGAATAGATCGAGCGTGACTTCGGTCAGCGCTTCAGGTGAGACGACTTCTGGGCCCATTCTAATTCCGGCTGGCTGCTCAGCCACAGCGTCGCACTGCTACGCTGACAGTGCAACAGATTACGGACCGTTCAATGGCAGCACGATTTGCAACTGAGCATGAGCCGGTTTCGTTGCCTGCGGAGTTGCTTTTGGAACTGAGGCACAGGATCGGGACTCCATCGCAAGTTTATGATGTTCAGCTGTATCAGCATTTAGCATCTCGAATTTGCCTCTGAACAGAAAGCGCTCGATCGGATCGCTTAAAGTCGGGGCTGTACGAGCGGTGTCATGCTCGCTGCCCTTGCAGCGGGGCCGTGCGATGATGTATGGCAGGTGCCATGGAGATGGTTTTCGATCTGGCCGAACGCGCGCGTTTGCGTGAACGCTTTTTCGGTGCGACGCACACGGTGCTCGCGCGGCTATAACCTCGCGCCTGAGCCTACCTCATCCACACCACTTTTCGACACGCAAGGGAGAGGACCGATGTCCCCCAAAACGCTCTATGATAAAATCTGGGATGCCCATGTCGCGCACGAAGCCGACGATGGCACCTGCCTTTTGTATATCGACCGCCACCTCGTTCATGAAGTGACCAGCCCGCAGGCCTTTGAAGGACTGCGCATGACAGGTCGTTCGGTTCGTGCACCCGACAAGACAATCGCGGTTCCGGATCACAACGTGCCCACGACACCGGGCCGCGAAGATCCTAAGAACATGACCGAAGACAGCGCCATTCAGGTCGCGGCTCTCGACAAGAACGCCAAGGATTTTGGCATTCACTACTATCCGGTATCTGATGTCCGTCAGGGCATTGTCCACATCGTCGGACCGGAACAGGGCTGGACTCTTCCGGGCATGACTGTGGTCTGTGGCGACTCGCATACCGCGACACATGGCGCATTCGGTGCGCTGGCTCACGGGATCGGCACGTCGGAGGTTGAACATGTTCTTGCGACCCAGACGTTGATCCAGAAGAAGTCCAAGAACATGAAGGTCGAGATTACCGGCAAGCTTCGCCCGGGCGTGACCGCTAAAGACATCACTCTGTCGGTGATCGGTAAGACCGGAACAGCCGGTGGCACCGGATACGTCATTGAATACTGCGGCGAAGCGATCCGCGATCTTTCGATGGAAGGTCGTATGACCGTGTGTAACATGGCCATCGAAGGCGGTGCTCGCGCTGGTCTGATCGCGCCCGACGAAAAGACCTTCGAGTACGTCAACGGTCGCCCGCATGCCCCGAAGGGCGCGCAATGGGAAGCCGCTTTGACATGGTGGAAAACCCTGTTCTCGGACGAGGATGCGCATTGGGATCAGGTCATCACCATCAAAGGCGAAGACATTGCTCCGGTCGTGACATGGGGAACATCGCCTGAAGATGTGCTTCCGATTACCGCGGTAGTGCCGTCCGCGGATAGCTTTGAAGGTGGCAAGGTTGGTGCGGCGCAGCGGTCGCTCGACTACATGGGCCTGACACCAGGTCAGAAACTGTCGGATATCGAAATCGATACTGTCTTCATCGGTTCGTGCACCAATGGCCGGATCGAAGACCTGCGCGCCGCGGCTGAGATCCTCAAGGGTAAGAAGATTGCCGTGAAGCGGGCGATGATCGTGCCGGGCTCTGGCCTTGTGCGTGCACAGGCCGAGGAGGAAGGTTTGGCGGACATCTTCAAGGAAGCCGGGTTTGAATGGCGTCTTGCAGGCTGTTCCATGTGTCTTGCCATGAACCCCGACCAATTGGCTCCGGGTGAGCGGTGTGCGGCAACGTCAAACCGCAACTTCGAAGGCCGTCAGGGCCGTGGTGGACGGACGCACCTTATGTCGCCCGCGATGGCGGCTGCGGCAGCTGTGACCGGTAAATTGACTGACGTTCGGGAGATGATGTGATGGACAAATTCGAAAAACTCACCGGGATCGCGGCACCGATGCCGTTGGTGAATATCGACACAGATATGATCATCCCCAAGCAGTTTCTGAAGACGATCAAGCGGTCGGGTCTTGGTGTTAACCTGTTCGATGAGATGCGCTATGATGACAACGGGGACGAGATTCCGGATTTTGTCCTGAACAAACCGCAATATCGCGATGCCGAGATCTTGGTGGCCGGCGATAACTTTGGTTGCGGATCATCGCGCGAACATGCGCCGTGGGCTCTTAAGGATTTCGGCGTTAAGTCGGTGATCTCGACCTCGTTCGCTGACATCTTCTACAACAACTGTTTCAAGAATGGCATTCTGCCAATCGTGTTGCCAAAAGAAGCGGTCGATGTGTTGATGAAGGACGCTGAGAAGGGTTCAAACGCGCGGATGACTGTAGATCTGGAAAGCCAGATGGTCACCAGTTCGGATGGCGATAGCTTTCCCTTCGAACTCGACAGTTTCAAGAAGCACTGCTTGATGAACGGTTTGGATGATATCGGCCTGACAATGGAAAAGGCATCTGCGATTGATGCCTTTGAAGCGCAAGCCGAACAGGCCCGTCCTTGGGTCTAAGCGCCCACTAAGTTGTTTGACAAAGGCCGTCCTTCTGGGCGGCCTTTATGTTTCCTAGCGTCACTACCAGATATTGTAGGCTCTTCCCGCTTTGCCATATTTCGAGGCAATCGCTGATGTAAACGCGCACCAGTTTTCGACCAAGTCCAATGATTTCCCAGGGATACGTTAAGACCACAGTTGAGCCGCCCCGTGAACTTGGGCAAAACTGGGGCAATAATGAGGCAGTCCGCCAAACCCGGCGGCACAAATTTGGAATAAGGTAGCGGCATCGAATCGCGACCATCCGATTTGAAGGGAAACCAGAGTGGTCAAGCGGATCATAGGATCAGCTGTGCGCGCGCTATTGATGGCGTTCCTTGTGGCGATACCAAGTTTGGTATTGCCTGGAACATCAAGCGATGCAGCCCAAATGGCAGCGCTTATTGCGCTGGTTGCTGCGGTTGTGACTTTTGCTGAGTATTCGAGCGAGTATCCAACTTTTCTTGAGTTTCGAAATGCGCCCCCGTTTAACCGACTGAGATTCTTGGCTTTGTTCTTCTGTGTTTGGTTTGCTGCGCTCTTGATGGCATCCGAAGGACGTGACCCCGCTTTGTCACTGACATTCATTGAAAACCTCGCTTACAGTGCGACTTCCATCCTGGATTTTCCGTATTCGCCGGTCCGCTTAATGGCGATTGCCTTTGCTGATCTGCCAGTATGGTTCAATGTTGCGTCCGCGACACGGATAGCCAGTCTCTTGTTGGCAGTGACGATGATCGCGCTGTTGCTGTTTTGGGCGCATGCGAGATTTATTTTTTGGCCGATCCGGAAAACGGCGTTCAACTTCTGGATCAATCTTCCTCTGTTCGATCCGACATCTGGTCGCGATGTGCTGTTTCGACTGAAAAGAGATGCACATTTTAACCTTGCGTTAGGGTTCTTGTTGCCATTCTTGATCCCGGCTTTGTTGCGATTGTGGATCGGGGCGTTCGACGCTTCGATGCTAGCACTGCCTGAAATCATGATCTGGGTACTTTGCGCGTGGGCATTCTTACCTCTGACTTTGATGATGCGTGGGATCGCCCTGTTTCGGGTCTATCAGATTCACACATTTTGGTTGATTTTCTGCCCCATATTCCTTGCGAGTTGAGCGCCGTGCTTGATGGATTGGA
>CANNCS010000161.1 GCA_947503115.1 uncultured Marivita sp.
TCCATCAAGCACGGCGCTCAACTCGCAAGGAATATGGGGCAGAAAATCAACCAAAATGTGTGAATCTGATAGGGCGACACCCGGGTATTTTTTCCACCTTCGACGTGCAGGAAAAGGTGGGCGGCGTCGTTATCCGGAGAATGCCTTTGATCTCTATGCCCTTGTCGCGCTGGATCGCCAGGCAATAGCCTATCTGCCGGCCGCCGACTGTTCCAATCAAACCATTGCGCTGCGCGTTCCCGGTGAACGCTACCTCCAAAACGGCAGTATGAACCGGGAGTTTCAGGAAGCGAGTTTTCGGCATGCCCTGAGCCGCTTGGGGTTTGAGCCATGAAACAGTCCCGCCTCATGTCTCTGGTGGAAGCGGTAACGAATGTCGCCGTCGGCTACGGCCTCGCGGTGGTCACGCAAATCATCGTGTTCCCGTGGTTCGGCCTCGAGGCCGAACTCGGCGAACATATGGCGATCGGCATGGCCTTCGTCGCCGTCTCGCTCGCCCGAAGTTATCTGCTGCGTCGATTGTTTGCGCTGATCTAAGCGCAACTGCCTTCGTCTCTTTTTTGATTTGCTTGAGCCTAGCAGCGATGGTCGCGCCAGTATCGGTCCCACCGCAAAGCCCAGCCACCGCTCACCATTGCACAGTTGATGTCTCCGTGACGCGGTGACACGCACCATGACGCTGTGCGGTTACCTCCAGCGGGTCCGTCCGATCGACATTGCAATGTGGGGCCATTGATAAGGATATGCCCATGGGGGCTAACGCCCGTAGGCGTGCCCAGAAGACTGGCTAGCGCATCGCGTGCTTCGATCGCACTCACACTCGGGCAAGGATGTCCAGGGGAGCAACTGCCATCCAGTTCACGCGCCGCAATCCCTGCAAGCCGCAGCCGGGGCCCTTCACGGCACCAAATGGGGCCGTCTCCATCCCAGACATGCGTCGGCGTGCAAGTAAAGTTCTGGCCGCGTGGAATGACAGGGACATCCGCAGAAGCCAGTGATGCAAACAAAGCGGCAATCAGCGCGCCGAAAACAGGTCTGCAGACAAAGAGAGGCACCAGAGCTTTCAACATTTCTTAGGCGTTTGTCAGCAGTGCATATCATACACTGCAATAATCGAAAGGCTTTGGTCCGGGCTGATGCGACGACTGTTCGAACTGAGAGCATTGTCTGCTGGACCGGCCTCGCCGACCTGATAAGATTTGGCGATGTTTGGGCTCTTCAGTCTCTTTGGTTGCACGCCGGCAGTTGATGGCGCGCTACGCGCTGTGGGTATCCACCCGATGCTGGTGCCCGACGCTGTAAAGATTACAATCACGCGCATGCAAAAGCGCAATGGGGCAGGACGCGACGCCGAGACTTTCTATCGCGATGCGGCGGAGTTGCTCGGCTATTGCATGCTGGGGCAGGAACTCTTCATCGAAAGCAACAGTGCTTTTGCTGCAGACCGCGTCGAGGAGCGGATCGAGGTCGCGATTGATGTTGGCGACTCCGGTGATGCGCAGTTGATCCTATTAGCACTGCATTCAGGGTTGATGGCGGAAGAGGTCGCGGAACGCTTCGATCTGGACGACGCGGGCGACTTCCCTGACGGGTTGATCAGAGATTGAGAAGCCGTCGCAGTTGGAACACCGTCGAGGCCTAAGGGCTTTCGGAAGAGTTCGCCGCCGTCATGGAGATCGCAACGATCTCGGCGCGCGAGATATAAAAATGTCCCGTCATTGAAATGGTCAACCTACTCGCCTGGTTCTGAGGGATGGTTGCCTATCCGCATACAATGGCCACAGCACGAAGCGAGTGTGGTAATTTTGAGCAATGGTCTATGCCCTAAAAAAGGGCCAGCAAAACGCTGGCCCAGTTTGAGGCAGGTGAAGTGGCACTGGAGGCGCCACTTCGCGGGTTGAGGTTGCATACAGGCAGTGACCTCACGGTCTACGGGCCAGTTTATTTGAGATTCTGCAATGATCTCAGAGTGATTGCCGGGAGCAGAGTCACCGGGAAGTCACAGCGTGGCGTCTTCAATGCGATAAACGCGCCCGCGCTGCGCGTCGGTCTGGGATGTGATTGTCAGCCCAAGCCACTTTTTGAGCGCGCCGGAGAGGGCGCCGCGAACCGTGTGGGGCGCCCACGCCAATGCGGTTGCGATCTCCGTGATCGTCACGCCGTCTGGCGCGCTGAGCAGGGTGATCAGTTGGGCTTGTTTTGTGCCCGCGCGTGGAGTGCGCTTCTTGCACGGTTCCTGAAGGGCTGGTTCGGCTGTCGCGGCCTCGGGTTCGACACCAATCGCCATTAGCCCTGCGTCAGTGGCAACCAGCGTGACGCCGTGACCATCGCCGGTCTCGCGCCAGACAGGTTCGCCCATGCGCAGGTCGGCGTCGACCTCTTCGAGGAAGCCCTTTTTAATTAGCGCCAGAACCACTTTGGCGGCGGCACCGCCGCGCAGATGCGAGGGCAGCGGTAACGCGATGTGACCGCCCCGTTTGGATGCGGCGCTTAGAATAAGAGCTTGGGTGTCGGAAAGTTGAATTTGTGTCATGGTGATCTCCGGTTTGCGGGCAACGCAGAATGCGGCCCTTCCTACGAGGCCAAGCCGCGCACGGCGCGCGGTGGGCCTTCGGGCGTCAGCCAGCGATCAGATCAGGCCGAGGTCCTTCAGGCAGGCGGCGGCATCGATCAACTGATCGGTCGGAACCTCAATGGTGACTATGATGCTGTCGGCATAGGCGCGTCCGTAAACACCGCCATCGTCCATGAGGGCCATTTCGATCTCGTCGAGAACCCTGGTCATGCGGCTGCGGTCAAACTGCTCGGGCAGCTTGCGGATCGGCAATCGAATGGTGCTGGTGTCCATGGTGCTCACTCCGCGTGATCACCTTCGCGGAAAGCGCTGTCTGTGATGCACTTAAGGAGGTGGGCATACTGCTCAAGGGTGCCGACATCGCCCCAAGTGATGGCGTAGGGGTGGGTGTTGAAGTGATCGTCGCTGAGGGCCTGCAGGCGCGCCAGCATGGCGTCGATCTCGGCTTTTTTGCCAAGGAAGGCGTTGAGCGCAGCTTCGCGGTTCCGCGCGACTTTCTCGGCGCGGAGTTGATGGCGGGGTGTTGTTTGCGGGTTGAGGCGGCTGGTCATCGGGGCGGCTCCGTGCGTTGCGTCGTTTGGTGTGATCAGCTTCGCTCTGCGCCGGGTGCTTATCCAGTATAATCGCAGCAATATCATGCTTTTAATCACGGGGCTGGAAGCTCTTTATGTCCTCTGCAAGCCAACCCATCGGCGTGATCGCCAAGCTGCTCGACCTGTCGGAACGGCGGGTGCAACAGCTGAGCCGGGAGGGTGTCATTCCCAAAGCCAACCGGGGACAGTATGACCTAATTGGCTCGGTGCGGGGCTATGTCCGGTACCTGCGGGACCAGGCGCTCAAGGCCCAGGCTGGGGCGCCGGATTATGCGGCTGAACGGGCGCGGTTCATCCGGGCCCGCGCTGACCTTGCGGAAATGGAAGCCGAAGAAAAGCGCCGATCCCTGATTGCTGCTGACGAGATCGAAGCGGCGTGGATTGCTGTTCTGGCGCTGTTGCGTACCCGCCTGCTGGGGCTACCAGACCGGCTGGCGCCGCAGGTCTTTGACCAATCCACCATTGGAGACACCCGGACCCTGATCCGCTCCGCCATCCGCGAGGTGCTCGATGATCTCGCAGAGCCAGATATTGACATCGAAACCGACCCTGAGACTGACGGGCTCTCCGATCCTGAAGCGGACGGTGCAGGCGGCGCTGGCGGTGCTGAAGCCACCACCGGACCTGACGATCAGCGACTGGGCGGATCAGAACCGTCGCCTGAGCTCTGAGGCCAGCGCCGAGCCAGGCCAGTGGCGCACGAGCCGGGCCGAATACCAGCGCGGCATCATGGACGCGATCTCTGATGCCAGCGTCGAGACGGTGGTTGTTATGTCATCTGCCCAGACGGGCAAGACCGAAACCCAACTCTGCTGTGTGGGCTACCACATTGACCAGGACCCGGCGCCGGTCATGGTGGTGATGCCGACAGAGCGGGATGCCGAGACATGGTCGAAAGACAGGTTCTCACCGATGGCACGGGACACGCCGTGTCTGCAGGACAAGATCGCCAACCCAAAATCGCGGGACGGCAACAATAAAATCCTGCACAAGCGGTTTCCGGGTGGACACCTGACCATCGTGGGGGCCAATGCACCATCGGGTCTGGCCAGCCGGCCGATCCGGCTGCTGCTCTGCGACGAGGTCGATCGCTATCCCTTCAGCGCGGGGGCTGAAGGCGACCCGGTCAACCTCGCGAAGAAACGGACGGTAACCTTCTGGAACCGCAAGATCGTGCTGGTGTCCACGCCCACCAACAAGGGGGCGAGCCGCATTGAGGCTGCGTTCGAGGAAAGCGATCAGCGCCGGTTCTGGGTGCCATGCCCCGAGTGCGGCCATGAACAAATCCTGACCTGGACACAGGTCAAATGGGACAAGGACGAGAGCGGCAGTCATAAACCAGAGACGGCCCGTTACCACTGCGCGGATTGCGATGCGCCATGGACCGATGAGACCCGCTGGTCCGCTATCTCGAAGGGGCGGTGGATTGCGGATGCGCCATTCAACGGGACCGCCGGCTTCCATCTGAACGAGATTTATTCCCCTTGGGTGCGGCTTGAAGCGATGGCCAAGGCGTTTCTGTCGGCGCGGGCCGGTGGGGACGAGACGATGAAGACCTTCGTCAACACCTCTCTCGGCGAGACCTGGATGGAAAGTGGCGAGGCGCCGGACTGGCAGCGCCTGCAAGGCCTGAAGGAAGATTGGCCCTCGATCACAGTGCCCTCGGGTGGATTGCTCCTGACCGCGGGCGCCGATGTGCAGAAAGACCGGATTGAGGTGGATGTCTGGGCCTGGGGCAGGGGGCTGCAAAGCTGGTTGATTGATCACATCGTCATAGAGGGCGGTCAAGGCGATCCCACCTGTTGGTAAAGGCTCAGCACTCTGCTCGGCCGCACCTGGCGGCATACCAGTGGTACAGACATGACCATCGCCAAACTGGCCATCGATACCGGCTACGAGACAAGCGCGGTCTACGGCTGGGCACGACAGGTGGGGTTTGCACAGGTGGCTCCCGTCAAAGGCCTTGAGGGGTTCAACCGCGCCAGCCCTGTGACAGGGCCCACATACGTGGATGCCACGATCGGGGGCAAACGCCTGCGTCGTGGCGCGCGGCTTTGGACTGTGGCAACATCCACATTCAAGACAGAGACCTATCGTTTCCTGCGGCTCGACCCGCTGGATGTCTCCAATCCGGCGGCGGGTGAGGACCACGCGCCCGGCTTTATCCACCTGCCGGGCTGGGTCGATGCCGAATGGCTGAAGCAGCTGACGGCGGAACAACTCGTCACGGTGAAGACCAAGCGGGGGTTTTCGAAGCTCGAATGGCAGAAACTGCGGGAGCGCAATGAAGCACTCGATTGCCGTGTCTATGCGCGCGCTGCTGCGTGGATCCTCGGCGCAGACCGCTGGTCGGACGCCCGGTGGGAAGAATTGGCGGCGCAGTTTGCGGTCGCTGATGCCAAGGGCATGGCTCCAACTTGGGGCACAGGACAGATCCGCAAGGCACAGGTGCGCCGCGTTGCGCGGTCGCGTTACATGGGGTGAGCAATAGCAGTTGCGGCCGGTCTCACTGCAGACAGCATTTTTTGAACTTCTTGCCGCTGCCACAGGGACAAGGATCATTGCGGCCTATGTTGACTCGAGGTGCAACGTCGAGTTCTTGTCGGGGCATGATGTTCAAGACGTTGCGTACTGCATCCTTGCGCTTTTTCTCGCGGTATTCCTCGGAGTAGCAATACCACCACTGCATCTCATCAATGGCGCTTTCAATGACGAAAGGACCATTTTTCTGGAATGCTGACCTGTCGGGATTACGAAGTGCTTCTTGAAGATCAGCTTCGAAGTGCTCAAAGGCTGCTAAAAATGGGGATATGTCACCAAGTTTGAAGGTGGAACGCACCTGCTCAACCATGTCCTCCATACCAAGCGCTGCGATGCCGGCAGCCCAGCTGTATAACAGGTCCTCTGACAAATCGTCGTTCCGATGACGAAAATCCCGAAGGAAGGCTTCCACATCGGGACGCTGGTTTTTGTGCTCAAGTGATATGAAAACCAACGCCCGCAGCATGCTTGCACGAGCGAACTCATAGGCGTCAGTGTCTTCAACAGCAGCCATCAGCGGCACAAGATCGCCATTGAATATGCTTGCCATGATCCGATCTGCGGATTCAGTCACCGTGTCCCCGAGCAGGTAGTCGAGCGCGATCTCATCACGCTGCATCATGGTTAAGAACGGTTTGTATGCTGTGGATTCGCGCCATTCTGCCAAGAGGTGTAGCGCTGGCGCCAATTGCCAGTCCTCGGCTGGGGTCACCTCCGACGTTGGGCAACTTGCGAGGCGAGTAATGAGTTCAATGAAGATTGGCGTCATGACTTCACGATGCGCGGTTGCCGCGCGCATCGCAGCTTTTGGGAATACGCCCTCAAGAGAGAATTCCGTCATGATTTCATCGGGTGTCATTGGCTGGCCTCGTCAGCTGGTTTGTGCCGTAGCAAATCCTGTGATCGGAGCAATGTAAATGCCAACAATCACCGACCTCCGCGCCCGCCGCGAGGCGCTGGCGGCACAGCGCGCCTCGGGCGTGGCCCTATCAGATTCACACATTTTGGTTGATTTTCTGCCCCATATTCCTTGCGAGTTGAGCGCCGTGCTTGATGGATT
>CANNCS010000162.1 GCA_947503115.1 uncultured Marivita sp.
CATGGAATCAGAGCGCGGGCGAGCTGGGAACCTCAGAAATCCCTAATGAGTCAGAAGCCAGCCCCTTTGGTATCAGTTCATATGTCGCGGCATGGGAGTGACCCTTCCCGCTCAAAAGCTTTTGTGCGGCAGAAGGTGCGGCCCAAGCGTTAAGGATCTGGAAAGCCTACGTACGGTGGCGGGCAAGGCCTTGCGAAAGGCTTTGGTGCAAGCCCCTTGGAACGGGCTTAGCTCTTGCCCTCAAGCCAGCGCAGGATTTCGCCGCGGTCGCCATCCAGGTCGGGGGCGGCGGGACGTACGGTCGTATCGCCCAGACCGGACATCTTGATTGGGTTGCCGGCTGCTTTGAACGCGGGGCGGCCGTTGCGATCGAGCACATCCACCACCATGTTCCGGGCAAGAATTTGTGGGTCACGCATCGCTTGCGCCACGTCCTGAATCGGACCGCTTGGGATGCCTGCGGCGCCCAGCTTGGCAATCCAATGCGCACGGGTCTTGTCAAGGGTCACGGCCTCAATCAACCGCTTGAGAAGCCGCGCATTTTCCACCCGTGCCGGGTTGGTGGCAAAGCGGTCGTCATCCGCCAACGGCAGGTTCAAAGCGACACAGAGTTTTTCAAACAGGACGTCGTTCCCAGCGGCAATCACAAACAGACCATCAGAGGCGTGGAAGGTCTCGAACGGCGCAATAGAGGGATGTCGCGCCCCGGTCGGTCCCGGCGGCGCACCAGTTACCGATGTGATGGCAACCGCATGTTCTAGGATCGCCAGTTGCGAATCCAGCATTGCCACGTCCACCTTGCGCCCCAGACCTGTGCGGTCCCGGTCGACGAGCGCGGCGAGCACACCCTGGCACAGGTACATGCCTGCGACGATATCCCCGACCGAGGCCCCCACGCGCACCGGCTCTCGATCTTTCTCGCCGGTGATCGACATCACTCCGCCGCGTGCCTGAACCACCATGTCATAGGCGGGTCGCTTTGCCTCGGGTCCGGTATGGCCGAAGCCCGAGACGGCGCCATAGATCAGGCGGGGGTATTGTGCGTGCAGGTCGTCCCAACCATAGCCCATCCGCTCCATCACGCCGGGGCGGTAGTTTTCAAGGATCACATCGGCACGGGCCAGCAAGCGGTCGAAAATTGCACGATCCGCATCTGCTTTAAGGTCGAGTGCGATGGATTTCTTGCCGTGGTTGATGGTGGCGAAATAGGCGGATTTGCCTTTGGTGAATGGTGGAAAGGCGCGGGTGTCATCGCCGATGCCGGGGCGTTCGACCTTGATCACATGCGCACCCAGATCGGCAAGCGTCATTGAGCAGAACGGACCCGCCAGCACATGGGTGAGGTCAAGGATCGTAATGCCTGAGAGCGGTTTGGTCATTTTGTGCCTGCCGAGTCGTGGTTTTGGTCAAGTGAACGCAGCCAAACAAAGAAGTGCAACAGGCCGGTGTCAGGTCGGCGGAAACCTGTCTTGTGATTTCATGCGGTGCTCAGTTGTTTGGCATGAAAAACGAAACCCAGCAGGTTCATCAGAACCTGTGCGGCAAGGATCGAAGTTGATCCGCTCGTGTCATAATCAGGTGCCACTTCGACAAGGTCGATGCCGACAATTTCGTGCCGATGCGCCACGTGTTGCAGCAGTTCCAGTACATCGTAATACAGAAACCCGCCGTGGCTGGGGGTGCCGGTGCCGGGCGCGATGGACGGGCAGAACGCGTCGATGTCGATGGTGATGTATACGGGCGCGCCTTGGGGCAGGCGCTTTGCCACGCCTTCAGGACCAAGTGTTCGGGCCTGCCGCACAGACAGGATGTCCGATCCGCGCGCGCGCGCATCTTCATACCCTTCGCGGGCGGTTGAGCTGACGTTGCGGATGCCAACTTGCGTCATCCCTGACACCCATGGCTTTTCCGACGCCCGCCGCATCGGGTTGCCGTGACCGTTGCGAACGCCGTGACGTTCGTCGACAAAATCAAGATGGGCGTCGATTTGCAGGATATGGAACGGCTTTGCCCCCTCGAACGCGTCAATGCAGGGAATGTTGATTGAATGGTCTCCGCCAATCACCACCGGCAGCGCACCTGCTGCACGGATCGCCTCGACACCTTTGCGGATATTGGCGTGGCTTTGCACGGTGTCCGTATGAACGATGTCGGCGTCCCCGAGATCAACAATGCGCGTGTCGGCCAGATAGGTCACATCGTCTTCGTGGTCATACGCGCCCGCGTGGCCAAAGCTAAACAGAGTCGACGCGTCACGCACACCACGCGGGCCAAAGCGCGCACCCGCACGCCACTGCGTGCCAGCATCGAACGGTGCGCCTAGGATTGCGACGTCGGCGTCAATGGTGCTCCAGTCCGACACATAGGGATTGCGGCCAAATGTACAGATTCCGGTGAAGGGCAGGTTCAGGCGTCCCGCCTCGTATCCGTGCGACATGGGTGATGCTCCTGTTAAGTCACTGGCAGACTGCGACAGTGCTTTGCAGTCGTAAAGGGCGGATTGGGGCTTTCCCCCAACGGCAACCCATGCAATAGGGACGTGCCTAACGATGCTGTCCGTGGAAAGGGATTCCGATGGAGATTCGCGAGGCTCTCACCTTTGATGATGTTCTGCTGGTGCCCGGGGCATCCGAGGTTCTGCCGGCCACTGCCGACACCCGAACCTGGGTGACCAAAACCATCGCACTCAACATTCCGCTGCTGAGTTCCGCAATGGACACAGTCACCGAAGGCCGCATGGCAATCACCCTGGCGCAAGCAGGCGGCATGGGAGTGATCCACAAGAACCTTAGCGTTGAACAGCAGGCACGCGAAGTGCGGCGGGTCAAACGGTTCGAAAGCGGGATCGTCTACAGCCCTGTTACGCTACGCGCAGACCAGACGCTGGCCGATGCCAAGGCGTTGATCGAACGGTACAATTTCACGGGCTTTCCGGTGGTAGATCAACAGGGCCGCGTGGTCGGCATTGTCACCAACCGCGATATGCGTTTTGCCACGTCCGATGATACGCCAGTGAGTGTCATGATGACATCAAAAGACCTGGCGATCCTGCGCGAACCTGCCGACCGCGATGAGGCGATCAGCCTGATGAAATCGCGGCGCATCGAAAAGCTCCTGGTGGTCGACGACAAAGACAAGCTCACTGGGCTTTTGACTTTGAAAGACACACAACAAGCTGTGCTGAACCCCACGGCCTGCAAGGACGATCTGGGTCGTCTTCGTGTGGCCGCGGCCACGTCTGTGGGCGATGCCGGGTTCGAGCGCACGCAGGAATTGGTCGCCGCAGGTGTGGACATTGTGGTTATCGACACCGCTCATGGTCACTCGCGCGGGGTGATCGAAGCCGTGACCCGTGCAAAAACCTTGTCGAACCAAGTGCAGGTGATTGCTGGCAACGTTGCCACTGCCGAGGCAACACGAGCTTTGATCGACGCAGGTGCGGATGCAGTCAAGGTCGGGATCGGTCCGGGATCGATCTGCACCACGCGGATGGTCGCAGGGGTTGGTGTGCCGCAACTGACGGCGATCATGGATTGCGCGAAGGCCGCAGGTGACACTCCGGTTATCGCGGACGGGGGCATCAAGTTCTCGGGTGATTTCGCAAAGGCCATCGCCGCTGGCGCTTCTTGTGCGATGGTGGGGAGCATGATTGCGGGAACCGACGAATCCCCCGGCGAAGTAATCCTTTACCAAGGCCGCAGCTTCAAAGCGTATCGCGGCATGGGATCTATTGGCGCGATGGCGCGCGGTTCTGCGGATCGTTATTTCCAAAAGGATGCCGCCAACGACAAATTGGTGCCCGAAGGTATCGAAGGCCAAGTGCCGTACAAGGGTTCGGCGGGCGCGGTGTTGCACCAGTTGGTTGGCGGTTTGCGCGCTGCCATGGGCTATACCGGGTGTGCGACGATCGATGAAATGCGCACCAATTGCCAGTTCGTGAAGATCACCGGCGCGGGTCTCAAGGAAAGCCATGTGCATGATGTTCAGATCACGCGCGAGTCTCCGAATTATCGACTTTCCTAACGTGACGGGCTCAGACGCATGACACCTGCCGCACGATGGGCCGCCGCTGCTGGCGTATTGGATCAGATCGCCGAAGGCGAACCGGCGGAAAAGGCCCTGACCACATGGGCCCGCAAGTCACGTTATGCCGGGTCTAAGGACCGCGCTGCGATCCGGGATCATGTCTATGACATCCTGCGCAATTGGCGGAGCACGGCAGCCCTTGGGGGCGGCGAGTTAGGCCGCGCGCGTGTGTTGGGCCGATTGCGTCAAACAGGCGACGACCCAGACACTGTGTTCACCGGTGAGGGCTACGCGTTAGAACCGCTGTCGGATGAGGAACGCGTGGCTGGGCGGACCCCTCGTGGTGCCGAGGCAGTGGACCTACCGGATTGGCTTTTTGATCTTTTTGTCGCGGATTTGTCTGAAAAAGCGACCGAAACGGCCGAAGCACTCAGACACCGCGCGTCGGTGTTTCTGCGGGCGAACTTGTTGAAGGCTGACCGGGACACTGCGCAGTCTGCCTTACAAGTCGAAGGTGTCGAAACCGCGCCGCATGCCTTGTCTAAGACCGCTCTTGAGGTTCTCGAAGGTGCGCGTCGGGTATCGCAAACCGAGGCGTTTCGCACCGGGCTGGTCGAATTGCAGGACGTGGCCAGCCAAGCTGTCGTTGATGCATTACCACTTTCCAAGGGTATGAGATGTCTGGATTTTTGCGCTGGCGGTGGCGGTAAAACCTTGGCTTTGGCTGCGCGATTACACGGTACGGTCGAGGCCCATGATGCCGACCCGCGACGCATGTCGGACTTGCCGGAACGGGCTGAACGCGCAAACGCGTCTGTGACGACGATAGCCAAACCACGCGGGACATATGATCTGGTACTGTGTGATGTACCATGTTCCGGAAGTGGATCGTGGCGGCGTGCTCCTGAAGGGAAATGGCGGCTAACGCCAGAGAGGCTTGCTGAACTGACCAATATTCAAGCCGGTATTTTGGACGAGGTCGCCGCGTTTGTGGGGCCAAATGGCACTTTGGCTTATGCGACTTGTTCGGTTCTCGCCTGCGAAAACGAAGACCAGATCAATGGGTTCCTGGCCCGACACTCTGGATGGGCTTGCAAAGAACAGTCACGTTTTGGGCTTGCCGAGGGTGGCGATGGCTTCTTTGTTGCGACCTTGACCAGAAGCTAAGTTCAATATACAACTTAAGCGTGTTTTCCTGTTAATCGTCGCTTAAGTGTCTTGCGGTCATATGGCAGGGACCATTGTTCCCAGAGGCCATTTTATGACCTTTTCTGACCGCGCCGTGCCCGTTTCAAGACCAGAATACTCCGCCGCACTGCTGCTGATTTTGGCTGGCGTGGCAACAGCATTGGCCATCACGACACCCAATGAAACAATGCGCTTGGGGTTCTCTGCTGCGGCCGCTGGTTTCGGTTTCGTGTTTCTAGGTCGAACTGCATTGCGCTATCTGCGCGGTAGGGCAAATCGAAAACTTATCAAAAACATGGCCTTGTTGGTCGAACATGATGTGACGCCCTGTCTTGTGACGGACGTGCAGGGGCAGGTAATCAGCGCCAACAGGGAAGCTGCGAAAACTTTCAGGGCCGTGCATGGCCAAATTCTGCGCGACATAGTCGGCGGACACATTGCCGATGCGTCTGGGTTGATCCACCGCGTGCAATCCGCCGCTTTGGCCGAGGGAATCGGAGCCGAGAAAATTGTGCTGCCCGATCGCCATCTGAGGATCGCAGCCCATCAACTTGGTCCATTCGCCATAATGTGGCGGCTTGAACTATTCCTGGCGAAGGATCACCCTTTGGCACAAGCCAAGGTGACATATCCGACACTGACCATTGGACGCGGTGGGACGGTGTTGTGGATGAACGATGCGGCGCGTGAATTGGCAGGGGGGCGCGTACGGGTGGTCGAAGACTTGATCACAGATCCGCCGCTGCGCACGGGCCAGATGCACAACGTACGATCAGGTGGCGAACCACAGGATTTTACCGTCAATGTGCATCCCGCCGGGATGGGGCGCGAGGAGGTGGTGTTCGTACCCAAGACCCCACAGTCCGATATTTCAAACGACGATATGGGGTTTGAATGCCTGCCTGTTCCCTTGCTCAAGGTGACACCGCGCGGTGAGATCGCAAAAGCAAACCGCTCTGCGCGCGAGCTGCTTGTTGCCGATGCGAACACCGATGCCAACCTTGCTGATTTGATGGAGGGTTTGGGCCGCTCAATTCCCGATTGGCTTGCTGACGCAGCTGCCGGAAAGGGGCTGGGCCACTCGGAATTCCTGCGCCTGACCCGCACAGATCAAGAGGTGTTCGTTCAAGTCACGCTCACGCGTGTGATCGAAGATGGCAAAGTTCTGTTGGTCGCGGTTTTGAATGATGCGACCGAACTCAAAAGCCTTGAGGCGCAGTTCGTTCAAAGCCAGAAGATGCAAGCGATCGGTCAGCTTGCTGGTGGTGTCGCGCATGATTTCAACAATCTTTTGACCGCAATTTCAGGGCATTGCGACCTTCTTTTGCTGCGGCACGATCCGGGCGACCCGGAATACGGGGATCTTGTCCAGATCCATCAGAATGCAAATCGTGCAGCAGCGCTTGTCGGGCAATTGCTGGCATTCTCTCGCAAACAAACCCTGCGACCAGAGCGGCTTGATACCAAGGGCTGCGATCATTGACCCACTTTCGCCCAATCTCTGGTTCCGATTGACGTGATGACGTCCGGTAGGG
>CANNCS010000163.1 GCA_947503115.1 uncultured Marivita sp.
GCCTTAGACATCTGAACGAAATCAGACCAATACCTCAAACAGACGCCCCGAAATCAGCGACTTTTTCAACGGAATCGTCCGAATAGCCGAGACCCACATGTCTGTCAGACGTTAATTCCAGCCGAAATCAAAGTGCCTCGGTTTGATTATTTTGCTGCCACTCGACAATCAAGGATGTCGCTGAATCCACGCTCCATGTCGCTAATTCATTGGCGTCGAAACCGGTTCAATTGTCTCTGGAAGCCATAGGCAGGGGACAAGAAATGCAAGATAGCACCCAACGAACCAGTCGTTCCGGTGGACGACGCGCCCGCCGCGCCACACGAGAAGCAACTGATTTCAGCATGTTGCCTGGGCTCGCCCGGTCCTTGCCGGTTTGTGAGGTCATGGACGAAGAACAGGTCCACAGGATTGACGAAGCCTCGATGTCGATCTTGGAAAATGTGGGCATTGTCTTTCGCGACCCTGTGGCGATTGAGGATTGGCGTAAAGCAGGCGCGGATTTGGACGGTGAGTTGGTTCGCCTGGACCGCGGACTTGTGCGCGAGTTGATCAAGACCATCCCGAACGACTTCACCTATCATGCGCGCAACCCCAGCCGGAACGTTCGGTTGGGTGGCAAGCATTCTATGTTCATCCCCATGACGGGCGCGCCGTATCTGCGTGACCTTGATGATGTTCGCCGAAACCCGACGCTGGACGATCTGGCGATGTTTCACAAGCTGGCGCATATGATGCCCGCGCTACACTCCTCGGCGCATCATATCGTCGAACCTTATGATCATGCGATCAGCCATCGCCATCTGCGCATAACCTATTCGTCGATGAAATATTCCGACAAGACCTTCATGGGTATGACCACCAGCCCCAAGAACGCCGAAGACGTGCTGGATATGTGCGCGATTCTGTTTGGCGCGGATTTTATTGACCAGAACCCTGTTGTGACCGGCAACTGTAACGCAAACTCACCGCTGGTTTGGGATGAAACGATGCTGGGGGCAATGCGGGCATTCAACAGGCGCAACCAGCCGGTTTTGTGCTCGCCGTTTGTTCTGGGCGGTGCCAATACGCCTGCCTCCATTGCGCCAACAGTTGCGCAGTTGAACGCAGAGGCACTCAGCGCATTGGCCTACACCCAAGTGATCCGCAAAGGTTGCCCTGCGATCTACGGCCACTATCTGGCGACCGTTTCGATGAAATCCGGTGCTCCGATGGCAGGCACGCCTGAGATCAGCCTTATGAACTTCATGATTGGTCAAATGGCACGGTTTTATGACGTGCCGTGGCGTACATCGAACACTCTTGGGGGTGCGAAGACCTTTGACGCGCAGGCGGGATATGAAAGTGCGACGACACTGTCTGCGGTAATGCATTCGGGGGCGAATTACATTTGGCATTCGGCAGGTTGGAACGAGGCCGGGATGCATTGTTCTACGGCCAAATTCATCGTGGATGCTGAGCAATGTGCGATGGCCTATCGCATGGCGGAAGGGCCGAGATGGGACGATTTCGACGAAGGCATCGCTGCGATTTCGGAAGTTGGGCCCGGCGGGCATTATCTGGGGCACCCGCACACGTTGGAGAATTTCCAACGTGCGTTCTTTATGCCAGACATGTTCGACAACAATTCGATCGAACAATGGCGGGCCGAAGGTAGCGTTGAGATCACCGAACGGGCCTTGAAGCATGCGCGCAAATTACTGAGCGAATATCAGGAGCCCAAGTTGGATGAAGCGACCGATGAGGCTTTGCTTGCCTATATCGCGAAACGTGAACGTGAAATTCCGGAAGCTGAAGCTTTGAACCAAGACTATTGAGCCGCCATGATGAACGACCCGCTGCTTGCGCCCTTTCAATTGCGTCACCTGACACTGCGCAACCGCATCATGAGCACTGCGCATGCCCCGTCCTACGAAGAAGGGGGGCACCCGCGTGATCGCTACCGTTTGTATCACGAGGAGAAGGCAAAGGGCGGGGTTGGCCTGACGATCATCGGCGGCTCTACGAATATTGCGCCTGACAGCCCGTCGGTGTTCGGGCAGCTTTATGCTGGCGACGACAGCATCATCCCGTGGTTCGAAAAGCTGACCGACGGGGTCCGTTCGCACGGTGCAGCTGTCATGTGCCAGATCACCCATATGGGGCGGCGCACGGCGTGGGATGACGGGCACTGGCTGCCTGTCGCCGGGCCAAGCGGGACGCGCGAAAGGGCGCACCGCTCGTTCCCAAAAGCCATGGAAATCGAGGACATCGACCGCGTCACAAAGCAATTCGCGGATGCCGCGCGGCGCTGCCAACAGGGCGGATTTGACGGGGTCGAGCTTTTGTCGCATTCGCATCTGCTGGGGCAATTCCTGTCGCCGCTGATTAACAAGCGCCACGACAACTATGGCGGGTCGCTCGACAATCGGTTGCGCCTCACTATGCAAGTGCTTGAAACCGTGCGCGAGGCCGTAGGGCCTGACCTGATCGTCGGGATGCGCGTGACGGGGGATGAGCTGTCAAAGGGCGGATTGGACGCGGACGAATGCGTCGAGATCGCGCAAAAGATCGCCGCAACGGGCGCAGTCGATTTCCTTAATGTTCTGGCGGGCGCCCCCTATGATGATCTTGGCCTTGCAGGCTGGGTGCCACCGATGGGCATGCCCTCTGCGCCGCACCTGACCGTTGCGGGGCGAATCCGCGCAGCTGTTGACGTGCCAATCTTTCATGCGGGCGGCGTGGCCGATATCGCCACCGCGCGTCATGCTGTGGCCGAGGGGCATGTTGACCTGATCGGGATGACACGGGCACAAATCGCAGACCCGTATCTTGTCGCCAAGCTCGCACGTGGGGAAGAGGATCGTATCCGCCCCTGCGTCGGTCTGGGCTACTGCGTCGATCGCGTGAACCAAGGCAAACCGTCAGTCTGCGGCCACAATGCGGCCACGGGCCGCGAAGTGACAATGCCGCACCGGTTCACCGCTGCAAAGATTGCGAAGACAGTGGTCATTATCGGCGGCGGACCCGCCGGGTTGGAAGCTGCCCGGATAAGTGCTGAACGCGGGCACGACGTCATCTTGTTCGAAGCTAGTGACAAGCTCGGCGGGCAGTTGAAATTGGCAAGTGTCGGCATGACCCGCCGCCAGATTTGGGGCGTCGCAGATTGGCTGATCGGCGAAGTCACCCGTCTTGGCGTCGATATCCGTCTGAACAGCTATGTCGAAGCCGATGAAGTGCTGGGTGAAACGCCCGATCTGGTGATCGTCGCAACCGGGGGCTGGCCCGCCCCTCCTTCGATTAAAGGCGCCGGTTTGACAATTTCCAGCTGGGATGTCCTGTCAGGCGAGGTGCGCGTTAAAGGGGATGTTCTGCTCTTTGACGAAGTGGGGGATCACGCAGCGCTTGTTTGCGCCGATGCGCTGGCGCGTGCGGGATGCAGCGTCACTCATGTCACGCCGGATCGCGCCACGGCACAGGATCTTGGCCCCACGAACTCGGCCGTGGTGCTGCGCGATCTGGCAAGGCAGGCTGTTACCTTCGAGTGTTTTCAGGAGATCGAAGCCGTGTCGCAAGCCGGCAACCGCATAGAGGTCGCGCTCCGCCAAGTGCTGACGGGTTCAACCTGCAAGCGCATCGTCGATCATGTCGTGATCGAGCATGGCATAACACCGATGGATGCGCTTTATGACGATCTCAAGGCTGGCGCACGGAACCGCGGTCAGATCGATCAAGCATCAATTGTTGCCGGGCAAAACCCTTTGCATGTCATGAACGACGACAGCTCCTATTTTCTCGCAAGGATTGGGGATGCGGTTGCAGGGCGGAACATTCATGCAGCCCTTTATGATGCGCTGAGGACCTGCAAGGATTTTTAATTTGAGCACACAAAATCAGGGAAGTCGTGTGAACAGCACTCACCATCCTACGCCGGAACACTTCCAGTTCCTGCTGGTCGAGAACTTTTCCCATCTTGCGTTCTCCTGCGCCGTTGAACCGCTGCGCATCTCCAACCTTGTGTCGAAACAAGAGTTGTACCGTTGGTCTTTTGCCTCTGAGAACGGAGAGTTTGCGCGCGCTTCGAACGGCACCGAGACCAGAGTTGCGCATACGTTCGCAGATGCCTGCGATGCGGATACGATTTTCGTCCTTTCTGGCTTGGGTGTTCAATCTGCCGCAACGTCCAGTCTGATTGCTTCCATCCGGCGGGGGCGTGCGCATGGGGCGCGGATCGGGGCCCTGTGTTCCGGTGCCTATATTCTGGCCGAGGCCGGGATGCTCGACGGCCAAAAGGCAGCGATCCATTGGCATTACCACGACAGCTTTATGGAGGAGTTTCGGCAGGTTGGCCTCAGCCGCAGCGTTTTCGTCGCCGAGGCGCCGATCATCACCGCGTCCGGAGGGACCGCAACGGCGGACCTTATGCTGTTCTTGATCGGCCAAACCCACGGGCAAGAGCTGGCCACCGAAGTCGCCGATCAGATGGTCTACAACGCGGTGCGAAATGCCGATGCGTCGCAGCGTGTTTCGCTGCAATCACGTCATGGAATCCGTAACGAACACCTTGCCCGCGCAATCCAATGGATGACAGACAACATAGACGACCCTTCGCCACCCTCGGCAATAGCGCATGAAATAGGGGTATCGGGAAGACAGTTGGAGCGCTTGTTCGGGCGATATCTGAGTTGCTCACCCAAGAAGTTCTATCTTGATTTACGATTGCAAAAGGCTCAACGGCTCCTTGTGCAGACGGATATTTCAGTAACCGAAATCGCCTTCGCGACCGGGTTTAACTCTCCAACACATTTCACAAAGACCTACCGAGCTCACTTCGGCGTTTCGCCGAAGGACCAAAAGAACAAGATCGAGTAGTCGTACACAGCGCAAAGCGGCGGTTTCGACGCAATCTGCTCTGGGTTCAGTGTGCTGTTTCATCGAACCCGTGGCCGTTGGCGTGGTTGCGCTTCCTCATCGCAAGTTCGACCAACAGGAGGTTGGGGACCCAGCAGGCCCAGGAAGTTATCTGAAAGGCGGTCACCTGGTCGAGACCAGCGCCGAACTGGAGCGCGGGAAAGATGATCCTCAGCATCACAAAAGCGAATGTCAGCGCGAAGGACCGGATCATCCAGCGTCGGTGTGCGGCGACGGTGCCAGTACGGATACGTCGGTAGGCCATCAGGGTTGCCCCGGCCCAAGCAAGCGCGAGAGCGGAAAACCCGGATTGAGAAACGGTCCCGCCAAGCGCTGTCGTTGCGATCATCAATCCGAATACCGCGCCGGTCAGGACGGCGGCAATATAGATCTTTCCCAGCACTCGATGCAGAGCCCGAAACCTGTTCCGAAACCCTCCACAGAATTGCAGCGGCCCGGTGAGGGCCGCGACGATCCCCCCGCCGATATGAAGTCTGAGCGCGACGATCCGATCAGGGTAGATATCCGATTGGAAAAAGGCCACGGAGTCGCTGCCAAAATAGCGCAGCGTGGTGAAGACTAGAAGCACGCATAGAAGCGTCATCACGAACCAGCCAACGCGGAAGAAGACGGTTTTCATGGTTTGATCCTGTTTGAAATATCAGCAGTCGCCTTCGCGAACCGATAGGACGCGCTAGACAAGGACGATTGCATTAAAACCAATACCGCGCGGTACGGTAGGAGGAGTTTGTCTCTAGACTGGCGAAGAGAGGTGTGTGGCCTTGAAGCCTGATCTATGCTTGAGCCCATATCCGATCGCACGGTCGAGGCCGATATGGGCGATCCAGATCAATACTGGTGCCGCTGCGCCTGACCAACCCGCGTACCAGCTTGTCGCGCCAACCGCAGCAGGACCAAGGTAGCTGTGCGTGGCATTGTAGACAATCGCGCCAATGCGACGGCCAAACGCGTAACCTGCGATCGCGATGTCGGGCGCAAGAATT
Source organism: uncultured Marivita sp. (assembly GCA_947503115.1). GTDB lineage: Bacteria > Pseudomonadota > Alphaproteobacteria > Rhodobacterales > Rhodobacteraceae > Marivita. Next base: position 5,895 of record CANNCS010000163.1, read on the forward strand.
AAAAACGCAAATAGCGTCCAACTTTTTTCCAAAATGGCAAAGGCGGCGATGGCTGCGAGTCCAATCGCCAAGCCTTCTAATCGCAGCAAGGGGATCAGATTGCTCATGGCAGGAGCGTTCGGGGCAGGGGTTGCGGCTTGCATTGGGTGGAACCCTTTATTGATTGATGGTGAGGCGCGCGCAGCTTGACCAAAAATCGGACACATACTGTCCAACTTTCACACCAGCTGCGCACGGTTTTTCGCTTTATTGGAACGTTGTTGAAAGGTCGGTGCACGCGACGTCTGCCGTGCGAGCGCCCAGCAAATCCGCCAAGACGCTTCGGCCTGAGTTAATGACAAATCCAGTTTTCGCCGAAAGGCCCCGTGCCAAATACAAATCCGCATCCTTCTCCGAGGAATCGGATGAAACACGCACCGCATCGCTGACCAGATCCCGCCCCGCCAGCAGATCGTGCATGACCTTAGCAGAGTTCACGACAATCCGGATCGATCCCGTTCGACCCACATCAACATGCTGGCCGGAAAAGTCTCCTGCTACAAAACGCACAGGCATAGTCCGACAGGCGTTGTTAATTCTAAACGTGGCGGTGCCACTGCCGACGAGGCCGCGCAGCATCAAAAGATTCCCTTCCTTTGGGTGCGGAATGTCGATGACCGCAATGTCGCTTTCTGTTTTGGTAATCGTTACAGCTTGTGCGACGTCGATGGTTGTACCGGCGAAAAAAACGACACTGATGGCCAGTGCCGTGGCAGCCAGATGATCTTTCAGGGTATTAATACCAAAGGGGCTGGCTTCTGACTCATTAGGGATTTCTGAGGTTCCCAGCTCGCCCGCGCTCTGATTCCATGG
>CANNCS010000164.1 GCA_947503115.1 uncultured Marivita sp.
GTCGGAGCGTCTCATCCGCCAATCATGCCACGACGCAGCAGCGTTGGGAATCCTATGTCAGGCGGGGAACACTAGCATCATATTGATCAGGAGACTCATTTATGCCCCTCAACACCCTCCGCACAATTGCCACGCTGCTCTCCATCTCCTTAGCCTCCACGTCAGTCGCGCAATCCAAGTCCGAGGTGAAATTCGCACCCGGTAATTTTGGAACCATGGTGTCCGGCACAATCACCGGACAGGAATACACAGACTATCAACTTGGGGCGAAAGCCGGTCAGGAAATGTTCGTGGAACTCTCGGTCACCAACAGCACCGGAAGCGGGACCGTCTATTTCAACATCCTGCCCCCGGGCGGCGATGGCATGGCCATCTACAACAGCTCAATCAACGGAAATTCTACAACCGTCGATCTGCCGGCCAATGGCACCTATGCCATCCGTGTCTACCACATGGGAAATGACGAAGACACGGGCAAGACCAGCAGCTTCAATATCGACCTGTCGATTCAATGATCTGAAACGGAACGGCCAACGCGCGCCCGCGCGTCAGCCGTTCTCGTGAAAAAAGCCGTAAATCCGTTCCGCCAAGGCCTCGGACACGCCATCAACTGCTTTCAAGTCTGCCAGATTTGCCCGGCTGACCGCCTTGGCCGACCCGAAATGCGCCAAGAGCGCCCGCTTGCGCGCGCCCCCGACACCCGAGATTTCATCCAACGGGTTCGCCATTTGCGACTTCGCCCGTTTCGCCCTGTGTGTGCCAATGGCAAAGCGATGGGCCTCATCGCGCAGGCGTTGGACAAAGTACAAGACCGGATCATTGTGGCGTAGCGCAAAGGGTCGCGTGCCCGAGCGGTGGAACTCTTCTTTGCCCGCATCGCGGTCTACACCCTTGGCGACACCAACCATCGGCACATCCCCAACGCCATACTCTTCCATGATCTCGCGCACCGCAGAAACCTGCCCGGCACCACCGTCGATCAAAAGCAGATCGGGCCACAACCCCTTGTCCCGTTCGGGATCGTCCTTGAGCAACCGCTTAAAGCGCCGCGTCAGCACCTCTTTCATCATGCCGAAATCGTCACCGGGGGTCAGTTCATCTCCCTTGATGTTGAACTTACGGTACTGACTTTTGAGAAATCCCTCTGGCCCCGCCACGATCATTCCCCCGACGGCGTTGGTGCCCTGAATGTGACTGTTGTCGTAAACCTCGATCCGCTCGGGCGGTGCGTCCAGCCCAAAGGCCTCGGCCAATCCGCGAAGCAGTTTCGCCTGCGTTGCCGTTTCCGCCATCCGCCGCGCCAAGCTTTCCCGCGCATTCCGCAATGCGCCATCGATCAGTTCAGACTTCTCACCCCGACGCGGCACCGCAATTTCTACCTTGCGGCCCAGCTTGTCCGACAGCGCCTCGGTCATCAGGTCTTCGTTTTCAATCGGGTGTGACAGCAACAAGAGCTTTGGCGGTTCCTTGGTGTCGTAGAACTGGCCAAGGAACGCCTCCAGCACCTCGGCCTCTTCGACGTCCGGCCCGACACGCGGATAGAAATCGCGGTTGCCCCAGTTCTGGTTCGCCCGGATGAAGAACACCTGCACGCAGGCCTGCCCCTTCTCCAGATGCAGCGCGATCACATCGGCCTCAGTCACACCGCGCGGATTGATCCCTTGCGCCGTCTGTACCTGCGTTAACGCGCGAATACGGTCCCGCAAAGCTGCGGCGCGTTCGAACTCCATAGCCTCCGACGCCTCGGCCATTTCTTTCGCCAGTGTTTCCTGAACATTGGTGGATTTACCCGAAAGAAAACGCTCTGCGTCCTTAACGCTGGCGGCATACTCTGTTTCGCTGATCTTACCCACACACGGCCCAGAGCAGCGCTTGATCTGGTATTGCAGGCAGGGTCGCGTCCGACTGTCGAACATCGCGTCCGAGCAGTTGCGTAACAGAAACGCCCGCTGCAACTGGTTCAGCGTCCGATTGACTGCACCCGCGCTGGCAAAGGGACCGTAATACGCGCCTTTGTCTTTCTTCGCTCCGCGATGCTTGTGGATCATCGGATAGGCGTGAGAGGTGACATGGATGTTCGGGAACGACTTGTCGTCCCGCAAAAGAACATTGTAACGCGGCTTGAGCTGTTTGATGAGGTTCTGTTCCAGCAGCAGCGCCTCGGTTTCGGTGCGCGTCGTCAGGAACATCATCGACGTGGTTTCTGAAATCATCCGCGCAATTCGGCCCGAATGCTGCGGAGACGGTCGAGAATAGTTGGAAACCCGCGCGCGCAGGTTGCGCGCCTTGCCAACATAGAGAACCCGCGCTTGCGAATCCAACATACGATAGACGCCCGGACTAGAGTCCAACGTCTTGAGATAGCTGTGAATACAGGCGTATCCGGTCAGAATGTCAGGGTCGGTTTCCTTGGTCATGTCAGCTCAAAGTTACGGTTTCGCAGGTTGCGCGATTCTCCCTGTTTCGCTGCCCCATTGCACCCTACTATGCAACCTTTAAGGCATCCACGGTTTCTGTGGATAAGTCTGCGGAGAAGTTTTGAACGTTAAGGATTTTTCCTTGTATTTCTGCACCCTCTCCGAGTTGCACAATTTTTAGGCAAATATGTAAGATATTGATTTTAAAATAAATTTTTATGATCTTAGGACAAGTCACTGAAAACATTAACACTTTTGTAACGTTTTCGTAAAGTAAACCCGACCAGTGCAAAACTTGTTTTTCCGCGGCATCATTCGACGCCAATCACATCCGGTGTCTGCCATCCCAGGTGCTGACCGCCATCGACGCACAGAAGCTGCCCCGTGACCCCGGGCGCGTCCAGAAAATAGCCCAAGGCCCCTGTGATGTCCGATTCATTCGCCCCCCGCCTCAATGCCGTCGCAGCACGCTGCCTGGCAAAATGCGACTCGCTCTGGCGTCCACCGCGCAAGGTTGGACCGGGTCCGATGGCATTGACGCGACAGGTTGGCGCCAGCGCCTGAGCGGCTGTTTGGGTGAAGGCCCACAGCCCCATCTTGGCGATGGTGTAGGTCATGAACTCGGGCGTCAGCTTACGCACCCGTTGGTCGATCATGTTGATCACCAAACCGGGTGCAACCGGTTCGTTCATCTCGTCCAGCTCGGGCACGGGCAGTTGCTCTGCGAAACACTGAGTCAACACAAACGGCGCACGCAGATTGCTTTCGAGATGCCGGTCCCAATTTTTCCGGGTTGCCGTTTTGATGTTATCATACTCGAAGACAGACGCGTTGTTGATAAGCACCGTCAACGGCCCGCCGATCCCCGCGACCGCAGCCTCAGTCAGGGCTTGCGTTTCGTCTTCATTCAACAGATCGGCTTGAACGGTGCAGGCCTTTTGCCCCTTGGCGCGGATCAGGTCTGCAACCTCTGCGGCGGCATCGGCCGAACTGGCATAGTGTACCGCCACATCGAAACCGCGATCTGCAAGGTACAGCGCCATCGCGCGCCCCAGCCTTTTGCCTGCGCCTGTGATCAATGCCTTGCTCATGAGGTCTGCCTTTCGCGCTTACATGATGACAAGCGCAATGTAGCCCAGATAGAGCGCCGACAAGACCACACCCCAAATGCGCGTCAGGTCTTTCGCAAGGAACACCAGCGGGAAGATCAGAAGCGATGCACCCAGCATCACCCAAAGGTCGAAGCGCAGGAATTCGACATCGACTGGGATCGGCGCAATCAGGGACGCAACACCGATGATGGCCAGCAGGTTGAACATATTCGACCCGATCACGTTACCGAGCGCCACATCTGCCTGACGTCGCAGCGCCGCCATCACGGTTGTCGCCAATTCCGGCAGCGAGGTGCCCAAGGCCACAAGCGTCAGGCCGATGACCGTGTCGCTGACACCAAAGATCGTTGCGATCTCGACCGCGCTGTCGACCAGCAGGTCTGCGCCCAAGGGAAGACCAATGAGACCCAGCACGAGGTAGAGCATGATCTTCCACCACGGCATGTCAGGGTCTGCGCCTTCGGGTTCTTCGTCATCGTCCGCTTCCTGACCGGCGCGCCTGTAGGCCAACGCCTCGCGCATGGAGTCGCCCAAGATCACCGCAAGGACGACCAACAAAACAATTCCAGAGATCCAGTCGAACACGCCTCGGAACGCCAGCGCAATAAAAAGCATCGAAGATGCCAGCATGATCACATAGCTTTTTCGCGTGTCGCATTCGCTGGTGTGCATCACCGCAAGCAGTGCGGGGATCCCGAGTACCAGAAGGACATTAGCCGTATTCGACCCGACAACGTTGCCCAGCGCGATGCCAGGCACGTCTTCCATCGCCGCCTTGATCGAGATGAGCAATTCCGGTGCGGAAGTGCCGAAGGCGACAACGGTCAGACTGACGATCAGGGCCGGAATGCCAATACGTAAAGACAAGTTCACCGCGCCTTTGACCAGCGCATCGCCAGCCAGCAGCAGGATCACCAGACCGATGACAACGCCTCCCCAGATCATCGCCATGTCAGCTTACCTTTCCGGTACAGGGACACGGCCCTTTGCCGATGCGGTAGCGACCGCATTTGCGGCACTTTGCGCTGGCCAACCGTTTCGCACCGGGCACGCGCACCTTGCCGAACATGGCGAGCACAGCGATGAACGCGAGGAAAAGAAGAACGATCTTGCTGATCACGTTACAGCCCGTAACGCGCGAACTCGGCGCGTTCTTCAATGACGCTGAGAGCGTCGTCGGTAAGTTTCGCGCCGAAACGGCTGAGGAACGGACGGCGTTGTTCGTAGCGGCGGAATTTCACCTTGTCACCGAACCGCTCTTTCATTGCCGGAACAAGATGTCCGATGTGATCGGCCAAGCCGACATCAACTGCGCCCTGCCCGACCCAGATTTCCCCCGTGAAGAGGTCTGGGTTTTCGGCAAGCTTTTCGCCACGGCTGGTTTTGACTTGGGTGATAAAAGTCTCGTGCAACTGGCCCAGCAGCTTGTTCAAACGCGCCACGTCGTCTTCATTCTCGGGGCGGAACGGATCGAGCATGGATTTCGATTTGCCAGCGGTATAGACGCGCCGTTCGATGCCCTGCCGTTGCAGGAACACATGCGCGCCGAACCCCGCAGAGATTACGCCAATGGAGCCAAGGATGGAGGCCGGGTCTGCATAGATTTCATCGGCGGCACTTGCGATCCAGTAACCACCCGAGGCAGCGACATCTTCGACGAAAGCATAGACCGGGGTTTCCGTCTCAACGGACAATCGCCGGATGCGTGCGCCAATCAGAGAGCTTTGGACCGGCGATCCACCGGGTGAATTGATCTCGAGCGCCACGGCGGTGGGCTTGCCTTTGCGGAACGCTCTTTCAAGAAGGTTGCGAAGGCTTGCATCGCTGAGAGTCCCTCGAGACCCCGCGGCAATCGAGCCGTGCATCCGAACAACCGCGACGGTTGGGTCGGATTTCACAAATGGGATAAAGCGCTTCATACAGGCCATTTAGAATGTGGGTGGAGTGCATACAAGGCATCGCACGAAATATGGCCGTCCTGTGGGACGAGGGACGCAGGGGGAAAAGGCACCCTTTATGACCCAATGTTTCGCGCGCGAAACATTGGGGCCATTTCGGACCTATTAACTAACTGTTAACATTTAAGAAACCGCCACCCGAACACACAGACGCAGACATCGCGGTACAGCCCTCAAGACATTTATCGTTTTGCGACATAACCGATAAATTCTATGAAAGCCTATGACCTTTGATCAGATCCGAACTTTCCTTTGGGTGGCGCGTCTTGGCGGTTTTCGCAAAGCTGCGGACAAGCTACACCTGTCGCAACCCGCTGTGTCGACGCGCATTTCAAACCTTGAACAGGAACTCAAGGTGCCGCTTTTTGAACGCGGCTCTGGCGAATTGATCCTGACGAAGCATGGCACGCTTTTACTGTCCTATGCGGAACAGATGCTGTTTGTCGAAGAAGAGATCAAACAGCGCGTTGCGAACCCGTCCGAGACCGAAGGGCTTTTCCGCGTCGGCGCTTCCGAAACCATTGCACAAGCATGGCTGCCAGAATTTCTTAAGACCTTCAGCGAACATTACCCGCGTGTGAACGTCGATCTAACTGTCGATATTTCATTGAACCTGCGATCTGCCTTGCTGGAGCGGAGTCTTGATCTTGCGTTGCTGATGGGGCCGATTTCGGAGTTTTCAGTCGAGAACGTGCCGTTGCCGACCTTCGACCTGCATTGGTATCGGTCGACGACGAACCCACAGACCGACCTGAGCAAGATTCCGGTCATTTCTTATTCCAGCAAGACGCGGCCTTACCGGGAGCTGATGTCGGAACTGTCGCGCCGCGTAGGACCGAAACTAAGGATCTACACATCGGCCTCTTTGTCAGCGAGCCTCAAGATGATCGCAGCGGGAATCGCGGTTGGCCCCTACCCCCGCACGCTGGCTGATGATTTTCTGAGGTCTGGGCAGATCGTGGAATTCGATCCAGGCTTCCACCCTCAGCCTTTGGCTTTTACCGCGTCGTATCTTTCGGAACCTCGGAGCTTTCTTGTTGAAAGAAGTGCCGAATTTGCCCGTGACGTAGCCTTGCAGTGGGATGCTATCCATCCAAAGTAGCACACTACGCGACTCTGATCCTCAATTGCTTCTTGATGGCTAATTTCCTACCGAAGAATGGTATGCCCTCAATT
>CANNCS010000165.1 GCA_947503115.1 uncultured Marivita sp.
CCCTACCGGACGTCATCACGTCAATCGGAACCAGAGATTGGGCGAAAGTGGGTCAATGATCGCAGCCCTTGGTATGACACCCCTCTCAGACGCCCCATACCGGGGACTACCATGAGAGACCGGTCACAAGAGGCCCCCAAACCGGGGGTACAGGTCCAAAGCCACGGCTTTGCCAGCTTGAGAGAACGGTCAGGCCTACGGGGCGGCGCCGCTTCTATCTTGAAACATCCCAAGCAAGACCCCTGCCCGGCACCGCCGCGGCGGGGTCGTCGTGCCTGTTATTTGTATTGTCCCGCAGTGATGAACTCTCCGAACGCCTCGCACCAGACAACCACCGTGGTGTAGTCGCTCACATCCACGCCCTCTGGCACGTCAAGCAAAAAACCCGAGAAGGATTTCACATCCCCGATCAGCACTGCCTCGGCTTTGATCGGCTCGAACACGTCCTCGTGATCAACGAAGTCCTTGGTCAGGTAAAGTTTGTAGTCCGGGCCAGGTGCCAGCTTGCCTTCATGCACAATCTCGGCCGCGCTCACGCTGACCATGCCCTCACCCCAATGCAGGAAATCACTTCCTCGCAGTTCGCGGGTCAATTCCACGGAATAAAGCGCCCGTGATGCCTTTTCCTCCAGCATCGCGGCATCAGGTGCCGGGGCCGCTGTCAGGATCGGCAAAATGTAGACCCCAAGCGCCAAACCAGCGGCAAACGCCGCACCGTGGGTGATCAAACGGAACAAGTTGCGCATGGAGTGATCCTTTGTTTGGGCGTGTGCCACCATGCGCCCGACATGGCGGCTGGTCAACGGCAGCAATGATGACGCTCTGCATAAAGATTATGACGCAATTCACCTTTTTCCCACCGCGCGGAACGCTATGGTCCCGAACAACCAAGACCAGAGAGAATCCCATGTCCAATCAAGACCCGCTCGTCGTTTTCACCCCGTCCGGCAAACGCGGTCGGTTTCCTGTCGGCACTCCGGTGCTGACTGCTGCACGGCAATTGGGTGTAGATCTCGACAGCGTTTGCGGCGGGCGCGGCATCTGTTCGAAATGCCAGATCACGCCCAGCTATGGTGAATTCTCGAAACACGGGGTCACTGCAAAAGACGGCGCTTTGTCTGACTGGAACGCAGTCGAAGCGCGGTATGACGAAAAGCGCGGTTTGAAACAGGGCCGACGGCTGGGATGTCAGGCGAAGGTCCAGGGCGACATCGTGATCGACGTGCCACCTGAAAGCCAAGTCCACCGTCAGGTCGTGCGCAAAGCCGCCAGTGCGCGGGTGATCGAAATGGACCCGGCTACCCGGCTTTACTACATCGAAGTGGACGAGCCCGGCATGCATACGCCCACCGGCGATCTGGAACGCGTGGCCCGTGCGCTCAAGGATCAGTGGGAGATCGACCGCGTCACATGCGCCTTCCCCGTCCTGACCCAGCTGCAAACCGTCCTGCGCAAAGGCAAGTGGGCGATCACCGTCGCACTGCACAAGACCTCTGAGACCGCCATACCACAGATCATCTCCGCATGGTCGGGCTTGCACGAAACCGGGCTCTACGGTCTTGCCATCGACCTTGGTTCCACAACCGTTGCCGCGCACCTGACCAATCTCGACACGGGCGAAGTGGTGGCAAGCTCGGGCATCATGAACCCACAGATCCGCTTTGGCGAAGACCTCATGAGCCGCGTCAGCTATGCCATGATGAACCCCGGCGGCGATGCGGAAATGACCCGCGCGGTGCGGGATGCGATCAACACACTGGCCGAGGAAATCGCCAAAGAGGCAGGGATCGACCCCTCCCTCATTTTGGAAACCGTTTTCGTGTGCAACCCCGTGATGCACCACCTTCTGCTGGGCATCGACCCCGTCGAACTGGGCCAAGCCCCCTTTGCTTTGGCGACATCAGACCACCTCAACCTGACCGCCCGCGACCTGGACCTGACGGCCCTGCCCGCCTCGGCGCAAATCTACCTGCTGCCTTGCATCGCGGGCCATGTCGGGGCCGATGCAGCAGCGGTGGCACTGTCGGAACAACCGGGCAAGTCCGAAGACCTTGTCTTGATCGTCGATGTGGGCACCAACGCGGAAATCCTGCTGGGCAACACCACCCGCGTACTGGCCTGTTCCTCGCCCACCGGCCCTGCGTTCGAGGGCGCGCAGATCTCATCCGGCCAACGCGCTGCCCCCGGCGCGATTGAGGCGATCCGCATTGACCCCGTCACCCGCGAACCCCGCTTCCGGGTGATCGGCTGTGACAAGTGGTCGGACGAGGACGGCTTCTGGGACGAGACCGCCGCCTCTGGCATCACCGGCATCTGCGGCTCGGGCATCATCGAGGCGGTGGCAGAGTTGCGCATCGCGGGGCTGCTTGACCCGTCGGGCCTGATCGGATCGGCGGCGCAGACCGGGACCGACCGCTGTTTTGCCGAAGGCCGCACCAACGCCTACCTGATCCACGACGCCACCGCCGAGGGCGGCCCGCGCATCACCGTCACCCAAGGCGACATCCGCGCGATCCAGCTTGCGAAATCCGCGCTCTATGCAGGCGCGCGGCTGCTCATGGACGAGATGGGTGTGGACGTGGTGGACCGCGTGGTGCTGGCAGGCGCGTTCGGCGCGCATATCAGCGCCAAACACGCGATGGTGCTGGGGATGATCCCGGACGTGCCGCTCGACAAGGTCTCAAGCGCTGGCAACGCTGCTGGCACCGGGGCGCGCATCGCGCTCTGCAATCTGGCCGCCCGGGCCGAGATCGAACGCACCGTGCGCCAGATCACCAAGGTCGAAACCGCCATCGAGCCGCGCTTTCAGGAACATTTCGTCGCCGCCAACGCCATCCCCCACGCCACCGACCCGTTCCCGGAACTGAGCAAGGTGGTGACCCTGCCCGTCGTCGGGTTCAACACGCAGGGAGATGGGAGTGATGGCGGTCGGGTGAGACGGCGGAAGCGAGGCTAGTATGATCCTCTTGCTGCGTTGACAAGGCATTTTCGGCTGAACTGGCGAGTTATATTCGAGAAAGTTACGAGTCCGAAACTAAGAGTTCCTTAACTTTATCAGTCCTACCAGGAAAAAGCTTGACGCACCGTTTGGCCTTACGAACATGAACGCACATTTTCATTACACCACGCAAAGAGATTTGCTAATATGTCAAAGTGAAGCGCATCAAACGTAATTTGTTCGAGTGTTCTATGGTAATGGTTTCCAGTTTACGTAGAGTCGGTGATCGAAAAAAGCCGGGTGGGTCTTCGCCTAGAACCACACGGGCCATAAACATCTCTCCGGGACGAACGGAGAAGATTTTGCAGACCTCTCCGTAGTTCTCGCCAATCTGCAATGAGCGGCCATCGACGGCATCGCTATGAACTACTTGAACACGCCCATCGTCGCGTAGGTTTTGCCACACCCATTGTAGAGATGTATTCGCGGGCATCTCAGAAGCGCAGGCTTCGATCATGACCGGCTCGAGCGACCACATTTTTTCAATTGCATCAGAGTATTTTCCTTTTTGCGTTCGCAGGGTGGCCATGTTTATCAACATGAGACTCTCTGTTTGGGCCAGCGTGATCGTCTTTTCTCCAGACAGGCCATTTGTAGTTTGTTTAACAATTTCCGGCACCGACGGCCTTGGTGTGAAGTCTGGCTTCTCGGTTGTTGCGATGCTGTTCTGGCAACAATTGGCGAAGCAATAAAGCTCCGACTTAGGGAAGCCATCGGGATCAGATATTCCTATTCTGCAGCGCCAAGTCTCCACTTCATCATACACTTGGTGTTCGACAAAAGGAGTTGACTCTAGAATCTGCCATCCCCTGATTATTCCATCTTTCTGGTTAAGATGGATTCCGCCACCCGCCGCATGGTACTTCGGACGGAGAATGTTAAGCTGAGAGCATTCGACATTTTTAGCCAGATACTCTTCCCCTTTCTCCGATACATATCCGCTCTCTGGAAACTTTTTGGCAATCGGGTAGCATACGGGTGGGTTCTGGAAGAACGATGGCGGCAAACGATTCACGTCGATAACGTTCTTAATCGAATAACTTTCTTCAGCCGGCACTGAGAAACCGGAGAGAACAATTGCCAAAAAAATCTTGAAAGATAAGTATTGCCTATGCACGAAACTACCTCCAATAAAAACAACCATTGGTAATCGATTGTTACTTATCAGTCAATTTCGAAAATTGTATTTGCGCTGTAGGGTGCGTGATTTCACGCACCTTATATGAATGTAAGATGATGGTGCGTGCGAGCACGCACCCTACCAAACCTCTACGCCAGATGTTCTAAACACCGCCGTCGCACAGCGGCGGCGACGCGTCCGCCCGCCCCATGGCGGGCGCGTTCCGCACCCACCCGGTCGGACGCTTGCTCTGTGATCGGATGTGGTGACATGGCGTAGGGTGCGTGATGTCACGCACCTTCCCAACAAAAAAGGTGCGTGCCAAGCACGCACCCAACGGGATGATTTAAGCCGACGCCATCAACAGCGTCTTGCCGCGCCATTCCGGGTCATCCACCGCCTGCGCCAGCGCGAAGGCCACGTCGCCCGATGGCGGGCGCTTGTTCTGTGATCAGGGGTGGCGACACGCCGTAGGGTGCGTGATGTCACGCACCGTTCCGCCTCGCGGTGCCTCTTGACGCCCAACACGCCCAAGCGTATCTCAGCCGCCAGAGCGCGGGTATGGTGAAAAGGTATCACGCGAGCTTCCCAAGCTTACGTTGCGGGTTCGATTCCCGCTACCCGCTCCAGATTTCGCCAGCCCGCCGTACCGTCTCTTAGTGGTTTGCCGATGCGCGGTTCTGTGCCATCCTGACAGCATTTCTGATCCGTTCTATTGAAAGCGCAGTATGGGTTCTCCTGTTTTTCCCGCCCGACCACAGCACGGCCCACCGCGCCTGTGCCGACTGTGTCTGCGTCCCTTGGAAATCGATGCAGACGAGATCTGTGACAAACCGCAGTGCCAGACCCGGCACAAGATCGAAGTGACTGCGGAAATCGCGCGAAAGCGGGAGCGGAAGAAAGCCGCGTGGCGCGCGATCTCGCACCGTCGGACGCGCGGGGTGTTGCGCGAAGCGGCGCGCGAGATTGGCGTTTCAGAGCTGGGTCACATTGCGCATGGTCTTGCCCCCTATATCGATGTCCCTCTGGTGCCCTTGCCGGACGCCCGCCGTGCTGCCTTTGAAACCCACCTGAGGGCCATCATCGGGGAAAGTTTTGCCAAGGCTGATGGCGTTACACACCATCCAGAACCGCCCGAAGACGACCCGGATTTCACCCTCCGTTTGAAGCAAGAAAAACCGGAGCCCGCGGTTCTCGACACCGCTTGTATCGCATGCCAAGGCGATTGTTGTCTCATGGGCGGCGGGCGACACGCCTTCCTGACGGCCGAGTCGATCACGTGCCAGCGCTGGAAGGACCCGGATTGGACAGAGGACGGGCTTTTGCAGACCTACCTGTCGCACATTCCGCCCACATCCATCAGCGGCGGTTGCGTGTATCACGGCCCGCAAGGATGCTCTTTGGACCGCCCTCTGCGCGCCAACATTTGCAACAGTTTCCAATGCCCGTCCCGCCGCGACTTGTCGGAAGCGGTCGCACGGCGTCCCGGTACGGGGGCTGTTGTGGCCGGGTTGTCACAGACGCATGTCAATGACCGCTCGGCGGGCGCACCTTATCTGCGGGTCGTGTCGATGTCGCCCGAGAACAAGGTGACCGTACATGACGGCCTCACGCTGCCAGCGCTCCGAAAGGGCATGCCAGACGATTAGGCGGCGATCAGCGCGTCAGACAATGGACGACGCATCGTCGACCCCGATCAATTCGACAAGAAACTGACCGCTGCCATCAAGGCCAGTCGCCACTTCACGCGTTTGATCCGCTGCGGCAAGCGCTGCGGCCAAGCTGTCTTCGGATCCATCGTAAAGCGCCATTGTGTCTCTGGCGGCCTCCACGTCGCTCAGACCAAGCTGCGTGGCCACATAAAGCCCGATGTCGATCTTGTCGTCGAGATAGGCGCGATCAGCGTCCTGTTGTGCAATGAAATCGTCACTTGCGTCGACCGGCGGCGTCGCCCGCGCACCTTCAAGAACGCGCAACACAAAGTCGCCGCGCCCCACACCGCCCGATTGCAGAGCGCTTGTCCAGAAGTTCATACCCGCGTCATCGCCGGCACGGCCCAGCGTGTTTTGGTACACGGACTCAACGAATTCGAACAATTGTGCGTCCAGCGGAAAGACCGACAGCCCTTCGTCCGACATGGCAAACGCATCGGATATCTGTTCAAGCGTCGTGCCGTTCGCAAACGCATCCGCCCAGAATAACAGGCCAAGCGCATCCGGCGCCCGGTCGAAGTAGCTGACATAGACCTCGGTCAGACTGCGAAACGCGTCACCGCTCAGGCTTGCGCCGTCATCAAAGCGCGACAGCTCGAACCCGGCATCCGCGAATTCAAGACATTCGATCCCTCTTAGGGTATCCGTGCCATCCGCTCCGCTGCGGTCCGTCAAGGTGATCTCATCGCCAATGGTCAACGTGTAAAGGTTCTGCGGTCCCTGAAGGAATGCGGTATCCACCCCCTCGCCCCCCGCGCTATCAGATTCACACATTTTGGTTGATTTTCTGCCCCATATTCCTTGCGAGTTGAGCGCCGTGCTTGATGGATT
>CANNCS010000166.1 GCA_947503115.1 uncultured Marivita sp.
CCGTGTTCAGAATCCATCTCGCCGGTCGGCACCACCCCTAAAATTGGCGAAATGCGCCCTGTGTCGTGTAGTGTGGTGCGTCGGGGTGTCTCCAATTTGGAAATAATGCACTAAATAATCACATTTTTGACTGCAGCCCTAAAATGGCGGATTTGGGCGTGAACTGATGGTCGGGTTGAGGGGGGTTGAAGTCTTCCATCGATGGGTATCTTTCGATTTGGTGGTTTTTTGTGATCAATGATGCATTGTTCGCGATATTGGCTCTCACTCCGTTGCATCTTCTTGGTCAGTTTGGGGTGTTGTTGTGGATTGTTTCACCCGCGACGACAGTCGACTTGCGTGGAGAATTGCAGTCAAAGCGGCTTGTTGCCTCTGAAAATGAGGCAAGCCACCCATCGATTGTTTCAAATAAGCGGTATGATCGGTGCGGATTTGTTACAGCTCGTCACGAGCGACTTTGAGATCACGAAGTGAAACATATTGAAATATATTTGGTATAAATTAGACTATCTTTGGATACAGATAGACACGAATGAGCCTCAATCATGTCCGAATCTTCCGAATCGGACAAAAGTGCGGCGGGTCTGAGCAGGTTGCGCCACAATCGGCGAAGGTCTATCTGCGCAACAGGTTCCACGAGCAGGATGCAAACCCATGCCCAACACTGTCCATGTCCGCGATCTTCCAGACGGCCTTGATCTTGGACCCGAAGTCGCCATCGACTGCGAAACCATGGGACTCCACCCTCATCGCGACCGCTTGTGTGTCGTGCAATTGTCCAGCGGCGATGGGTCTGCACATTTGGTTCAGATCGAAAAGGGGCAGACCTCTGCTCCAAACCTCGAAAAGCTGTTGGCCGATCCCAATGTGTTGAAGCTCTTTCACTTTGGTCGCTTTGATATCGCCGCAATGCAAAACGCGTTCGGTGTCACAACGGCACCAGTCTATTGCACCAAGATCGCAAGCCGTCTGGTGCGGACCTATACGGACCGACATGGACTCAAGGCGCTCCTGCAGGAACTTTTGGGCATCGACATATCCAAACAACAGCAGTCAAGTGACTGGGGGGCCGAAACCCTGAGCCAAGCACAGGTTGAATATGCTGCGTCCGATGTCCTTTACCTGCATAAACTGCGCGACGCCCTGCAAGAAATGCTGGAACGCGAAGGGCGGGCCGAACTGGCACAATCCTGTTTCGATTTCCTTCCGACGCGCGCACAGCTTGATCTCGCGGGTTGGCCAGATACCGATATTTTTGCCCATAGCTGACGACGTGGGCGCATAACATGTATTCGCGCCTGATCGCCTGGTTGAAGATACTGCTTCCTTTGGGCGCGCTTGTGTTGTTGTCCACGATCTTTCTGTATTCGCGCGGTCCTGATCCTATTGCGACCCTTCCTGTTCTGACGGGTGGGGCGGACCCGACGCGTACTGAACAGATCGGAAGTCCGTTTTATGCGGGCACCACCGAAAACGGGCAGGGGCTCACCCTCGCTGCCCGGCAAGCCCGGTTCAGCAATCCTGAAAACACCGGCATGGTTGCTGACGATCTTCGCGCGATTATCGACGTGAGTGACGGCAATCGTATCGTCATCGACGCGACACTGGGCCAAACCGAGGATGGTGATCGCCTCTTGCTGCGCGACGGCGTCACGCTGGAAAGCAGTTCTGGCTATACCGTGCGGACTAACGGACTTGATGCAGCGATTGATCGAATTGAAATCGAAAGCACGTCCGAGGTCGACGCCGATGGTCCCGGCCTGACGTTATCGGCGGGAAAACTCCGGGTCGAAGAGATCGGGGGCACTTCGGACATACAGTTGCTGTTCACTGACGGGGTTAAGCTGATATACATGCCCCAACAAGACGGGGCCGAATGATGATCCGAACAGTAATGACCGTGATCGCGCTTGGGTGGGCATCCTTCGCTCAGGCGCAGGGAACTGAGGTCGCTTTTGGCGCCGTCCAACAAGACACCTCACTTCCTGTCGAAGTCAGCGCAGACGCGCTGTCGGTGTCCCAGAACGATGGATCGGCACTGTTTACTGGGAATGTGATCATCGGTCAGGGCGACATGCGTCTGTCCGCGCCGCGGGTTTTGGTGTTCTATACCGAAGACCAAACCGGGGTTGAGCGTCTCGAGGCGACTGGCGGTGTGACGTTGGTTAATGGCGAACAGGCAGCCGAAGCAGAAACGGCGGAATACGAAGTCAACCGTGGTACGATCCGCATGGTTGGAAATGTACTTTTGACGCAAGGCGCGAACACGCTGGTGTCTGATAGCATGGATGTTGATCTCGAAGCGGGCACCGCGCTGATGAATGGCCGCGTGCGTACCGTGTTTCAATCGAGCGACAACTAATGGCGGGTCCGTCCCTCTCTGTCACCCAAGGGGAAAGTGGACTGATTGTCCGGCATCTTCGCAAGAGCTACAAAAAACGTGTCGTGATCCGGGATGTTTCGCTGGAGGTGCAGCGCGGTGAAGTGGTGGCCTTGCTTGGCCCAAACGGCAGCGGCAAGACCACGTCCTTCTATGCAATCGCCGGTCTGGTGAACCCCGAGGGTGGGCAGGTTCTGATTGACGGACAGGATGTGACGTACCTGCCGATGTACCGCCGCGCCCGGATGGGGATCGGCTATCTGCCGCAGGAAATGTCGATCTTCCGGGGCATGAGCGTCGAAGACAACATCAGCGCGATTCTCGATATCAGCCAGTCGGACCGACATAAGCGGCGTGAGCGGCTGGAAGAGTTGTTGGGCGAATTCTCGATCGAGCATCTGCGCCGGGCCCCTGCGCTCGCTTTGTCTGGTGGCGAACGCCGCCGCGTCGAGATCGCCCGCTGCCTTGCTGCGGATCCGAAATATCTTTTGCTGGATGAACCCTTCGCCGGGGTCGATCCGATCAGCGTGGGCGATATTCGCCATCTGGTGGCCGATCTCAAGAAACGAGGCATTGGTGTCCTGATCACGGACCACAATGTGCGCGAAACGCTCGAGATCGTGGATCGCGCCTATATCCTGCACGACGGCAAAGTTCTGATGTCTGGATCCCCCGATGAGGTGGTCCGCAACGAAAACGTTCGCCGGGTCTATTTGGGCGATAGTTTCCGTATCGGATAATTCCGGCTCCATTTGATGGAAATCATTGACACGCAGCCCGTGCGGGATTGAAATGATCTCATGGCGTTTGAAGACTCAGACCGTCAATTTCCGCTCTGCCTGCCACCCCGGCTGGACAATGAAACACAACGGTCAGTACGCCATCTTCCTTTTGCTTCCGAACGTGTCACCCGGTCCCGCCGGTCCTGTTCGGGTGCAGAACCAAAACAATAAAAAGGATATCCTATGCGTTACCAGATAACCGGCAAACAGATTGATGTTGGCGAAGCCCTTCAGACTCATGTGAAGACCGAGCTGGACGCGATGCTGGGCAAGTATGCCGGTCGTCCAACGGATGCCACCGTCATCTTTTCCAAGAGCGCGCATGAATTTGTTTGTGAGACAGTGGTGCATCTGTCCACCGGTTTGAACGCAACAGCCAAGGCCCATGCGACTGAAATATATGCAGCTTTTGATGCTTGTTGCGAAAAGATGGACAAACAATTGCGCCGCTACAAACGGCGTTTGAAAGATCACCACAAGGATCGCGCGGAACCAGTTGAACTTTTTGGGGCGTCTTCGTATATCCTCGCCGGTGAAGTTGATACGCATGACGACGAACCTGAATCGTTGCAGCCCATCATCGTCGCAGAGATGGAAACCAAAATTCCGTCGCTGACTGTGGGCGAAGCCGTGATGCAAATGGAACTGGCGGGACTGCCTGTATTGGTGTTCCGAAATGACAAAAAGGACGGTGTGAACGTCGTATATCGCCGCGAAGATGGAAACATCGGTTGGATTGATCCGTGAATTCGGTATACGGGCGCCTTTCGTCCCAATAACGAGCAGCACATGAAATTTGCAGACCTGTTGAATTCGAAAGCCGTTAAGGCTGTGACGAGTGCATCCAGCAAAAAACGGCTGATGCATGATATCGCCGACGTCGCTGAGTCTGCCTATGGCATCTCTGCTCAACGCGCTGTTGAAGCGCTGCTTGAACGCGAAAGCCTTGGCCCCACAGGTGTGGGCCATGGCGTCGCCCTTCCACATGCACGCTTGAATGGTGTCGAATCCGTGGTCGGTGTGTTTATCCTGCTCGAAAAGCCGATTGATTTCGAAGCGATCGACCGACAGCCTGTGGATGTGATCTTTGCACTGTTCGCGCCCGAAGATGCCGGAGTCGAACATCTGAAGGCGCTGGCACTTGTGTCACGCACACTGCGGGATCAAGGCTTCTGTGCAAAACTCCGGGCTAATCCCGATCCGGTGACTCTTCATACGATCATCACCGAAGTTGCAGCAGTTCAAGCTGCCTGATCTCGTGCCCGTTTAGACGGCTGGGTCGTAGTCCGAAAATCCGAACATCATATAGTCGCGCGGATAGGCGTCGCGGCACAGTTTGTCCAAATGCCGATCATGGATCTGGGCCAGTCTGTCCGCATTCGGATCGCTCTCGTCGTGCGGAGCGGGTAGGGCGGGCGCTCCAAACCGGTTTGCCATCTGAGGCAGCGCTGTTGGCAACTCGCTTTCCCGCAACACAAAGTCCGGCAAGCAAAACTCTGACATACCCTGAAGGCATGCTACCTGACTGGCCCAATGCGCATCGACCCGAATACTGGTCTGTCCGTTCAAGTTCGACCGCAGGAATGTTAGAAACCCTGCAAACGCAGTTTTGTGCGCGCGAGTATCATAGGCTGGGTCATTCGGATCATCCGGCAGGTCCAGCCCATGAAACCGGATCAGTTGTTGCCGGATCTTGGCGTAACTGCCGCGGCCAGTGTTCAGGATTTTGTCGCAAAATGTGGAATGTGCTCGGGCCAATGGATGACGCAGTACGGTGAACCTTTGGTGACCGGGGTTTTCCTGCAACCAGCCGCGCAGAGATTTCTGGTTGAAATCTCCAAGCAAGTCAGAGCCTTCCCCATCCAGCGTCGACATCCATGTCTTGATCTTGTCTTCGGGCCCGGACCGGATCGGCAAATACAACAGGGGGTACCGCGAGCAGGCCACATAAGAGGGCACAACGGGGCCGCGCCGGGGCTCGAAATTCGGTGTTCGAGTCAGATCAAAGCGGTCGAGTGTGCGCAAGGCCGCATCCATTTGGCCAAAATTGGCAACCTTGTCGGACAAGGGTTGTGGATTCTGTGGTTTGAGATTTGCCTGAAACCCATCTGGGTCTGCATCCGCCCCCAGCCAGCGGGCTAAGCCGCTTAGTATTTCAGTGTCGTGCAGGTCGTCATAGCCAATGTAGAATGCGCTTTGTCCCGTCACTTGAAGAGCGCGCATGATCTCTAGCTGAAAGCTTTGGGTTTTCCCCAAATGGCGTTCAAATTCGTGCAGATCGAAATGCGCCTGCGCTTCTTTGCGGTTCTTGACGTTGGTCAGCTTCCACTGGTCCGTGGCCCGCGCAATCTTGAGACTGATATAACTGTCGAGCGGATTACGGGTGAGAATGATCTTGGCGCAGCGTGGGTCGGATAGGATTGGCGCAAGAACCCGTGGGTCGTGGTCGTGGAAGTACCGAAAACCGTCTAGCCCGTCGGTTTGAGATCGGATGGCGCGCAACAGCCGGTCGGGATTGTCCTCGCGCTGACGTTGCGTGATGCCCAGAATATCGTCGCGGTTCGGGTACCCGATAAAGTTTGGGTTGAACGCCTCACCGTGGCAGGTGATGCCGGTGATCTGGTTCAGGTAATCTTCAAGCAGATTAGACCCAGTGCGCATTTCCGCGAAAACGACGAATAGATCAAAACCTGAGGCCACGCGTTACTTCTTTACAAGATAGGGACGGGGACGTTGTGCATCGCGGATCGGCCCATGTGCGATCGGGTCCGCCGGGAAGTCGCCCATCAGATATGGGTGCATTCCCTGATTCTTGAGGTTCTGCAGGAATTGGCCAAAGCCGGTCAAATCCACCATCTTTGGGGCTTCGGTCAGCCGTCGATTGGGCTGTGTCCCAATCTCGTCCACGATCACCTGAATCGCTTCCATTGGGCTTTCAATGAATTCCGCCATGGTCCAGATGCGACGTCGGCATTTGGAGTAAGGAGACCGCAGCGCATCAAGCATCTCGGTTTCGATCTTCTGCAATTGCGCAGCCTCGCGCCGCAATTCCGGGAAACTTCGGTTCGACTGGAACAGAGGAATTGCCCATGCGCCGCTGATGACAGAAACCTGTGCGTTCGGATCTTTGCCAATGTCCCATGCCACATGTCGTGTGCTGGAAGGGCCAAGCTGAAAACACTGTCGTTCGCCCCTTGTGTTCCACAGCAGGTTGGTGAGGAACATTTTGGTGTCGTAGTCGCGCATCGTCGCATTGTCCGACAGCGCGCCATTCATTACAGTTTGACCGTCGGCGAAGTGTGCCCGATCCGGTGCAAAAAGATGCCCATGCACCCGCGAACCTGTAACCTGTGCCAGCCATGGCACACTACGCGACTCTGATCCTCAATTGCTTCTTGATGGCTAATTTCCTACCGAAGAATGGTATGCCCTCAATTGT
>CANNCS010000167.1 GCA_947503115.1 uncultured Marivita sp.
ACCTGTGCCCGTCTTCGGGCCTTCTGAAACCGGTTTCTCAGGGTCGGCCCTTGCGGGCGTCTGAGAGAAGTCAGTTCGAGTGTCGCGGCATGGGAGTGACCCTTCCCGCTCGATGCGCATCGTGGGCGGGGATATGCAGCGCGATCCGTTAAGGATCTGGAAACCGTGCGTGCGCTCGCATCGAGTGCAAATGGCAAATATGCGGACGAGTCGGCGTTTCGGCATCGGCACTTACCAGACCGCTTTGGGTTCGTTGCTGTTCAGAACATGGCCATTTAAGAGTTACTTCCAACTTTGACAGGCACCAAATTGGCCTACGATCTGATAATGTGCCGATGCCCCGCAGCTTCGTCGAAATAGGAAAGGCACCGGGCTACAAAGTGACGGACCAACCGTCGAGGGTTCGCTTTGTCATAGCCGAGTGCCAATGTCAGTGACGGCAACGCATCCCGGATCGGTATCGCCACAAGGCGGTCGCCCGCATAGCTGACGTCTGTTGCGGGTAGCATATTCAGTACCGCACAGCCGTGACCTGCACCAACCAGACTGCGCACCATTTCAGTTGAGTTTGCATAGGCGATCTTGGCCGAGTTATGCCCGACCGCGCGGAACATCTGTTGGTAGTAATCAACCGCTATGGGGCGGTTCAGCACGATCATCGTTTCTTCTGTGAGGTCTTTCAGGTGCACAGAAGCCTGCTTGGCCAGCGGGTGATCCTGTGCAGTCAGGCAATAGGCAGGGGCCTCGACCAACACGTCAAAGGCGATCTGCGGCAAAGCTGCGTCTGAGACAAAAAGGATGGCGTCGAAATCGCCCGCCAGGAAGCCCTCTTGTGCGCGGTCATTATCGCATTCCTCAAGGTGCAGTGTCACCTGCCCGTCCGCGCCCGCGAGATCTTTCAGGATGTCGGGAAGGAAGGCCGGAGCAACTGGAGCGTAATATCCGATCCGCAACTCGCCCATCAGGGCGCCTTGCAGGTCAGAGCCCATTGTCATCACCGCCTCAAACTCATCGATGAGATGGTTGAATTTTCGTTCCAGAAATCGACCACTGGCCGTTGCAATTATCCCTCGCGACCGGAACCGGTTGACGAGTGTGAGCTGGAAATGTGCCTCGATCCGGTCAATCGCCGCGGATACGGCCGACGCGGCGACGTTCAGTTCCTCCGCCGCACCCGAAATGCTGCCATGGGCCAATGCGGTGGTGAAGTAGCGCATGGATTGGATCGAGACGGTCACGATTCCTCGGGTATTCAGATGAAGATCATCATTTAGTTCTATTTTTCATGTGAATGGCCTTGTGTCAAACTGCGTGGTAATTCGCGAACGAGGGAATGCATGTCCGATACTCAACTCAAGGGCTGGAACCATGTGCCCAACGTGCCTCTGAAGGTGTCACCAATCTTCAGTTGGCCTCCGAACCCAATCGAAATTGCTAGGTGGTTCTGGAACTCGTGGTTCCTAATCACGGAAAAGCTGATCATCGTCGGGATTGCCTTTGTCAGCTTCCACTGGTTCCAACCGCCGCTGGAAGAATCCAGGACCTTCGCATTCGGTTGGGTCGCGCAGATGTACGCGCGCAATCTTTTGCTGGCTCTGATCATCGGAGGCGCTCTTCATCTCTGGTTCTACACCTTTTCTGCACAAGGGTTGAAACTGAAGTACGACCCGCGTCCCCTTATGGTGAATGGTCGGCAGTTCACCCTGGGCGGCCAAGTGCGCGACAACATGTTTTGGACGCTTGGTACAGGCGTGTTCATCTGGACCGGCTACGAGGCGGTGCTAATCTGGGCCTTGTCCAATGGGTACATGCCGCTCATCACCTGGGCCGCGCATCCCGCCTGGTTCGTCGGGATGTTCTTCCTGATCCCGATCTGGGAGAGCTTTTATTTCTACGTCATCCACCGGGCGATCCACATTCCGTTTCTCTACAAACACGTTCATTATTTGCACCACCGAAATATCAATGTCGGGCCTTGGTCAGGCATGTCGCAGCACCCGATCGAGCAGATGGTTTTTCTTGGATCGGTCTTTGTGCACCTGCTGATCGGCGCACATCCCGTGCATATCCTGTTTCACCTGCAGTATTATTTCCTGACGGCGATGACCACGCACACGGGGTTCCAAGGGCTGCTGATCAAAGACAAGAACCGTCTGGCGCTTGGAACGTTCCACCACCAGATGCATCACCGCTATTTCGAGTGCAATTACGGGAGCCTCGAGGTTCCGTTTGATAAATGGTTCGGCACCTTCCATGACGGCACCCCCAAGGCCAATGACAAGATGCAGGAACGACGCAAAAGGATCATGGGAAAATGAGCAAGGCACTGACGGTCATGGAGCTGCGGGCCCTCAAGGGGGTCCGCCAGATCAGCTTTGTTCAGGTGGCCCGCGAGGAAGAGGCCATCGCCGCCTCCGAGGCCGGAATGGACATGATCGGAACGGCCTTCATCCCCGAACATGCCCATTTCGCCCGAGCCGTGCCGCAAACGCATTTCCAGTACGGATTGCCTTGGGGCAAACATGCTGATGCCACCGAGGCATTGCGCGACTCCATGGCGGCGATGAATGCAGGCGCCCAGTCGATTTATTGCGGGATGAGCCCTGCGGTCGTCGAAGTATTGGCCCGCGAAGGCGTTCCCGTGATCTGTCACGTTGGCCTCGTGCCGCCCAAGGCAACTTGGACAGGCGGCTTTAAGGCAGTGGGTAAATCGGCCGAGCAGGCCCTACATCTCTGGCAAGAGGTCAAGGATTTTGAGAATGCCGGTGCCTTTGCCGCCGAGATGGAAGTCATCCCCGCTCGACTTGCCGGCGAGATGACTAAACGGACCTCTATGCTGACGATTTCTCTCGGATCAGGTGGCGATTGAGATGCGCAGTATCTGTTTTCAGCCGATCTTCTCGGCGAAAATCGTGGCCACTTCCCGCGTCACGCCAAAGTCTACCGAAATTTCGCGGGTGAACGTGATCGTCTGCAAGCCGAGCGTGTGGCGGCTTATCTTGAATATATATCCGATGTGAAGGCCGGTGCCTTTCCCGAAGCGTCCCATATTGTTGAGATCGATGAAACCGTGTTGAAAGTCTTTTTGGAACAGGCGGATCAAGCCTGACGAATTATCGTGACAGCGAAGTCTGTCTTTCCTGCATCACGATTGCTCTGGCGCAACGCAACATTCCCCATTGTGGCATCTAAGATGCCTTGGTGCTCGGAATTATTCGTTCAGAATGAATACCTTCGACCATAAGAAAACTTCTGGCGAGAGCAGCGAACATTGACCTGACATCTTGCACCGTTCAGGCGGCAATTCAGCGAATAGCTGATGTCTATCGGGTCGACTATGTGACGCTGCATCTCTTTCGGTCTGGTGAGGATGCGCAGAAAAGGTAAGCGCACACCAATTTTCCTGCCTTATGGCCGCGTCCGCCGTGGTTCGCAATTTCTCTCTACGGCGCTTCATGGCATGTGGCCTTATGACGAACCACGGATAAGTGCTTTCGCACCAATCTTTAACTTGAGTGCTTGTTGCACTGATGGACCTGGGCATCTCCACCTGGCAATGACACCTTGAAAGCACGATGCGGGCAGCATTAGAACCGAGCCTGGATAGAATTTATCAAAAACGGATTTTTCGCCAGCAGGCACCAGGCCCTGGCAGCCGACCAAAAATTATAGGAGGCCGCCGTGACCGAAAAAACTATAAGGCTCTTGGCAAGTTCAATCGCACTTTCCCTTGCTCTCGTGGTCCCTCCGAGCCTTGCACTTGGACAGGGAGCCACCTCTTGCTTTGACGGAGCTGCCGCGGTCAATCACGCTTTGGGTGAGAACCCCGAGACCCTGCCCGAAGGTGTCGGCTCTTTCCATTTGTCAGACTTAGGAACGGCCGGTCTGACCGTTCACTATGTGCGCCCACAAAGCTTTTCTTCGTCTTCTCCAATCTTGATTGTCATTCCCGGAGCAGGACGGAATAGCGACGACTACAGAGACGCATGGATCGACGCGGCCTGTGCTTCGGGTACATTGGTGGCGGCGCTTGGGTATCCGGAAAATCGCTATGACTTCGCCGCATATAACATGGGCGGCACAATCACGAACTTGCAATTCGATAACCCAAGTTTTTCCCGTGTGTCCGAGACCGCAACAACAATCACGCTCGACGATGACGACATTCGGTTTGATGTGGTGGCGAACCGCCCAGACTGGATCTTCGATGATTTTGACCATGTCTTTGAGAAACTGGTTCAGACGACGGATTCTGAGCAAGAGACGTACGATATTTTTGGGCACTCTGCCGGCGGGCAAATTCTGCACCGCTTCGCAATTTTCGCACCCCGATCCAAAGCGCGCGTCATTATCGCCGCAAATTCCGGGTTCTACACGTTTCCCGATCTGTCGCGGGCAGTGCCCACCGGATTACAGGGTACAGGCTTAACAGAGACAGATGTGTCGCAGGCTTTTGGCGGGCGGCTCGTCCTAATGCTAGGCGCGCTGGACAATGACGACCAAGCTGGCGGGACTTTGCTGCACACACCTTACATCGATGAATCGCAGGGCCTGGGGCGTCTTGATCGGGGACGACGTTTCTATGAACATGCTCGTGACGAAGCAAAGAAGATCGAAGCTGCTTTTCATTGGCAACTTCAGGTAATCGACGGGATTGGACACAACTACCGAGAGATGAGTGCGGCAGCAGCCGATTACCTTATGGATCAGACTGACTGAAACTCTCTGCGTTTCCTACGCGGGTCGTTACCAGAAAAGTGCGCTCTGCTTAGGGATAAGGCCACCCATTGAGCAAAGCGGGCGCTCCCTATGGTCATCCTGTTGCGATGCGACTTACTCTGAACTGACAATCGAGCAGTCACTCGGCATTATGGCCAACTCGAAGTCAGCTTTGCGGACAAAGCTGCCATTGGCATTTTCAGTCTGGACGGCCGCATCCCGCGCTTTGCAACAACCGAGAAATCCCGCATCGCACGCAAGCGCTCGTCCTTTTCGTCTAACCTACGCGGCTTCGTAGCATCTCCATCAGCGTGTCGGCGTGCTGGCGGATGATCTCGGGTTCGGCCTTGTTGCGCATGTAACCCCACAATCCTTGAACCGAGATCATGGCAAAGCTGGCAAGCGCGTCGATTTCGGTCTCGGTTAACTTGCCTTTAGCTTGGTTCTCAAGGCGTAGAACCGCCTTGAACCCTGCCGTTAGCCGCGCGGCATGGGCATCAAGCAGCGCCAACGTTTTCCTATCGTCGGGGCTGACCTGCCCAAGAGAGTTCGCGATAAGGCATCCGATGTCAGCGCCTTCGACTGCCGCGCTCGTGGTAATGATCGTCTTGAAATATTGCTCCAACGCCTCAAACCCTGCGCCGTCCTGTTCGACCACGCCAAAGGCTTGCGTCACCGTTTCATCCCGGTACCGTTCAAGACAGGCGCGGAACAGGTCGTCCTTTCCGCCGAAGTCAGCATAGATGCCTGACCGGCTGACGCCCGTTTGTTTCACCAGATCACCCATCGAGGTTGCGCAGTAGCCCCCCTTCCAGAAGGCGACGAGGGCGCTGTCGACAAGGTCACTGCGGTTTTCTGATTTAGCTCTTGGCATGAGGCATCCACAAAAAAGAATTTTTTCGCTTGTAACGGAACGCCCATTCCTTTACCAGCGATTTTTAGCGGAACGATCGTTCTGAAAAGCTACTCCCGAAACGGGCATGACCGTGCCAGCGGTGCAGCCAGAACATAGAACTGAAAGGAAATACCCATGAAACGATCAATCATTGCCGGTCTAACCGCAGGAGTGGTCGCACTGTCACTTGCGACACCAGGCTTTGCCGAGGCGATCATCTATGATCAGACAGCGGATCCGGTCCCCTTTAACGCCGACCCGAACGACGACCGCTTGCGCCCCTTTATCGTCGACAAAGACGAATACCCGTTCCGAAGCCATTGGTTTGAACGCGACGGTGTCGCCACGCACTACATCGACGAAGGCGAAGGCTTTCCGATCGTACTGACCCACGGGAACCCCGACTGGTCCTTCCTGAACCGCAACATCATCAAGGACATGTCCGGCGAGGCCCGCGTGATCGCCTATGACTTGCCCGGTTTCGGTTTTTCCGAGACGCCCGAAGGCTTCACCTGGACACCGCAAGAACACGCTGAATGGATCACGGCGTTGGTCAATGACCATCTTGGCCTCGAAGAGTTCGTCCTTGTGGTGCAAGATTGGGGCGGTCCGACCGGTCTGTCCGTTGCGACGCAAAACCCTGACAAGATCGCAGGTCTGATCGTATCAAACACTTGGGCCTGGGCCGCTGATGGCGCATTGGCCGAATTCTCGGCGCAAATGACGACGCCTCAGATGCAGGAAAAAGTGATCGATGAGAACTTCCTTGCGAGCGCGTTGATGTCCTCAGCGATCAATCCAGAGTCCGCGGCAAATCCGGCAATCACTGATGCGTATGCCATGGCGTTTCCGACCCCTGCTTCCCGGGCGGGTACCTATCAGATTCACACATTTTGGTTGATTTTCTGCCCCATATTCCTTGCGAGTTGAGCGCCGTGCTTGATGGATTG
>CANNCS010000168.1 GCA_947503115.1 uncultured Marivita sp.
GCAGCACTTTGCTTTCAGCTCGCATCCTGTGCAGTCTGATTTCAGTGCCCGATAGTTTCTGGATTTCCAAACTGGCGGTTATTCCGCACTGAGTGCCGTTGTGGAAGACCCAAGCTTTGCGACGAGCCAGCCCTATGCGCAGACCTTCCTCGACAGCATGGCGATCGTCAAAGACTTTTGGGCTGAGCCCGCCTATGCCGATCTTTTGATCCCGATGCAGGAGCGCATCCACAACTACGTGGTCGCGGGCGAAGGCACGGCAAAAGAGGCGCTTGATGGCCTGGTTCGGGATTGGACCGAAGTCTTTGAGGACGAAGGCAAGCTCTGAGCAATCCTCCCTGTCTGATCCCCAAACGCGTCAAGCATAGGGGCAGACCTTCCCCAGCCGAGCAAAGCCTTGGCTGGGGGATATCCTTATACATTTGCATGATGTGACTTTGCCAAGTGCAATTTCGCTTCACGGGAACACCAAATGACGACTTCTCCAATAGACCAGGTGGCGGCAAAGACCCCCGATGGTATGGCGCGCAAGATCAAGGGGCTGTCTGACAGGACAATCGCCTGGATTTTTGTCGCGCCGACGATCTTTTTGCTTCTTGCCGTGAACATCTTCCCGCTGATCTGGACGATACGGTTGAGCTTTACCAACTACCGGGTCAACCGACCGAACAATGATGTCGAATGGGTGGGCCTGCGGAACTATGAGCGCATCCTGAATGATCCAGACATCTGGAACACGATGCAGGCGACAGCGCATTTCCTGTTATGGACAATCGCGCTTCAGGTCCTGATTGGGTTCACACTGGCCTATCTCATCAACAAGAAATTCAAAGGCAACGACCTTTGGACCACGATCATCGTCTTTCCGATGATGCTGTCGCCTGCAGTGGTGGGCAACTTCTGGACGTTCCTCTATCAGCCGCAAATTGGCCTCTTCAATTACATCGTGGCTTTCTTCACAGGCGCTGATCCGGCAAGCTTTTCAATGATTGGCGATGTGCATCTCGCACCTTGGGCCATCATTATCGCGGACACCTGGATGTGGACCCCGTTTGTCATGCTCATCTGTCTGGCTGGTCTGCGATCCATCCCTGACAGCATCTATGAGGCCGCAGAATGCGACCGCGCAAGCAAGTGGCGACAGTTCTGGACCATCACAATCCCGATGGCCCTGCCTTTCCTGATGCTGGCTGTGCTGTTCCGCGGAATTGAGAACTTCAAGATGTTCGATTTGGTGGTGCAGCTAACCGGCGGCGGCCCGGGTAACACGACCACGTTGACGTCCATCGACCTCAAACGCGAGGCGTTCGAGAAGTGGCGGACCGGCTATTCGTCTGCCTACGCCGTCATCCTCTTTGTCACCGTGTTTGGCCTCGCGTCGATCTATGTCAAAGCGCTCAATAAGGTAAAAGAAAGATGAGCTTCTCTGTCACCGAACCGACCAAGGGCACCAAGTGGTTTGCTGGTATTCTGGTCGTCGCCTACGCGGTTATCACGATCATTCCGCTTTTGTGGATCATAGCCACTGGCTTCAAGTCGCCGTCAGATTCCATCGCCTATCCGCCTGTCGTGGTCTTTGAACCGACTTTGGAAGGCTATGTGAACCTCTTCACCGACCGGACGCGCGCGACCGACGATATGTTGGAGGCTGCGGGACCGCCACAGACGTGGTACGAGGAAATCGCGCGGGCACGCGGCACTGTGATCTCTGGTCCGTCCCGCTATGGCGAGCGCTTCCTGAACTCCGTCATCATTGGCTTTGGGTCAACAGCACTGTGTATGATCCTTGGCACCGCTGCCGCCTATGCGTTCAGCCGGTTCCGGGTGCCGCTAAAGGACGATCTGCTATTCTTCATCCTGTCCACCCGGATGATGCCGCCCATCGCGGTTGCGATCCCGATCTTCCTGATTTTCCGCAATCTGGGTCTCAACGACACCCACCTTGGCATGATCCTGCTTTACACAGCCGTGAATCTGTCTCTGTCAGTTTGGCTTCTCAAAGGGTTCATTGACGAGATCCCTCTGGAATATGAAGAGGCCGCGCTGATCGACGGTTACACACGGTTCCAGGCCTTCTACAAAGTTGTGCTGCCACAGGCCGCCACGGGCATCGCCTCGACCGCAATCTTCTGTCTTATCTTTGCCTGGAACGAATACGCATTTGCCGTGCTGCTAACCTCGGGTGAGGCCCAAACAGCGCCGCCCTTCATCCCGAATATCATCGGTGTAAATGGTAAGGACTGGCCCGCTGTGGCCGCTGGCGCCACGATCTTCCTTGTCCCCGTGATGGTGTTCACCGTGCTTCTGCGCAAGCACCTGCTGCGCGGCATAACCTTCGGAGCGGTACGCAAATGACCAAATTTATCAATGGCCTGCTGCGGCTCCGCCGTGGCCCCTGGGAGATGGTGGCCTCGATCCTTATCGCCTTGGGTGTCATCATGTTGATGCAGCCCATCGCCATCGGGCTCTACACCTACTCCTTCATCATAACCCTGATCGGCACGGTGATGTTCATCATCGTCAGCCACTTCCCAGAATAGGAGGCGCACTAATGGCACAAATACGCATTGAAAACGTGCGCAAAGATTTCGGGGCGTTTACGGCTGTCCAGTCCTCTACCTTCACGATTGAAGACGGTGAATTCTTCATGCTGCTGGGGCCATCCGGCTGCGGCAAGACGACAACGCTGCGGATGATGGCAGGGCTAGAGCTGCCGACATCGGGTGAGATTTTCATCGACGGCGAAGAAGTGGGCCAAAAGCCCGCCAGCCAACGCGATATCGCCTTCGTGTTTCAGATGTTCGCGCTCTACCCGCATATGAATGTCGGCAAGAACATCAGCTATCCGCTGCTGAGCCAGGGCATGCCAAAGGTACAGGTGAAAAAAAAGGTCGCTGAAATTGCCGAAATTCTCGGCATCACCGATATCCTAAACAAGCCGGTTGGCGGGTTGTCAGGTGGCGACCGCCAACGGGTGGCCCTTGGTCGCGCGATCGTGCGTGATCCCAAGGCGTTCTTCATGGACGAACCTTTGGGTGCGTTGGACGCGGAGTTCCGCGAACACATGTCTGAGGAATTGCGTGCGCTGCATGACCGAATGAATGCAACCACTGTCTATGTGACCCATGACCAGCTAGAGGCCATGCAGATGGGCGACAAAATCGTGGTGATGAACCACGGTGTGGTCGAGCAATTCGGTGTTCCGCAAGACATCTACGACTGGCCCGCGACCAAGTTTGTGGCGCAGTTCATTGGCTCCCCTCCGATGAACTTCCTCAACTTCAATGGTATGGTGGGCACTGGATCGACCGAAGTCCGCATGAATGACATTTCGATCACTGTGCCAGAGGCCCGTGAAGGGACACACGGCGCGATCACATTTGGCATCCGTCCTGAACATGTGCGGCTTGATGATAGCGCGCCTTATCGGGGCCGTGTGGTTGCAACCGAATACCTTGGCACCACCCAGATCGTGACGTTGGAGACGGCCAATGGCGCCGTAAAGGCACGCTTGTCGTCAGCTGAACGTGTCAATGTCGGCGACCAGACAGGACTGCAATTCGATGCGCGGACCATATCTCTGTTTGATGCAGAAACCGGCAAGGCGTTGAAGAGCGCCGCAAATAAGGAGGTTTTGTCCAATGGCTGATGTCACCTTGAACGGTGTGTCCAAATCCTTTGACGAAGAAACCGCCTTGGACAATGTCACGATGACCGTACCGGACGGGTCTTTCGTTGTGTTGCTGGGCCCGACAGGAGCAGGAAAAACAACGACGCTGCGCATGGTCTCTGGCCTGGACAAGCCTGACGCGGGAACCGTCATGATCGGAGGCCGTGACATGGCCGGGCTTACGCCCGCGCAACGCGATGTGGCGATGGTTTTTCAGCAGTACTCGCTTTATCCGCACCTGACCGTGCGACAGAACCTTGAATTCCCGTTGAAGTCCCCGATCCTGAAAACGCCTCAAGCCGAGATTGACCAGAAGGTCGGTGAAGTGGCCGAAGTTCTGCAAATCAGCCACAAGCTTGATAACAAGGCGACGGCCCTGTCGGGGGGCGAGATGCAGCGTGTCTCGATTGGGCGTGCGCTTGTTCGCAATCCATCCGTCTATCTGATGGACGAACCGCTGAGTTCGCTGGATGCCAAATTGAGATCTGATTTGCGGATCGAACTGAAAAGCATTCAGGCCAATTCGGGTGCCACGCTTCTTTACGTCACCCATGACCAGATCGAGGCGATGACCATGGCCACCCATGTGGGTGTGCTTGACCATGGCAAGTTGGTGCAATTCGGAACGCCCCGCGAAATCTACGAAAACCCGGTCAGCGTCTATGCCGCCAGCCGTCTGGGCCAGCCACGCATCAACGTTGTGCCCGCTGATCTGTTTGGTGGTGCGCCTGCGGGTGCGGCGAACATTGGCCTGCGGCCAGAGCACATCGTGCAAGGTGAAGGCGAGGACAGCATGGTCACCCGTGTGGAACACCTGGGCGATCAGACGCGGCTGCATCTGGCGTTCAAAAACCACGATCTCATCACGGTGACGGAGGCACATACAGAGCTGGGAGAGGGCGATATCGTCAAGATCCGCCCGCAAAAACCATATTATTTCAACGCCGCTGGCGAACGCGTGATCTGAGGGAAGGTAGCATGGAACATTTTATCAACGCTAAGGAAGACATGGTCACACAGGCCATCGATGGAACGATTGCGGCCTCAGGCGGGAAACTAACACGACTTGACGGTTATCCTCATATCCGTGTTGTCGTGCGGTCGGACTGGGATAAATCCAAAGTCGCGCTGGTTTCTGGAGGCGGTTCAGGACACGAGCCAGCGCATGCAGGTTTTGTTGGCAAAGGGATGCTGACCGCCGCAGTTTGTGGCGATGTTTTTGCCTCGCCCTCTGTTGATGCGGTTCTGGCAGGCATTCTTGCCGTCACGGGCCCCGCGGGATGCTTGCTGATCGTCAAGAACTACACAGGCGACCGCTTGAATTTTGGCCTTGCCGCCGAGCGGGCTCGTGCCTTCGGCCTGAAAGTCGCAATGGTAATTGTGGACGATGACGTGGCACTGCCGGATCTGCCTCAGGCACGCGGGGTCGCTGGAACGCTCTTCGTTCACAAAATCGCTGGTGCCATGGCGGAAAACGGAGCCAACCTTGAGGCCTGCACTATGGCCGCAGAACGGGTCAGAAACGCGACGCGGTCCATTGGCATGTCCCTTGATACCTGCACGGTGCCGGGGTCTTTGAAAGAGGATCGGATCCCCCTTGGGATGGCCGAACTTGGCCTTGGCATTCACGGGGAAGCGGGTGTTGAACAAGTCGCCTCAAGCGGGGCAAAAGACGCAATCGTCTTGATGACCGAGAAGCTGGCGGCTGGCATGCCCAAGACACCGCATGTTGCCCTGATCAACAACCTTGGCGGGGCATCCTTCCTAGAGATGTCGATCCTGACCGATACGCTGCTGGCGTCTGACGTAGGGCAGTATATCCGGCACGTGATCGGTCCTGATGCGATGATGACAGCACTCGACATGCATGGATTTTCGATCTCTTTGATGGAACTGTCTAACGGAGACGAAGACCTGTTGGCCCAATCTGTGGGCGCACATGCGTGGCCCGGCTGCAACCCGGTTGAAAAACCCAAGGTTCTGCCTTTGCCGGATGGTTTGTCGCCCATTCGCGCGCCCGCCTCTCAGCATGAGCCGACAAAGGCCTTCCTGACAGCCTGTTGTAATGTGCTGATCGCATCAGAGGCAGACTTGAACCTGCTTGATGCCAAATCAGGGGATGGCGACACGGGCTCAACCCTTGCAACCGCAGCCCGCGCGTTGATCGCGGCGATGGACACGCTGCCGCTTGCCGATCACACGCAGCTCTATCGTGCCATTGGTTTGGAACTCAGCCAGACAATGGGGGGATCGTCTGGGGTTCTGCTCGCGATTTTCTTTGCGGCCGCCGGGGATGCGTCTTCGTCGGGTCAACCGATGAAAGGTGCGTTGTTGGCGGGCCTCGCACGCATGCGTCAGATCGGAGGGGCTAATCCGGGCGACCGGACAATGGTCGATGCGCTTTTGCCCGCGTTGGAAGAGCTGGGTGCGGGCATTGACGCCGCCGCCTCTGCCGCGCGCAAAGGGGCCGATTACACTGCCACCATTACGTCTGCCAAGGCGGGACGGGCAAGCTACATCAACGCAGAGCAATTGGACGGGCACATCGATCCAGGCGCCGAGGCCGTCGCACGTCTGTTCGAACACATCGCAAGCTGACCCCGATGGACTACGAGACACTTCACGCCTACCTCGCACGCGAGGTAGGTGATGCAGATTTACGCGACCTGCTGGACCAGATTGTGTGTGACGTCAGCGCGGCGCGGAGCAACTCGCCCGCTATTTTGGCGCGTCGGTCGAGTTGATGCAGGTGATGGCCCGCGCCAGTGGCCATGAAAGTCTATCGGGCTTCACCCCTAGTGTTCCCCGCCTGACATAGGATTCCCAACGCTGCTGCGTCGTGGCATGATTGGCGGATGAGACGCTCCGA
>CANNCS010000169.1 GCA_947503115.1 uncultured Marivita sp.
ACAGGGCGACGGAAACCCCCAGAACACGCCGGCGCTCGTCCGGGCCGATGCCGATAGCGGAGAGCACGGCAGCATCACGCACCACGCCGCCGTGGCGCATCTTCTCGTACCGGGCGTCGAGGATGAGGTATTTCACCTGGCCCAGAGGGCGGTTGCGCCAAGCCTCCAGTTCGTCGTCGAGCAGCTTTGCCGCCCGGCTGACTTGCGAGGACGACAGGCTCTCGATCCCGAACTCGCGCATGACAGCCTCGGCGTCACGTGTGGAGACGCCTTTGACGTACATCTCGGCCACCGCCAGCATGACGGACCGGACCGACCGCCGCCCGCGCTCGAGGGATTGCGGGTAGAACGGCTCCCCGTCGTGCCCGGCAGTCTTGGGCACCTGCACGTTCACCGTGCCCGCGGGCGTGTCGATCCGCTTGGGCTTATAGCCGTTGGCATAGCCGTGACGTTCCGGCGTGCGCTCGTAGTGACCCGCGCCGAGAAACCGCTCGCGCTCGATCTGCATCGCAAGCTCGAAAGCCCGCGCGAACACAGAGGCCATCTCGCCGGGGCCGTGCTCGATCAACTGTTCCAAGACCGCCTCAAGCGCCGTATCCTTTCGTCTGTCCATTCGCTCTTCTCCATGGTTGTGTTGCAACTCCATGGAATACCAGAATGGGCAGCCTGTGCTGGGGCGCGCCCCAGCACAGGTTCATGACCCGCAGCTCAAACGAATTTCCAGACATGAGGGTACAGTACCAAAAATATCTGAAACACACATACTCGTCGGGTGCAGTGTAGGGGTTTCACTTTATCCGGGAGATGCTGACGATGTAGACGCCCTGGTGAGTCATGCTGATACTGCAATGTATCAACACAAAGCGTCCAGACGTGGTGATGCAGTATTTTATAAGTTTCCAATACGTTGAGATTGGGAAGCAAAGTAACACATCGAGATTAAAATAAGAACTCGGACGGGTCTCAACTGAAGCTATGTCAGTTCGGCCACTGATAGCTGACGATTAAACTTATTTTTAGTTAATTTTTTTAAATGTGAAAAATTCATACCGTAGTCTACCAGCTAAATGCAGCTGAGCCATTGCGCCGACTGGTGATGTTATGGGGTGCTGGGATCGGGGCGCGATGTGATCCCATGACGGCTTTACACTGTCAGACAAGTTACGATTATTTATCAGGATAAGGTTGTGGTTAGAGGCCATAGCGATGACTTCGCCTGCCTTGATGACCGGTGTGGGCCAGGGTGCATATCCGTTTTGCACGCAACCGAGAAGCTCCTGTTCCTCCATGGTTTGCGGCGCGTCAAATTGGATGTCACTGCAGACGAGGCGTCCATTTGTGCTGAGCAATCGAGAGGCCTCTGAGAGGAAGGCATCGCGACTGGAGAAGTGAAACATTGCCTCAAGCGAAAGAATGCGATCAGATATCCCGTCTTCTAATTGGATATCGCCGGCATCATTCAGCAACCATGATACTCGATTATCATTGGAAATCGCGTGCTCCTTGCAGATCTCAAGCTGTCGGGGATCAATATTAACCCCGATCAAATGTCCGGCACCGATCAAAGCGCCCGCCATGCGGAGACTTCCACCAAGTCCGCATCCTATATCCACGACTGTATGACCATCTTGCAGTGCCAAGGCACCAAGGTGCAATTTGGTCATGGCGCACTGGGCCGTCTTCCAATCATGTTGGACAAGGTCCTCCCAATACCCAAGATGGACATGATCATTGGCTTGGCCAGCTCGATATGCCTCAACAAGAGCCGAAATATATGTCAGAGGGGTGTCGATCATCCCCAGCAATACGCCTGCTTGCCGTCTTTTGCGAGAGCCATAAAGCTGCATACGGTCCAACGGGTACGGTCCCCCTCAACCTTCGAAACACCGTGCAAGAAGCGGCTGGAATGCAAGATGATCAGTTCACCTGGAGCAAGACGGATTGACGTTTTTTCGACGCTGCTCAGATCTTTCTTTTGGCCGCCATGGTCATCATTACGAAACTCTGCAGCTGCATCTTTCGATGTCAGATTGTAGATATCGAGCGCACCTCCTTTTTCCGCCTGATCGATACAAAGGACAAAGGAATAGATGTCAGGCTCGCAAAGTTTGGCGATATGTTGATATGTTGGCCTCATTGCGGCTTCGTTGTCGAAATGAGCGGGTATATAGCCACCTGTAAGATGTGCCCGTAGTGTTGTAAAAAAATGCTTAGCGCCCAATGGGCCTGGTGCAGCACTATAGGGTCGGTTTTCGTCCATTTTTGAAAGCAGGCTACAAATTCTGTGTTGTAGTGGCATGCCGCCCAGATCAAGCGCTGCCAGCTTCTCGCGAAAGTCCGGTTCTGCCGAAAAATATGGGGCTAAATCAGGTTCTGCGAGATTGAGGTTAATTCCATAAAAATATGCACAAAAGGCTTCCGGAAATGTTGTCTTTATAAACCCTGGCGCATTTGTGGTTAAAAGATCAGGCAGCTTAGAAAGCGCATCTTTAGGATAAACGTCACGGAGAACAATGGCGTCAATATCATTCTTTCTCAGACGCGCAATGGCTGTGCTGGCAGCATCAAGATGACCAGCCTGGTAATACTCTATTTTAAGAAACGAAGAGTGCATGGATTTCACCAGTCAATGGCATCAAAGGGGGTCAACGAGACGATAAGAGCCCGTGACAACAAAGTGAAGGACAACCGGCCTCGCCACGCGTTCTGCACTGTGAGCTAGACACGCGTTAGAACAGCTTTATGCCCAAACATTGTGCTCAGCGTATTCAAGATACCGTGCCAGCACGTTTACAGATTTCCAACCACCAGCCCGCATAATGGCTGCGGTGTCAAAACCTTGCTTCAACAGATCTTGTGCGGCACCCACACGCATGGAGTGACCGCTGAAAGCGTCAATGTCAGCTCGGTCGAGACAGGCCCGCTTGGCAGCCTGTTTGACCACCCATCGAACGGTGCTTGTACTCAGGCCCCGGTCGATCAGTTTGCCATGATAGACCGGGCAAAACAGCCAGTCGATCTCTGGCCCACGCACCTCAAGCCAGGCGCGCAGCAAATCAGCTGTCTGTCTTGAGGTAAAGGCGATGCGGCCGGCACCATATTGGTCTGATTTGCTGCGACGGATCAGTACCCGGAAGGTTCCATCAGCGCGCTCTTCAAGATCGTCACTGCGGAGCGCCACAAGCTCTGAGCGGCGGGTGAGCAGTTCATAGCCAATCGAAAGCAGTGCACGATTGCGCAGACCGATGGCCGTGTTGGGCTGAGTGTCGCAAAACCGATTGAGAAAATCATGTGTCAGACCCTTAGCCTGGCGCGGGCGGTTGGCTTTGTGACGCCGCACGCGTCGCAAGGAGAGGTTAACGTCCTCGTTATGGGTCGGATCCGGCAGGTCGAGGAGCCGATGAATTTTCCGGATGGCGTAGAGACGTCGCCGGATTGTCGAGGGAGCTTTTTCGTGGCTCTGATCTTCGATAAACCGACAGACCGTGTCGGCATCGGCAGGGAAGGGCACACTCCCCTCAGCTGAGCACCAGTCTTCAAAGGCCGCGACATCAGTCATGTAGCTGCGGATGGTCGCAGGCGCATAGGCGCCCTCGAGACGACGAAATTCGGCACGCCAATCGGGCGCCGCAGGTGAGACATTCTGCATCGCACAAGCCTCCATCAGACTGCACGGAGCGGGCGGTTGGCGGAGGCGATTTTGGACAGACACACAATCTGGTTGAGACGCGCGGTGAGCATTACGCCTGCCGCGTAGC
Organism: uncultured Marivita sp.; assembly: GCA_947503115.1. GTDB lineage: Bacteria > Pseudomonadota > Alphaproteobacteria > Rhodobacterales > Rhodobacteraceae > Marivita. Next base: position 3,759 of record CANNCS010000169.1, read on the forward strand.
TGGCAGCCCAGGCAGTATCGCCCCCACTGGCGTCGACGTCCCGCGAATGACATTCGACGGCAAGGCACCGCTCGCGCGTGCGCAGCACGGAGAGGAAGACGGCCGCAACATGGCAGCGTGTGGTCAGCCCTTCATTGAGGCACGCTGAGGTGGTAAGGATGGCGTCGGTCATGGTGATCTCCTTTGCAGATCGCTGTGGCAAGGGCGGCAAGCAAGAGGGTGAAAGAGCTTGCTTACCGTCCGCTATATGTGACATTGTGACGTCACAACATCAAGGTGTCACACAGATGAATGCTGAAAAAAAATCCCATCGTGGTAATGAGCCGGTAACTTTGCGTCTCCCCCAAGATATGATCGTAGCTGTTGACGAATTGCGAAGGCGCGCCCACGACATTCCTTCCCGCCAAGAGATGATCCGACGGATTCTAACGGAGTGGATGGCACAAAACGCTTCCGACACGCCCCCTGCTGAGCGGGGCGACTAAGGGGCTGTCCGAGCCACCGCGCGGAATGAGAGCCAGACCCATGATGGCACTGAAAAGGGTAAGACGCTTGTCGATATGTGCGCGGCGCCAAAAGACGACACCCTGTCGATCAGCCTGCCCACAATCGTGAGATGGCGGCCCATGATGCGGTGAAACGCGTACCCGAGATCGCGTGAAATCACCCCCCAGGTTCCGCGCAATACGCCCGCGTCAGCCATCAAACTGTCGATAACGCGTCATATCACTCGTCCATCTTGCAAAAGGCGCGGCGTAGACCGCAGCGTGCGGAACCACCAGAGTGGCGCGCAAGACAAGACCAGACGCAGACCCAAAACCGGCGGGCTCGCAGGCGCTGCGTCCGGTCTTGGGGGATCAACCCGCATATGGCCAACACGACCGTGCTGTTATCGCGCAGCAAGGCCGCGGTGATCTGTGCCGAGCCGCAGCAGGAGCTGCCCAAGTTCATTGTAAATGGGTGTCGCATCTTGCTCGGATGCGTGCATAAAAGTCTAAAATTCCGGGGGATGTGTTGGCCTCTGAGGGTAGGCGCCAAGACAGAGGCTGCAACGTCAAAAGGGTATGGTACAGACATGCACCTGAGAGATCATTTCGACGCGGGCACACTACAGCGCGGACAGGGCTATGCCCGGCGCGGATTGGTGCGCTCAGTGGAGACCCTGGCAGACAACACCCTCAGGGCGCGTGTTTCCAATGGGCGCGGCGAAAGTTATCAACAGCGGATTTCAATCGGCAACAGCTTCGTAGACGGCATTTGCTCTTGCCCGGTTGGACATAACTGCAAACATATTGTCGCGGTTTTGATCAAATGGGCAGCAACCAGTCAGGCAGCACCTAGCCCTGTGTCAAGAGACACCCAGTCTTACGCTGCAGCCCAAAACCATACTGCGCGGCAACTCACAGTACCAGTCCGGGGGTGGCTGACCCGCGTCCAGCAACACGCCACACCCTCGATACACCCAGAGACGCGTCCCGAGGCATATCCCGACACGATCAAGGACCGCCTGCTTTTTGTCCTGAACCCAGAAGACGAAAAGCTCCAGATCGACATCTACAAGGGCCGTATGAATGCTGCAGGCACCAGTTTGAACCAGTCAATCAAACGATATGACATCCTAAATGCCATGCGCAGCGGCACTGCGGCACAGTTTATCCGACCCATCGATTTAGAGCTGTTACCAGATCTTGCGCAGACCGAACTGTGGCCGCTGCCGTACAGCCACAGGCTGCCAGAAGAGCTCAAACCTGTGGCCCGCGATGTGCTGGCACTGATCCGCCGCTTGTGCGAGACCGGACGCTTCCTGCACACCAATGCCCCACATTCGGAATTGAGTTGGTCAGACGCGCAGCCAGACGTCAGGCTGGCCTGGCGCATGACGGCCGATGGTCATCAGAGGCTGGGATTTGAGGACGCCGATGGCAGACAGTTGGACGTCCGGGCATCAGACAGTGCCGCGCTATGGATCGACATTGCCCAAAATCAGATCGGGGCCCTGGCGCAGCCTGTTCAGATTGACGCGCTGAGACTTGTCAAAAGCGCGCCTCAAGTCGCACCGGATGATGCCGCCCTCCTGGGCGCAGAAATGCCCGCCACACTTGCAGGGATGCCCTTGCCTCGACCACATCTGGCGCGACAAAGACGGCGCGACGCGGCCAAGCGTGTTGCTCGGCTGACACTTGGCGCAGAAACGGCGCATGATGGCTATAGCCGTTGGGCGAGCAGACCCGTGAGCCTACCAACTCTGACCTTGCGCTTTGCCTATGACGGACACGAGGTCTGGGAAGGCGATGCTGACCCTAAGTTCGTTGAAAACAATGAGCTTATCACCCTGACGCGTGATCATCAGTGGGAGGCGGGCTGCGTCATTCGACTGATGGATGCGGGAGCCATACCCATTGATGAGATACACGATCTTTGGCCAAGCGCTCGTATGACACAATGCGACTTTGTTTTTGCCGCACAGGACAGGGACACAGGCGATGTGGCGCTTCCAGCATCGCGCAGTGGCATTGATTTTGCCTTTCGAGTTTTGCCCCAATTACGTCGCGAAGGCTGGGACATCATTGAAACACCCAAATGGCCTTTCCATCTGAGCGATGAAACAGCTGAACTGACCGTTGCAACTCAGGCTGAGGCCTATCAGATTCACACATTTTGGTTGATTTTCTGCCCCATATTCCTTGCGAGTTGAGCGCCGTGCTTGATGGATT
>CANNCS010000170.1 GCA_947503115.1 uncultured Marivita sp.
TGAACACCCCGAGCCTACGGCTCAGGGAAAGCAACGCCACCCTTCATTCATAGTTCAACATTAACCGGGACATCCCCACCTAAACGTGACGGGTTAGTTTCGTCGGTATTGATCAGCTCACGCTTGACTCAGCGTAACCAAAAACCACAAGCTACTCCCAGTTGCTGTTGGTTAACCAAAGTCTTTCTAAGACCCGGATGGTATTGATGTTTTGCCTAACTTTTTGCGCCGGACCACCAAGGCTCCTTGGACGAATATGATTTCCACTTGGACTGCGCTTTCTGGAAGCGCACCTCTTTTGACGAACTGGACCCACCATGGACGATTTTGACGACTTTATTGGATTTAGCGCCGTATACGGCGGCCCGCTGTTAAGCAGCGTTGCATCATTCGGTCGAATTGAATTTTCTGGTGATGAAGATTGGTTCGAAGTCTCACTGGTAGCTGGGAACGATTATCTCATTGAGGTCCGCACAGACACGGGAAATCTCGTCGACGAACTTGCAGATCCGCTGTTTGTCGGTGTGTACGACGATTTGGGCATGCTGCAGCCAGGGTCCGGAGACGACAACAGCGGGTCCGGGTTCAATGCAGAGGCGATTTATACCGCTTCTTATACGGGTACGCACTATTTCGGTGTTCAGTCAGCAAATGCCTTCGATGAAGGTTTTTACCAAATCGAATACGTCGAAATCGCGTCGGAAGAAATCGTGAACGAAGGCGACGACTTTAGCTACTCCCTTCCGACTGAACTGCCGCCGGGTATTTTACCACCGTTCCCCGGAACTGGTTCACCGGATGAATTGATCTCGGATCGCCAGATTTCCATCATCGTAACATCGGCAAACGCGATCAATGGCGAAGACTTCAATGTAACATACTCGTTCGGACTAAACCAAACTCTGACCTTCGAGGCATTGATAGATGAGTTAGTTGAAGATGACGAAGCGGTCTCGGTTCAAGTTGTGGGAACCGTCGACTGGATCGTACCGAGCATTGCGTCCAACTTTACTTACACCAACCTTTTGGGAGGTTCAGTTCAAGGCGATCTTGTCCAAACGCAAATCGACTTCACTCGTAGTTTCGCGATCAACTCTGCGCCTTACGGTGTCCCCGATCCAATCCAGAACTACAGCTTCACAGAGCCCGAAGTCATTGGCAACGTCCTGACAAACTTCGCTGATGGTAGCGAAGAACTGTTTTCGGTAGTCCCCTTTGCGTTCGAAACAGCGACCGCAACAGGTGAGCTGCTGGCGAACGGCGACCTGCTCATAAACGCTGCCACGGGCACCCAAGGCGAAAGCCTAGTCGTCCGGTTCACTGTGATTGATGATCGCGGCGCTGAGACAGAATCCGAACAGGTTATCGAATTTGGTACGTTGGACGATTATCTGCCAGGCGACGATGCGCTGGTGTTCGGCAGCATTGATCCGGGCATTCCAGAATTGGGCAGCGTCGAAACCCTAGACGACAGGGACCGCTTCGTGGTCACGCTGGAAGCCGGGCAGCTTTATTCTATCAGTATGGTATCAGCGTCTGACGGCAGCCGAACATTGGCCGACCCCGAGATCTTCGGTGTCTATGACAGCCTCAATGTCTTGGTCGAAAATTCGTCCGACAATGACAGCGGTTCGGGCCTTAATGCTTTGGTCGACGGCTTCGTTGTGGACACCACCGGAAGCTACGATATCGAAGTCGGCAGCCACACACCTTTCGGACAGGGCGGGTATGAACTGAATATCGTATCGCTTGGCGCGGCGGACGACTATCTACCAGGGCCGTATGCCGACAGTTTTGGCGCGGCGGTTGTTGATGTTCCGGCACTTGGAACCATTGAGAACGCAGGTGACAGGGATCGCTTCGACATTACCCTAATTGCCGGGGCTGAATACGACATCTCGCTTGAGGGGCTGCCGACAGGTGGCGGCTCCAACCCCAATGTTGAAATCATCGGAGTATTCTCCAGCACAGGATCATTGATCCAGGGCAGCGCAGACAATAACAGCGGCGTGGACACAAATGCACTGGTCTCGGGGCTAAGTGTCCCGACAGATGGCGTCTACCAAGTCGAGGTGGCCGGTGCGCAAGACTTGAATGTCGGTGACTATACCCTGACCGTGAATTTCACAGGTTTTGTGGATGACTTACTGCCCGGTATTGCAGAAGACTTCGGTACAGTTACCGTTGGTGGACGCGCAACTGGCGAGATCGAAACAATCGGCGATATCGACGCCTTCCGCGTCAGCTTGCAGGCGAACACCACATACGAAATCAACATTCTTGCGCAGGCGTCGGACAACGGAACCCTGCTCGACCCTCAACTGGTCGGCATCTTCTCGAACAGCACGATCAGTGGCTCGCCAACCACCTCGGCTCAAACGCTGAACACCCAACTGATCGGAGATGACAGTGTTTCCTATTTCACCCCGCAATCCGCCGGAGATTATTTCATCGCGGTGCAGGACGAATTCAATGGGCTTGGCACCTACACCGTCGAAGTCGTCGACCTAGGATTTCGAGACGACTTCTCCGCCGATATCGACACAACGGGCTCCATCGCGCCGGGTGGCACTGCCGTGGGCCGGGTCGATTTTGCACAAGACAACGATTGGTTCGAAGTCAGCCTCTCCGCAAACCGTCTATACCAGATCGACCTTGTGCCTCTCGACGGCGGCGATGCCCTGGCCGATCCATTCTTCACCGGCGTCTATGACAGCAACGGGGTCCTGATACAAAACACCGACAACGACGACGGCGGCGAAGGCACCACTAGCAGTTCGCTCCAGTTCGTGACGGATCAAAGCGGACAATTTTACCTGTCAGCCGGCGGTTTCGGAAACGCCACAGGCCAGTACAGGCTTGAGCTGGAAGACCTTGGCCCACTTGATGACGGTCAGTTCGACATCACTGTCGTATTTGCGTCCGACGATGTACCCACTTCCTACATCAACGCATTCGATGACGCCATTGAACGTTGGGAAGAGATCATCACCGGAGATCTGTCCTACGCCTTTGTAGAAGGCTACGGCTATGTCGATGACATACTGATCGAGGTTGCGATTGAAGATATTGAACTTAGCTTCGAAGGTGTCGAACAGAAGATCCTCGCAATCTCCAGCGTTCTTGACCAGCGTGATGATGCATTAAGTACCGACGCGTTACCAACCTATTCCCGGATTGTGATCAACCCCGAAGAAGTCGGGTCCCTGCTCAACCTTGACGAGTTCGTTGCCAATACAATCGGTCGTGCGCTGGGTTTCGGCGCGCTTTGGGAAGAATTCGGCATTGTCCAAATGATTGATGGCGTGGCGACGTATGTGGGGTCGAATGGTCTGCGCGAAATAGCTGAACTGAGTGACGACCTGAATGGCGTTAATGCTTTGGAAGACGGTGAGAATGGTGGACTCGCCGCCCAATACTGGAGCGAAGATGTCTTTGATGAAGAACTTATGACATCGAGTGTAGAACTCCGGCGGCCTGACGTAGGCGCCGGTGCTTTTGGCGTCCCAGACAATCCCATCAGCGACTTGACCATCGCGGCGATGGAGGATTTGGGCTACGAAGTAGACTACGATGAAGCGGACTCTTTCCGCCTGAGCCCGGGTTCTTTGTCCCGCCAAAGCAGCACATCAAACGAAACATCGCTGTCCGATGGCATGGTACAAAGCACGGCACAATCGCGCCTCGTATCAGACCTTTTGGACACCAGCGGGATCCCGAACGGCGCGGCCTATATCTATGCCCGCTCGAATACTCTGTCCGAGAACCCCGGCAGCTTCGCTCTCAATGACGCCAACACGGAACTCGTTTTTGCAAGCGGCACAAACGCTGTGTTCATCGAAGCGGTTACGCTCGAAAGCCTGAACATCGAATTGACCGGCACGTTCGTCAAGAACGCGCCAACCGAACTGTCTCAGTTGTCCGGGACGGTTGATTCAATGGAAGTGCGATCGCTAGACGGGGACTTACTGTTCAGCGTGGACTACACTCAAGAACCCACCACGGTTGCCGAGGTTGCCGCGAATTGGCCGAATTACCCGATAGATGGTGAGAATATCATTATCGTGGACACACTGCCCGGTGCAACGGTTCGCGTGAATCCGAACGGCGGCGGCGAAACAGCCAATCGCATCTTCACTGGTGCGAGCGATGATTTCGTTCGCGGTGGTGATCTTGCTGAACTCATCAACGGAGGTGGCGATAACGATACCCTCGAAGGTGAAAACGGCAATGACTCGCTTGTCGGTGAAGGCGGCAATGATCGACTCGAAGGCGGTAGCGGAAATGATCTGGTTAATGGTGGCGTTGGGATCGACACCGCAGTCTTCTCTGGTGCCCAAAGCGCCTACACCCTAACGCTCAGCGCAAATTCCACCGTGATCCAGGACCGTCGTGGCGATGGGAATGGTCAAGACACACTGATCGGGATCGAACTTCTTGACTTCGACACAGGCTTCTTTGACGGCGCACCTTTCGATCTTCAGCAATTTGGCGGCCCGACAGGTCTATCGGCGCCGGACTTCGAAAGCTTCATCGAACTCTACATCGCGTATTTCAATCGGGCGCCAGACGCGGTCGGCCTCAATTTCTGGGGCACTGCCTTTGCCAACGGTGTGACTCTCCAACAATCGGCCAGCTTCTTCATCGACCAGCCCGAAACACGAGAAACTTACCCGTCCGACCTTAGCAATACGGATGTCGCAACGGCGGTGTACAACAACGTGCTGGGTCGCATCCCAGATCAGGCAGGGTTCGATTTCTGGGTCGACGCCCTCGACAGCGGTGGAGTGAGCCGGGATCAGTTCATTCTGGCCATTCTCGGCGGCGCTAAGGCTGCTCCTCCGGCAGGCGCGACGCAGGACTTCATCAACCAACAGCTGGCCGATCAGGCTTACCTTGCCAACAAGACCGACATCGGAGCTTATTTCGCTGTCCACAAAGGTATGTCGGATCTCGACAACGCATCAGCCGCAATGGCCATCTTTGATGGCTCGGAAGCCAGTGTGACAGCCGCAGTTGCCCAGATCGACACCTTCCACAATGCAGCCCTCAACCCAAATTCGGGCGAATTCCTGATGCCGATCGTCGGTGTTCTGGACGATCCGTTCTCGGGCGCCTGACACCTAGGATCAGAAAAAGAAAAAGGGCACCTGGTTTTCAGGTGCCCTTTTTAGTGGGTCTAACAACCGGATCGGTGAGATCGAATTATTCGGCCAACGCCGTGAACTCGATCCGGCGATTACGCGCGCGGTTCTGCGGCGTGTCATTCTCGACAATCGGACGAGACTCGCCATAGCCAACAGACGTCAGACGATCGCGTGGAATACCCTTGTCGGTAAGCCAACCGACCACAGAAGCTGCGCGGCGTTCACTGATGTTCTGGTTTTGCTGATCGCTACCAACGGAATCCGTATGCCCAGCAATTTCAAGACGGAACGTCGGGCACCGATTTACGATGTCATACAGGTTTTCCAAGAGCGGCAGGCTCTTGTCATCTAAACGCGTACTGCCGGAGGCAAAGAAGATATTGCCTGTCTTGGACAGAATTTCAAAACGCCCCAAGCAGGCCTCTTCGGTCATATTGCCCTTGTCCTCGAGTGCCACCGCTGCCGGGGTGAATGTTGCTTCCGGCAAATCCGGCGGTGTCCCAGCCTGTGCGCGATCGAACACAAAGTTAAAGCTGACGACTCCAAGAGGAGTGATGTCCACATTTGCGGCTTCTTCCAGCTTTCTGCGCCCTTCCTCAAGGTCCAATTCCTCGAGCGTAAACGCAATCGGCGTGATCGAAGATACCACAACGCGGTCATTGTCGATAAGCGTGACCGCAACATCCGTTGTCCGCTCCAAGGTCACACCGCGCAGTGTGAACGTATAGGGCAGTTCGATTTCCTTGCGACGGGTCATGTGCAAATCCGTCAGCAGTTCGGGCGACAATTGTGTGGTGATCACCGCTTCAGGGAACCGGAAGGTTTCAAAGAAAAGGAACCGCATGCGCACGTTGCGAAGATCGACCTTTGTATCGACAGAATCCAAAAGAACACGCACCTGCGCCAGGCCGTCTTCAGTGATCAGGCCCGACAGTGTTGCAAATGAACTTGTCTCTGCGACTTTTGACTTCTTGATGGACAAAAACCTCAGTTCGGACGCGTCACCATCCAAATTCCAGCCATACTCGAACGGATCTGCGCTTTGCGCAGATGCCATTCCGAATGGCAGTAGGACCGTAAGAGCAATGGCGCTTAAGATACGATGGAAAGCAATTTTCATAGTGACCTCGCAGATGAATTGCGTAGACAGGTGATGGCTTAGAAGCTTTATAAAACGAGAGTTTAGCATAGACCTTGCGTGCTTGCCTCACACTACACGACACAGGGCGCATTTCGCCAATTTTAGGGGTGGTGCCGACCGGCGAGATGGATTCTGAACACGGAC
>CANNCS010000171.1 GCA_947503115.1 uncultured Marivita sp.
TAGACATCTGAACGAAATCAGACCAATACCTCAAACAGACGCCCCGAAATCAGCGACTTTTTCAACGGAATCGGCTCCTTGCTGTTTTACGACGCAGTCCCCAAGTCATGTTCAAGATCGGTTCTTTCCTCCTCCCTGAATCGGCCGAAACTAAAAGGCGGCGCACATCTCCTCCCTTAGTGCGTCGCCTATTTTGCAAGAATTTCTGGGCATCACAGCTGTTGCGGTTGACCATTTCGAGCCTGCCACGACAAATTGCACGGTTTGAGTGCACTGTGAACAGCAGCTATACGCAAGCAATGTGACCTAGGGTCATCTTACACAACTACGATACTGACGACCCACGATGATCCGTGCTGTTCTCTACCAAAGCACTGCCAAAACGGACTTTCCCAGCAAAGTTGATCACGACATTCTGGAAACAGCTTGGCGGCACAACGGCGAAATGGGCGTCACGGGCTACCTGTTGCGCACGCGGACCCAGTACTTTCAGGTGCTTGAAGGCGAATACGACGTGCTTGATGATGTCGTCGGCATGATCCGTAAAGACCCGCGCCACACCGGCATGGGAATCCTCTGTGACCGCACTGCAAAGGAACGAAATTTTGCGAATTGGGCCATGGGTTATCACCTCGTCACCGAAGCAGAACGCGATGAGTTCGATGATTGGCTCAGGGACGGCGACGATTTTGCCAGCAGCTTGATCAACTACATGCTGATGATAGCAGGGTGCCGGGAAGTAGCATCACCGATGCATCCCGGCGTGAGTTAGTCAGCTATACGCCACGTGCGACAGGGTGCCCATCATGAACTCTCGGTTGTAGGTATGGAGATCGTGCGGGGCCTGTTCAGAGATTGGTCCCTGATCCGGGAGTGGGGACGGACAGGTCCAGGTCGGGGATACCTACACGGCGGCGGTCAACATCGGCGCCGATCAGATTGAGTTGTTTTTGAGTGGGCAGAAGGTGGACCTCGAGCGAAACCTGGACCTGAACCTGTCGGAGAACCTGCGCGAGATGGTCGCCGGGGCCGGGACCTCGTCGCGCGGCAGCTGGAACGAGACTCAGCTCACCGATCTGTTTGACGGGGAGATCCACGCGGTGGACGTTTACGGCCAGACCCTAAACAACCGTCAGGTCGCGGCGCTCAACACGTCCGGAGACCTGCCGGTTCTGCGCGTCAACGCGGACCTGGTCGGCCCGGTGGGCGAGGCGGGCGACGGTCTGAACCTCGCAGTGCATGGCCTCGAACAGAGCCTGATCAACGTCACGCAGTTCAAGGGGCTGATCGAGGGCCGGGATGCGAACGCGTCCGGTCTGGTCGGGGGCCTTGAGTTCGCGGGCGGTCAGACTGTCGCCGAGTTCCTCGGTGGCGATGCGCTGGCCGGAACGGACTCGCTTGAGGCGGAGACGTTTGGTCTGGAGGTGGACGGGTTCCTCTTCTGAACGCGTGCGCGGCCCGTTAGGGCCGCGCACCTGATCGGACTGACCTGCTCCGCCCTTGACTTGAACCGGGCTGAGGGTTGAACATCATCCTGATGAGGGTGGGGCGGTCGACGCGCATGCTCGGTCACGAAATCGATATCGTGATCATGAAGAGCCCGAAGATGGCCAGGGGTGCCCGTCGATCAGAATAGCGAAGAAGCACGTTCCAGTCGCGGCATAAGAAGTGCCGTCGCCATCCTGTCCTACCTCCGGATGATTAAAACCCCTGAAAAACCATATCCACCGCCCGTGTGATCTCGTCCTGGTGGCCCGACAGGTCACCCAACGCAGGCCCGAGCGCCGAGGCGCGCACCGCCGCCATGGACTGGACGATCAACACGAACTGCCCGTCATCCAGCGTGATGACCGGGTTGAGGTGTCTGGCGGGCGGGGGGCTTTGATCCACCGGCACAAGCGGGGCGACAACCCGCGTATCGGTCCAGTCAAGGAAATCGCTTTGCAGGTTCACAACTCGGCCAGCGCCAGGCAAGTTATGCAGGCTGAACCGCGCCATCAGAACTGCCGGTATTTTTCAAGCGGCAGGCCGTTCTGCTCGATCCAGGCGTTGTAGCCTTCCAGCGCCGAGCGGTTTTCTTCCAGCCATTTCGCGGCCTTCTCTTTGCGTACGGCTTCGCGCAGGCTGGCCTCAAAGGTCGCGGAGAGATTGATGTTCAACCCACGAGCTTCATCCAGAAGCACCGGGTCGACGGTCAGGTTGGTTGCGCGCTTGGTCATATATGTCTCCTGCGGATTTGTAATGCGCATTCATAACACACATTCAAGCTCTGGCAAAGCTATAGCGCCGGCGAACAGCCTGCGCTGCTCATCGCAGTCTGCCCTGTGTCACCCGCATTACCGGGGGGCATCTCGGGTCTGCCAAGCTGGCGCTTCCGGATCTGATCCAAGCAGGGAAAGTGTCGCTGGATCCAACACCCCGTCACATCACCGGTCAAGCGCCACCCGAAACAGTGGATCCTCGGGGTCGACCATCGCAAACAGGGTCATTGACGACCGGAACTTCATATCGTCAGGCGAGCCGAGGATCTCGTATTTTGTGCGGTCTCGCAGCGTCATGATCGCTTTCACGCAGTCCCTCAGACGCGAGCCGAGGACAGGATGGATGAGATATTCCCGCGCCTCCGTCACGGAGGCGATGCCGTCGCGTTCCGCCATGGCTGACCTGCCGAGGCCGCACAGTTGGGGGAAGATAAACCACATCCAGTGGGTCCGCTTCCGTCCCGCGCGCAGTTCCGCGAGAGCCGTGCTGTAGACCCCGTCCTGGGCTGACAGAAACCGCTCGAGACCGTCCATCCTCATACCTCTGGTTTACCCTGATATTCGTCGCTGTACGGCGTCATTATGCGCGATGCGCAGGATCTCGCAGCCACTTATCGAGCTTCGACCAGCGTCGCCGCCCGGAGACGTTCTTGACGGCGATCGCCACGGCCTGCGTCTGCCCTACCAAGACCACCAGTTTCTTCCCGCGGGTCACCCCGGTGTAGATCAGGTTCCGCTGGAGCATCGCGTAATGCTGGGTCATCACGGGGATGACAACGGCGGGGTATTCCGACCCCTGGCTCTTGTGGATCGTCGCCGCATAGGCCGGTACCAGCGTATCCAGCTCGCCAAAGACGAAGGTGACGGTCCGCCCGTCAAAATCCACCACAACCTCGCCCTCATCCAGATCGACATCCTCGAGCGTGCCGATGTCTCCGTTGTAGACGTCCTTGTCATAGTCGTTTTCGATCTGCATGACCTTGTCGCCGGGGGCGAAGGTCCAGCCGAACCGCTCGACCTTCTTCTCACCTGCCGGGTTCAGCGCGGCCTGCAACTCAATGTTGAGAGACCGGGCCCCGACGCCGCCCCGGTTCATCGGGCAGAGGACCTGGATGTCCCGGATCGGATCGAAACCGAACCGGTTCGGGATGCGCCTGGAGACGAGTTCGACGATCCGCGACACAGCCTGCTCCGGGTCCACGGCGGGCACGAAGTAGAAATCAGCCTCTCCGTCCGGCTGTGCGAGGTCGGGCATGCGCCCGGCGTTGATCGCGTGCGCCGTCGTGATGATCTTGCTCTCCGCCGCCTGCCGGAACACCTCGGTCAGCCGCACCACCGGCACGGCGCCCGAGCCGATGACGTCAGCGAGAACCTGACCGGGCCCCACCGAGGGGAGCTGGTCGATGTCGCCGACGATGAGGAGGGCTGCGTGATCCGGGACCGCCTTGAGCAGGGACTGCATCAGCATCACGTCCACCATCGAGCTCTCGTCAACGACCAGCAGGTCACAGTCCAGCGGGTTTTCCAGGTCCCGCTTGAACCCGAACGCCTTGGGGTCGAACTCAAGAAGCCGGTGGATGGTCTTTGCCTCCCGCTCTGTCGCTTCTGTCATGCGCTTGGCTGTTGATTGTCACTGAGAACTGACCCGGTATTTTCACCGAGAATTGACCCACTTTCAGTTATGCGTCGTGGTCTATGACGCGGTCAATGTTGCGGTCTCCTTTCGCGTTTTTTTGCTAGCTTTGGAACTGGCCTTGAAACGGTAGCTGTCGTTGCCCGTTTCCAAGATGTGGCAGCGGTGCGTGAGACGGTCGAGTAGAGCGGTGGTCATCTTTGCATCTCCGAAGACCTGCGCCCATTCTGAGAAGCTCAGGTTGGTTGTGATGATCACGCTGGTGCGCTCGTATAGTTTGCTGAGAAGATGGAAGAGCAGCGCCCCACCGGATGAACTGAACGGCAGGTAGCCAAGCTCGTCCAAGATGACCAAGTCGACCTTGGTCAGCATTTCGGCAATTTTCCCAGCTTTTCCGCTCGCTTTTTCTTGCTCCAGTGCATTGACCAGCTCCACTGTTGAGAAGAACCGCACTTTACGCCTGTGGTGCTCGATCGCCTGAACACCGATTGCAGTGGCGGTGTGGCTTTTGCCCGTGCCGGGCCCACCGATGAGAACGACATTCTCGGCATTTTCGATGAACTCACACCGGTGTAACTGCCGCACTTTCGCTTCGTTGATTTCACTGGACGCAAAATCAAAGCCGGTGAGGTCTTTGTATGCAGGGAAGCGGGCGGCCTTTGTGTGATAGGCAATGGATCGCACCTCGCGTTCCGCCATTTCAGCCTTGAGCAACTGGGACAACATCGGTGTCGCGGCTTCAAAGGTCGGGGCACCTTGGGCGACCAGGTCTTCGACGGCGTTTGCCATGCCATAGAGCTTGAGGCTGCGCAGCATGATGACGATGGATGCTCCGGCAGGGTCATGACGCATGGCGTTTCTCCCCTGCCTGCCTCAAGCCGTCATAGCGATCCAGGTTTGCTTGGGGCGTCGTTTGCAATGCCAGGGCTTCCGGCGGGTCGACTTCTGGATGTTCCGTAGGCTTACGGTCGATCAACCGGTGAAGCAGGTTCAGGATATGCGTCTTGGTGGGCACACCCGCTTCCAGCGCGGGTTCGACCGCCCGCAAAACGTCCTCTTCATTGTGCTGGAGAACCAACGACAGGATATCGACCATTTCCCTGTCACCCCCGTCCTTGCGCAACATATGTTCCTGTAGGCGTCGGAAGGCTTCCGGCATCTCGGTAAAGGGCGCGCCATTGCGAAGGGCACCAGGTTTGCGCTGAATAACAGCAAGATAGTGCCGCCAGTCATAAACAACCTTGCCAGATTTACGATGGGACCGGTCAATGATCCGTTCATGTTCACAGACCGTTTGCCCTTCGGCGTCATGCCAAAGGCATGCTTCCAGCATGACGACCAGTCTGTCAGGGTAGACATGCAAGCTGACACGGCGGTTCGCAAAGCTGGCAGGCACGCTATACCGGTTGCGCTCGAATGTGATCAGGCATGTGGGGGACACGCGCTTGCTGTGTTCGATAAATCCATCGAAGGCGGGCGGCAGAGCCATCAGCATGGGCTTCTCAGCTGCCCACACATCGGAGATGGACCCTGGCAAGGCCTTGTGCGGCGTCTCTTCCCACAGAGCGATACACCGATCTTCAAGCCATTGGTTCAGTTCGGCCAGATCGGCAAAGACAGGCATGACCTGCCAGAGCCGATTGCGTGCGTCCTGAACGTTCTTCTCGACCTGGCCTTTCTCCCAGCCTGAAGCTGGATTGCAAAACTCGGGCTCAAAGACATAGTGGCTGGCCATCGCCTTGAAACGGGCATTGATTTCCCGCTGCTTGCCTTTGCCAACGCGATCAACCGCCGTCTTCGCGTCCATTGTCCTCGGACCAATGGCGGACAATTCCCGCTGTCATAGATGCCGCGGCTGGGAACGCCGCCAAACACACGGAACGCGTGCCAATGGGCGTCAAACAGCATCTCGTGCGTTTGCAGCGGATAAGCCCGGACCAAGAACGCCCGGCTGTGCGACAACTTGATATGCGCAACCTGAAGCTTCAATCGCTCGCCGCCTATATTGGCCCAATCTTCACTCCAATCGAACTGGAAAGCTTCACCAGGCTGGAAGATCAGAGGCACGAAAGTGCCGCGCCCTGTCGTCTGTTCCGCTCGGTGTCGGTCCGCACGCCATGCACGGGCAAAGGCGGCAACACGTTCGTAGGATCCGTCGTATCCTAATGCTCCGAGTCTGACACTTCTTACCTGTTTCCGCGGATTTCATCGAGCGCGTCCAGCGCACGGCGTTCCCTGGTGAG